>NZ_JBIRHU010000006.1:0-301178 GCF_044328675.1 Streptomyces sp. NPDC017890
AAGTGCTTTCGGACACCCTCGGGACGGAGATCACCTGCACGGACCAGGGGGCCGACTTCCTGGCCGAGGCCGCCCGGCAGATCCCCCAGCACGGCGCCGGCCTCTACCTCGAGAGCGCAGTCCAGAAAATGCGTCTGGCCGCGTCCGGGAATCTGCCCTTCGAATTGCGGGAACACGACGACGTCCAGACCGTCCTCGGGCGTCCCGGCCTCACCGTCGCCCAGTGGGCGAAGGAGAACCTTCTCGCGCAGCTCTGACACTCCCGTCCGGTTCCGCGATCATGTGGCTGGACCCGGTCGAGAGCGGGTACGGCGACCGCGTGATCATCGGGGGATATGTGGACTCCTGAAGATCGTGCGGTGGCCGCAGGCCAGAGCCTGGACCCTGCCCGCTGTCGGGCGATGTTCGACCAGGTCATGGCCCGGATCACGGGCCGGTTCGGGCGGGTAGAACCCCGGACCACCGCCCGCGCCTATCTGGTCGGGCTGCTGTCGCGTGTGGCGCGGAAAACTGCTGGCAGCTGGCCGAACAAGCCGGACTCGCCCGGCCCGGCCCGATGCAACGGCTACTGCGCCGAACTCGCTGGGACGCCGACGCCGTCCGCGACGACCTGCGCGCCTACGCCGCCGAACACATCGACACCGACGGCGCCGCCCTCGTCGTCGATGAGACGGGCTTCCAGCGGCAGTCCCGCCGCGTCAACCACGGCGTGGACCTTGCTGCTCAGCCCGCCACTGGACCTGCCGAGCCCGGCCGCCTTCGCCCGTGCCCGGCGACGGCGCCGCGCCGCGGACCGCTCCCGGTCCTCCTTCCGGGCCGCCCGCACCGGGCACGGACGGCGGCCCATCACCCGCAGGACCGGTCCCTGTTCCGGCAGCGGAACCCCCGTTTCCTCGGTCACTGCCTGTTCGGGAGCGTCCGGGGTCTCCCCGGCGACCGCCAGCCATGCCGATTCGTGATGAGCCCGTACGACCGTGGACTCCACACTGACCAGTCTGAGCCCGACCAGCCCGCGCGCAGCGGCCTCGGCGATCAGACCGTCCATCAGCGCCTGGAACACCCCGGGCCTTCGACCCGGGCTCTCAACCGCGAGTACACCGTGGACCAGGGCCCGTAGCGCTCCGGGACATCACGCCGGCCACTGCCGGTGCGAAATCTCCACAGCACACCGTTGAACTGATCCCGCACCCGCCGAAGGCAGCGGACCCGTCGCCGCCACCGGCAGACATCCCTCGAGCAACTCCCACTCAGCATCCGTCACATCGAAACGCGCCACATACGAGTACTACCAGCCCAGACCGGCCGACCACCGCGCCTCGAAAAGACCCGAACTTCAAACAGCACCTGGCGAAGGCCAGGAACTGAGCATCGGTCGAACTAAAGCAACGAACCCGCTACGGGTGAGTGCAATGTGCGCTCAGACAAGAGCCTGGAGGCCGATGGGCCACCGCAGAGTGGTGGCCGCCCAGGTGAAACCTGCCCCGAAGGAGGTTACGACGACTCGTTGCCTGGCTTTCAGCTGTCCGTCGACCGCAGCGTGACTGAGCAGCAGTGGAATGGAAGCCGCAGAAGTGTTGCCGACTCGGGCGATGTTGGACGGTACGCGCTCGGCCGGGATTCCCAGGCCGTTGGCTACGGCTGCGCTGATGCGCGCGTTTGCTTGGTGGACGATCAGCCTGTCGATGTCCTGGACGGCCCATCCTGCTGCGGTGGCTGCCTGGTGAGTCACCTGAGTGATGCGGTGCACCGCGTGACGGAACACCTCGTTCCCTTTCATGTGTACGTAGAGTTTCTCCAGGTCGGCAGTGGTACGTGAAGGGCTGCGGGAACCGCCGCCGGGGATGATGATGGCGTCTGCGTGCCCGCCGTCGCTGCCCCATGCGGCTGGTCCGAGGGCTCCGGGTTCGTCGGCGTCTGCGGCTGTGAGTACGACCGCGCCCGCTCCGTCGCCGAAGATCGGCGCGGTGGATCGGTCGGCGGGGTCGATGACGGCCGACATCTTCTCCGCTCCGACGACCAGAACGGTGCCGGCGGTCTTCGCGTGGATGAGTGCCGTTGCGACAGTCAGTGCGTAGACGAAGCCCGAGCAGCCGGCGCCGAGGTCGAACGCGGGTACTTGGGGAAGGCCGATCTGGTGGGCCACCACGGGGGCGGTGCCAGGCACGTGATGGTCCGGAGTGGCGGTGGCCAGGATGACGGCGTCAACGTGTTCCACTTCCGCTGATTTCATTGCACGGAGGCCCGCCTCAGTGGCCAGGTCGCTGGTAGCCGTAGCCGTGTCGGCGATGTGTCGCTCGGCAATGCCGATACGGGTGCGGATCCATTCATCTGTCGTGTCCAGGCGTGACACGAGGTCGGCGTTGCTTACCTTCCCTGAGGGCAGGTAGGACCCCAGGCCGATCAGCCGCGCGGCAGGCGCCGACGACGGAGATGCGGCTTTACGTGCAAAGATCACGGTTTGTCTTCTCTGTACTTGCTCGTTGGCAACACGGTAAGTGAAGGGTCTGCGTTCGGGACTGCGGTCTGATCGGCTGCCCGTGGTGACCCCTCTGTCGCCGACATGCTGCCGCTGAGGCCGGTAACGGCCGGCGCTGCTGACTGAGGAGCCGGGGCGCGACTACGCCTCGGGCACCGTGTGCGGCCGATCTGTCTGGGGGTGGAGCCCCCGCTATTGCGGGCTCTCGCGGCAGGGGGATGATGACGCCCGTTGAGCTACGAGGCTGACCAGCTCCTCCATGGTGGTCGGCTTCGCGAGCTCGTGCTCGGTGATCACGACGCCCAGGCGCTCTTCGAGAATCATGGACAGCTCGGTCACCGCCAGGGAGTCGATTCCGGCCTCCTCCTTCGTCGCCTGACGCGTGATCGATTCAGCCGGCAGGTTCCCCTGGTGGACCAGGATGCCTTTGATGAAGTCAAAATCGACGACTGCCGCGGTATCACGGGCAGCGGCAGGTACGGGGAGCGTCACGCCGGCGTGGGGAAGTTGCTCCGCTCGGATGCCCGCCTGCGGGTCGTCGTCCGAGCGTGGGAGGGCACCCACGGCGTCGCGGAACAGCCAAGGCAGCCGGTCCAGGCCGGGGAGGCCGGCATCGGTGACGAAGCAGACGCTGGTGGTTCCGTTGTAGCTGCAGGCCACGATCGACGCCGGCTGATGCCGGGGGAGCCAGGTGAAGGGCTGGAGGCGGGTGACGGGGTCCTGTTTGTAGCGCAACGGCCGGTGGATGGCGACGTAGGACGTGCTGATGGAGGCTCGGTCGAGTGTGGTCAGCCGGGTCGCCAGAGCATGGAAGGCACGCGCGGGGACGAGGTCCATCACCGAACGCATGGCCTTGTGGCGGGCCGGGTCTTTCGTGGTGCGGGTGGCGGCGATGACGTGGTCGAGGCGGCCTTCAGCTGTCGGCTCGTGGCAGGGCAGCGGCGCGGAGGCGAAAGTGAAGTAGTTTCCCGGCCTGTCGTGTTCCTCGGCACGGCGCAGGTTGATCATCTTGATCGCTGGGAGCGGCCTGGCGGCGCCCTTGGGCCACGATTGTGCTGCCCAGGTGCGCAAGGCTCCGCTGAGGGCGGCAAGGAAGCCGTCGTTCGTGTCGCCGCCGCGGGCGGTGGCGGTATTCCGCAGCCGCTGAGTGGGGACATCCGCCCAGGTGATGTCGCGGCGACCGGTCAGAGGTCGCTCGGCATCGTTCCAAACGTTGTTGCTTGCGCTTGCCGTGAGCATGTCGCGCACAGTGCTCAGGTAGGCTCCGACGCCTACCCGAAGCGCTGGGTGCTTCACGGGCGCGGGTGCGCTGCCGAACAGAGCGGTCAGGGTACCGATCAAGCCCAAGCCGTCCTGAGTACTGTGGTGCGCTCGTAGGCAGATGGAATAACGCTCCGGGGCGTACCCGGCCAGCAGCCAGATGTCCCACGGCGGGCCCTCAGCGGGCAATGGGTGCGCGACGAGGCCGGTCAGGGCTGTGTCGATGTGCTGGGTGCCTGAGGGCAGGCGCTGTTCGCGGACCCGGTGGTTCAGGTCAGGGGCGGGGTCGTGGTGCCAGCGGGCTTTCAGTCCGCGACCGCGGAGGTAATGGGTCAGGCGTGGTTGGGATTTCAGGTGGGAGCCGACATGGGCGCGGAGTTCGCTGAGGGGCGGCGTGGTTCCTTCCAGGTGGAGGACCACCCCGATGGCCTGGGAGATCGAGGGGTAGACCTGGGCCATGTCGTGCATGGTCAGGTCCATGGGCGTGGGACGCAGGGGCACGGTCACTGGACGCTCCGCGGTGGTGGGTTGGTGAGAGACAGGGGTCAGGCAGCTGTAGGCCGGAAATGCGGCAGGGGGTGTCCCGAGTGTCGAGGGCGGCGGACGTAGGCGCGCCCGGCTCGGACGAGGTGGTCACAGGCAGCGCTCCGCTCGGTCCCTTCCCGGCGGTCGGCAGCAGCTCGGTCGAGGTGGCTCGGGGAGTTGTCACACCTGTGCACGTGAGTCCCGGCTACGGCCGTGGGCCAGACGATGCCCTCTGCACCTCCCGTCAGCAGGCATACCTGCCTCAGCCAGGCAAGAGGAGGCAGGTTGAGTGAAAGTCTCATGGGGCTGCCCTCTGGGCGTGTTAGGTACTGCTGTGCTGGCGATCCGGCACAGCAAAGGATGATGGCCGGATGCGCGGGGTGAGGTGGCCCAGGGCGAGCAGAGTGAACACGTCGGTCAGCAGCGGGACGTGATACGGGAAAGGACGCGGCCCGAGCATGTCGGGAGTGGAGACGATGCTGCCGTCGGGACGCTGCTGCGTGAGCAGGTAGTCCGCGGTGCGCGCCGCGGGAGCAGGATCGGGCTGTGTGGCCAGGATGATCAGGGCGTAGGCGGTGCTGATGGCATCGCTCGAGGCACCGTGACTCTGTCCGAAGCCGCCGTCCGAGTTCTGCGCGGCTCGCACCAGGCCGGCGATCCGACCGCTCATATCTTGGACGGCCACACCGGACTGCCGGTGGTGGGTGGCGAGGTAGGCCCGGAAAAGGGTGTGCAGGCGACTACTGCTCCAGCCGGGGGGAAAGGAGCCGTCAGGCATCTGGCGGTCGGCGAGAAAGCGCAGCGCAGGCTGGATGAGGTGATGGTGGCGGCGGCCTTGGGTGCTGAGCGCGTTGATCGCGGCGGCGGTCATGCACGCCTCGGAGGGAGTGCCCGCTCCATAGGTGGGGAATCCGCCGTCGGCGCCGCGGACCGCGACCAGAGCGTCCAGGGCACGCTCAATCGGGCCGCGGTAGGTGACCGGGTCCAGCTGGTGCAGGAATTCGACTGCGACGCTGGTGCAGTCCGTGTCGGAGAGCTCAACGTGGTCGGTGTAGGACCAGCCGCCGTTCGCGTGCTGAACATGCACAAGGTGCCGGGCGATGCGGTAGAGCACCTCACGCGGTGCCCCAGCACTGCCCAGGGCCAGGCCCGCGACGACGGTGCACCACGTGTCAGTGTCCGTGACGAAGGGCAGGCCGCCGTCCTCCCGCTGGTGCCTGAGGGCGGTACTCAGGCCGGCATGGACGACGCTCTCCATACCGGGGACGTCCACCAGGGCATGCAGGACTGACAGGTGAATGAAGAGGTTTCCCTCCCACACCGTTCCCGGACGCTGGGTGGATGCCAGCAGAGCGACATCGTCTGCGCCGGCCGGGCCTCTGCCTGCCGCCCGGTCCAGGATCGCGTTCACAGCGACGGCCTGCACCGCGGCCCAGGGATGCAGCGCGCTCACGTCGACGGCATGGGCAGCCACGTCGGCATGGTCGGTAGCCGCGCCCAGCATGGTGAAGATGGCGTGGACCAGGGCGCGTTTGCGTGGTCCGGTGAAGTCCGGTACCCGGCTGACAATGTCCTCGAGGGCCTGGCGGCGCACCGGCTGCCTGGTGCCCCGGCCCAGGGCAGCGGCGGCTGCGGTCGCGTCAATGAGGACTTCGCTGTTCTGCTGGCGCTCCAGGTAGCGCACGAGGCGAGTACGAGCCTCGTGGTGACAAGATCCGCACCGCTTTACCAGCGCCAGGGCGAGCGCGGATTCGAGGACCCGGCTGCGGCAGGTGTCGCGCACGGCACCGTCCGCTCCCACCCGGTTCAGCACGTGCGTCAGAAGACGCGTGCGTCCGGCAGGCAGCGCTGCTGGGAAGTACGACGACAGCCAGGCCGCTGGGAACTGCTCGGTGGCAGAGGGTCTCATCGGTGGACCAGTCCTTGGAGAGCACGGAGAACGCGGTGGAAGTGGATCGACAGGGCGGGTGAACGAGGTCGGTCACACCCGCCGGGGCGCCCAGCGGGTGTCGAAGCGATGGGTTACGCCAAGCCAGTGCAGCGTCGCGGCGACAAAGGAACCGAGTGCCGCAACGTAGCGCCGCACTTCCTCCCGCTCGGATCCGGGAAGGGCCATCGCCGTCAGCGAGGCGGCCAGGGCATGGAAATCCCTGACTCGGTCATCGCGCATTGCCGTGACCTGCTCGCGTGCCGAGGACAGGGAGCAGCCGCGCTCACAGCTCAGCACGGTCACCAGGTTGTCGTGGTCCTCCCGCACGTCGTCCTCGGCCGAGACCAGGTCATTGGTCCAGCCGGCCACATCAGCCACGGCCTGCCGCATGGCCTTCATGAGGTCCTCCCCCATGGGCAGCCCGGGCCAGGGCGCGCCAGCGGTGCACTCCAGGATGTCCGCCATAGGCAAAGCCGTGATCGTCCTGCGACGCCGCAGCACGTAGTCGCTGAGCCCCACCACGACCCCTTCGATGCGTCCGGCGGCCTCTGCCTGCGTGGCCAGGGCGAAGTCGCGGTAGTCGGCAACGAACCGCTCCTGCCACTGGATGGACATCCGCGGAGCCGTACGCCGCCACAGATCATCCAGGGCCTGCTCGACCCCGCCGCCTGACCTCGCACGGCCACCGGTGATCACGTCCAGCAGCCGTGCGAACAGCGACGCGACCTCCTCCGGCCGGACATCGGCCCGGCTGCGGTCGAACCGGTCATCGACCAGGCAGATGAACGCCGCCCACTGGGCTGTCAGTTCCAGATCGGCGTCGCTCACCCCCGGCGTGGCCAGTTCAGCAAGCTCCCCCAGGCGCATAGCAAGCAGACGCCTCTCTTCAAAAGCGTCAACCACCAGACTCACGTCCCGCGCCCATGCCAGCACCGCAGCGCCCGCCCTATCAGCCCGGACCTCACCCAGCAGGCCAGGACTGACAAGGGCAGCACCCGTCTCCGCCCACATCCGGCTCATCCCAGCGCCGGGACCACATCGACACGGCCCGCCAACGTGGCCAGGCTGTTCCCGGTGGGAACCGGCGACGCGCCGAACGCTCGGGAGAACACCGCCGCACCGTCCGGCTTGAGCACCGTGTCGAACGGCCCGCCCTCGACCGAGCCCGGCGAGTTCACGGAGGGCATAGCGACCGTGATCTTCGTCATGTCGAGTTCGTACGTGGCGAGATCGACCGGCTGCGCAGCTTCATCTCCGACCGTCGCATCAACCAGCATCGACCGCCGCGCCAAGTCACCGCGCGCCCCGGTGAAGCTCAGACTGCGCCCGTCCGAGGCCCTGGTGAAGGTCATGCCGCCGCCCGCCGTCCAGGAGCCCTCGGTCAGGTCGAGACTGATCATGCCCTTCATCGGCCACTGCACGCACGGGGTCGGCCCTGAAGAGTCGAGCACTGCCGGAGCAGCAGCCGCCATCACAACTCCGTCAGCCGCCAGGTGCTGAGCCGCCGCTGAAGACAAGCACCACGTGACCGTCCCCGCGGCAGGCATCACGGGTCCCGCAGCCACAGCCGCAGACACGCCGATGGCCGACAGGGGAATCAGAGCAGCCGCAATCACCGCACGACGTCGCATGAGCAAGCCTTCCGTTGGACGGCTGCCAGAATTGCCTAGAGGACCCCCGACACCGGGCGAATGAACGTTTTCGCACCCGGAGTTCACCTGAAGGCGTGAGACAGCTGCCCGCTCCAGCTGCGTGGCCACGCGGACCCGCACGTCGGTTCACCTCATCGGCGGACCTCGCGTACCGGTTCCCTCTCAACCACTTTCATGCGTTCGCTCGTTGGCACATCCCTGCCGGTGAGTCGCCATCTTCCCGCGTTGTTCTCCTCACGGCCGGTCGGGCCAGAAGGAAGATGTCTGGTCGAAGCAGCCGAGCTTCCGCCAGCGGGCGTTGCGTGCGCGGCGGTGCTCATAGAGCAGCCAGGCAACGTGTTCGACGGGCTCATGCAGGACGCCGAGCGTGGCAGGATACGGAACCAACAGGGCCCTTCGGTCGCCGGTGTGCTGAGTGGAATCACCACGCCGACGACGAGGGGCCCTGCCTCGTCACCACACCCTCCGACACCACAGGATGAAAGAGGTTCAGTGGGTGAAGGCAACAGATTCAGCGAGGTCCTTCTGGGTTTCGAGCGTGGTGAGACGTTCGGTGAGCGCCGCGTGGATTGCGCTGTAGGTGTCGGAGCCGAGAGCCAGGCGCAGGGGCGGGCTCGGGTGGCGGGTTGTGTCGTAGATGGCGGCGGCGAGCTTGGCCGGGTCACCGGTGAAGACGTTCTCGTCTGCGGATTCCAGGTAGCGCCGGGTCCGGCCGACGGCATTGTCGCAGTAGACGGTCGTTTCGGTGGTGTACTGCAGGGCCGAAGCGAAGCCGGTACGGGTGGCGCCGGGCTCGACCAGAGTGAGGTGGATGTTGAAGTCGGAGACCTCGCGGCTGACGCTCTCGGTGAAGCCCTCCAGCCCCCACTTGCCCGCGTGATAGGAGCTGTGAGTGGGGATGCCCACCTGGCCGCCCACACTGGAGATCTGGATGATCCGGCCTCCGCCCTGCTCACGCATCGGCTGCAGGAAGGCACGGGTGATCATCATCGGCGCGAGCAGGAGAACCTCGATCTGGTCGCGAATCTGCTCGACGGTCATTTCCTCGGCGGCGCCCACAACCGCGTATCCGGCATTGTTGACCACAATGTCCACAGGCCCGGACCGGAGAGTCCTGCCGATCACCTTGTCCACATCGGCCGGCCGCGTGAGGTCGAGGATCTCGACAGTCAACCAGTCGCCGTGTGTCTCACGCAGGTCTTCCAGAGCTGCGGGGCGGCGGACCGTCGCCGTGACGCGGTCGCCGTTCCGGAGGGCATGCTCGGTGAGATGGCGGCCTAATCCACCGGAGGCTCCGGTGACGAACCAGTGACGTGAGGCCTTGTCGGAGGGAGCGGGCATGGGAGTCTCCTGGAGTAGTGTGATACCGGAAAACATTCCGTTTGAGAGTTAAGCGGAACGGGTTCCGGAAAGCAACTGGAGACCGACCCCGAAGGAAACCGCGTGCCCGCCACACCCCGCCGCCCCAGGAGTGACGCGCTGCAGAACCGGGAGCGCCTGCTGGAGGTCGCCACGCAAGCCTTCGCCGAGCAGGGGCTGGACACCGCGCCTGCAGCCATCGCCAAGCAGGCCGGCGTCGGTGTCGGCACGCTCTACCGGCACTTCCCGACTCGGGAAATCCTCATCGACGCCGCCTACCGGCGCCAACTCACCCGTGTGTGCGACAAGGTGAACGACCTCCTCGCCCAGCACCTGGCTGCCGAGGCCACCCGGATATGGATGGAACACTTCATCCACTACGCCACGGCAAAGAGCGGAATGTCCGAAGCCCTCAACGCGGTCATCGCCTCCGGCATCGATCCATACTCCGACAGCCGTGCACTCCTTACCGACGCCGTCGCCACCCTCCTCGCGGCCGGCGCCCAAGACGGAAGCCTGCGAACCGACGTTACCCCCGACAATGTCCTACTCCTCATGGGCGGCATCGCCTATTCCGTGCAGCACGGCACCAAGGAGCAAGCCCGCCCGCTCGTCGACCTCTTCATGGACGCGCTGACCAAGGACTCGACTGCGAGCTGAGCCCGAGCTCCCGGACCGGCACGCCAACGCGAGCGCATCGACGGTCAATTCCTCCTGCGGGAGGCCGGGATCGACCCGGCGCCCGAGCGGACCTCCAGCGCGTGGGCCGACTTTCTGCGCTCCCAGGCCGACGCCCTGCTGGCCTGCGACTTCTTCGAGACGGTCACTTTGACCGGGGCACGACTGTACGTGTTCGCCGTGATCGAGCACGCCAGCCGACGAATCCGGACCTCGGGCGCGACCGCGCACCCGACGGCCTTGTGGGTGGCACAGGCCACGTGGAATCTCGTCATGGACCTGGAAGATGTCAACTGCCGGGCGCCGTTCCTGATCCGGGACCGGGACGGGGAGTTCCCCGCCCTGTTCGACGCGGTCCTCGCCAATGTGGGGGTCGAGGTCGCGCTCAGCGGTGTCCGGATGCCGCGGATGAATGCATCCATGGAACGCTGGGTGCAGACCTGTAGGTGCGAGCTGTGGGACCGGACCTTCATCTGGGATCAGCGGCATCTGCTCCACCCCCTGCGGGGATCCGAGCGTTTCTGACGGAGCGGTTTGTGGGCATTTGACCGTACCTTGTCTTGAAGGACGCTCATCAGCGGTTACTTCGAAAGGCACTGCCCGGTGGGGCCACAGGCGATACTCGTCCTGTGGACTGGTTGGATCGAGCTCGGGCGGCGGAACAGCTTCAAGATTGGGACGTGGCGATCGCGCTGGTAAGCGCCCACGCCGAATGCTTCTCCGACGATCCAGACATGCACGACAACCATCTGTGGCACATGGATCTGCTGGCCCGAGCGGAACGGATCCCAGAGCTTACGGAGCGCGCCCTCACGGATAACCACGCACGTCGAAGACTCAACAGATCGCTTCGAGAGCGGGGTATGGAGGCGGCGCTGCGTGACCGCGCCGAAGACGGCGACCGTGGCGCCCTGTACGTCCTTGTTCGACTGATGTGCGAGACGGGTCGGGTGCTGGAAGCCCAGAAGGTAGTTCAAGACATCGACCCCGAGGACCAGTACGCACGCCAGGTTGTGGCCAGACACTGCCGGGCATAGGTGTCCGGCTATGGCTTTCTCTCGAAGTGTCCGCGCCGGACAGCAGCTGCCGGCCGCCCGCGCAGCGGAGGGCACCACCATCGCACGCGAGTTGCGCGACCTCGTGGCCCACCACGTCTCCTCCATGGTGCTGCGCGTCGGTGTCGCCCGGCATGTCATCGCCGGCACCGGCGCCACCGACCCTCGGATCACCGACGTCCTCGACGACAACTAGGTCAGCTCGTCGGAGCGGCCGGCTTCGATGCGGGACCACTGGGCGATGGGGCGCCCGTTCGTACGCCACTCCTCGGGGTTCTCGGCGGAGTACCAGGGCTGGGGCCAGCCGCGGGGGGAGTCCTCCCACGCCTCCTGGCGTCCGTAGACGGTCATGTCCAAAAGCCCGTGGGTGGGCGCCATCACCTCGACGCCGCGACCGCCGGTGTAGTACGTCTCGAACATCCTCTTGCCGTCGCGGACGTAGCAGACGAGGTGGTGACGCTGCCAGTCACGACCCTCCAAGAGCTGCGGCGCCGTCTTCTCGACCGAATACCACGGCATGCCCAGGCCCAGGAAGTCTCGGTAGCGGACGCTCTCTTGGTAGGGGCCCTTGCAGAGTGTGGCGTACGTGGCGTCGCGGGAGTGGATGTAGGACAGCTCGCGGACTTGACTGTTGAAGAACGTGCAACCCTCGCACTGCCCGGCGGCGGGTCGTCCGGGCCACCAGGCGTGGAAATACGCGATGAGCTGCTTGCGGCCTTCGAAGACGTCGAGGATCGTGATCGGCCCGTCAGGGCCGATGACCTCGATGGTGGCATCGACCTCCACCATCGGCAGCCGCCGCCGCGCCGCCGCGATCGCGTCTCCTTCACGGGTATGCGCTTTCTCCCGTGCGAGCAGAGCTTCCCGCGACTCCTGGTAGGTCTCTCTGTCGACCACAGGCGGGAGGGCCGGGCTCGGTAATTGATCGTTCACGAGCGTCTCCATTGGCTTCTGGGAGGATGCCGAAAGGTCACCTGGAACCACAATGCCTACCAGGCTGCCCCGCACTCCCGGGCGCCACGCAGTAGCCCTGCGGCGGCTCGCTCATTCGGTCCAGCGGCCGGGCCCCAACGACGTGCACGCGATCAGGCCTCGCCACCGGGGCGGCGAGGCCGCAGGAGTGACCCCGCCCCGGACCCTAGTACTGCAACGGTCTTTGGCGTGACGGGTGGGCAGCTTCTGGTGGTGTGTGTCCGCGTCGTTTGTAGTGGCTGACGCGAGCTTGGTGTTGTCGGTGCCGGCGCCAGTGTGACCAGTGCAGGACGTGTTCGATGGGTGCGGGAAGGCGGTGGGTGAGGCGGTGGATCAGGCGTCGTAGTTCGGGGAGGGTGAGGGGTATGAGCTGGGAGGATCCGTTTCTGCTTTGTCGGTGTCGAGCGCGCGGGCCCGCAGGACGGTGAGGCAGGCGTGGGCGGCCATGGCGAGGGTGATGTGACGGTGCCAGCCGGGGTAGCGGCGGACCTGATAGTCGTCCAGGCCGCACTCCTGCTTGGCGGTTTGGAAGCATTCCTCGACGGCCCAGCGGCTGCCGGCGACGCGGATCAGTTCGTCGAGAGTGGTTTCCGCGGGGCAGTAGGCGATGTAGTAGGAGATCTCTTGGGGTCGGCTGACACTGCGGCGGGCGATCACCCAGTGCCGGCGGTCTTCGCGGTGCCAGGGCCGGACTTCGACCCTCGCCCAGTCATAGATCCGTGGTCCGTGGGCTCCGTTGCCGCAGGAACGGCGCTTCCATTTCTGCCGTGGCAGGCCGGGGAAGAGGTCATGGACAGGGTGGTCCATGGCCCAGCGGGTAACGACAGTGTCATGTCGGGTGGTGGCCATGACGTGGAAGACATCGGCCCGCTCGAGCTCGGTCCGCCAGCCTTTGGAGAAGCCGTAGGCTGCGTCCGCGGTAACCCACCGGAACGGGATCTTGTCGATGACCGCCCGGCGGACCATCGCTTTGGCGGTGACCACTTTCGTCTCGAAGGCGACCGCGTCGTCAATGCCTGCGGCTCGGCATCGTTCCCGTTCATCGGTCCATGACGTGGGCAGATACAGGCGGCGGTCGATCAGCGTGCGCCAACGGGCGCTGGCATAGGCGAGGAAGACGCCGACCTGGCAATTCTCCGTGCGCCCCGCCGTCCCGGAGTACTGCCGTTGGACCCCGGCCGAGCGGGCCCCCTTCTTCAGGAAGCCCGTGTCGTCCACGATCAGCACGGCTTCCGGGTCACCGAGGTGTTCGACGACGTAATCACGCACGTCGCCGAGGACTTCGTCAGGGTCCCAGTCGCACCGGTTCAGCAGCCGGTGCATGCGGTCGGGAGCCGCGTGGCCGGCTTCCTCAGCCAGCGTCCAGCCGTTCTTCCGTTCCAGCGGGGCTATCAGGCCCCGCATATATGCCAGTGCTGACTCACGCGGCTCGGACCGGGCAAACCGGTGCATGAAACGCTCATGCACCTCGCCCAGACCCGCCGCCCACTTCCTCACATCACCGAGGTCCCCACCCATATCCAGCCCAACGACCAACCTGGCCACCAGTCACGCCAAAGACCGTTGCAGTACTAGGGCTAGGCAGAGCGCACCACACAGGGCCGCAGAGCCCGCGTTCGGGTTCCGTCCCGTGTCTCCGAGTTGCGTGCCGGGCTGGTGGACGGACGAGGCGACGCGGATCGTCGCCACCTGGCGGCCTCCTGCTTACGGCTCGGGTCGGAACGAGCCCGCGGCGATGATCTCTTCGCCTTCAGCGTCGGGGGCGGACCTGACGTAGAAGTCGTCGAGTGACGACGGGCTGACCGCCAACGCGTGGCGTCCTCCCGCCGGTTCCGTACCTCGAGACGCCGCAGCTGCTCCTCGCGCGGAACGGGGAAATGCAGCAGCCGCCACCGGCTCCCGGCGGGCTCGACGAGCTTCTTCCACCAATCCGCGCGGGGCGCAACCACCGACCATGGTCGGCGACGACTTCCCGGCCGGCGGCGATGAGAGCGACGAGGCGCTCTCATCGCCGCAACCACGGGCGCCTCCAGCGCGAAGTACTCCCGCTCGGGGTAATCGACACCGCACCGGCCGTACCGGGCGTGAACGTGAACCTCCTCGTCGACCGAGATCCGTATCGCCCGGCCGGGACGAGGCGACGTTTCAGGGCCACGTACCGCCCGCGGCGCGCCCGTGCCAGATACACGCGGCCCATGCCACGGCGCCCAGGCGGTACAGCCGACGGTATCCGCCGATCTGCCGCAGGTCCTCGTCGGTCAACGACCACATGGCGTATCCGGCCTCCGATCCTGAACCGCCAAGCCCGGCCGGCTGAGGCTACTCGGGCGGACGGGTCCTGCCGAGGAAGCCTCGCTCGGCAACGTGTGGCCTGGCCGCGCGCCGCCCCTCAGCCCGCGTCCGTGGCGGCGTCGAGTGCCTTCCCCAGGAGCTGCGTCAGCTGGCGCATCTCCTGAGGGCTGAGCCCGGCGAACGGGGTGGTGGCAAGCGTGTGGTCGACCACCTCGGCCCTTACGCGCCGCCCCTTCTCCGTGAGGACCACGACGCGGGACCGGCGGTCGGCGGGATCGACGGACCGCTCGACGAGGCCGCGGTCGACGAGCTGGTTGACGACGAAGCTGAGGTTGGGCGCGTTGCAGAACAGCCGTTTGCTCATCTCCTTCATCGACGGCGGCGGCTCGTCCGGGTCGATCGTCCAGAGCGCCTGGGCCGTCGCGTGGGTCAGGCCGAGCTCGGCCAGTACGGGCGCGAGCCGGTCGCTGGTCCGCATGAAGATCTCGTGGTTCGCGATCACCGCTGCTTCGAGCGCTTCGAGTGCCACGCTGGCGCTTCGGGTCATGACCTCATCGTAGTGGCCTTCTACTTCGAGACTCGAAGTGTTACGTTCGGTTGGAGATTAATTCGAGCCTCGAAGTATCCGCTTACGGGCCGCTCATCTCCCGTCGGACAGAAAGCAGTCCCCCATGCACGACTACACCGGCACCACGGCCCTGGTCACGGGCGCCTCGAAGGGACTGGGCGCGGCCTACGCGCGTGAACTTGCCCGCAGAGGCGCACACCTCGTCCTCCTCGCCCGCTCCTCCGACGCACTGCACGAGCTTGCCGGACGGATACGGGAGGAACGCCCCGTACAGCACCCCGTGCGCGTCGAGGTGATCGCCGCTGACCTCTCCGAACGGGACGCCCCGCGGACGGTGGCCGACGAACTCGCGGCACGCGGGCTGAGCGTGGACCTGCTGGTCAACAACGCCGGGATGGGATCGGTCGGGCCGTTCCTCGACCGCCCCCTGGAGCCCAACGTGCGGTCGGTCGACGTGAACGTCACCGCGCTGATCGGCCTGACGCACGTCCTGGGCGCCGAGATGCTGGCACGCGGACACGGCGGCATCATCAACGTCGCCTCCACGGCCGCCTTCCAGCCCATGCCGTATCAGGCAAGTTACGCCGCCACCAAGGCATTCGTGCTCTCGTTCAGCGAGGCGCTGGCGGAGGAGTTGCGGGGCACCGGCGTACGGGTGATGGCGGCACACCCGGGCGCCACCGACACAGGGTTCTTCGACGGGACGACCGCGACCATGCACCCGAACGTCGCGGACTCCCCGAAGGGCGTGGCGGCACGGACGCTGGACGACTTCGCGCGCGGGCGGTCCGTCTCCTACCCCGGACGTGGCTTCGGCAGCCGCCCCACGACCTGGGTGCCGCGCCTGCTGCCGCGAGGCGCGGTCACGCGAGTCACAGGCGAGCTCAACCGGAAACTCGGCTTCGACGACGTCCGCGACGTGGACGCGGCAGCGTCGTAACGGGGAACGGGGAGCGACGACGGTACCCGAGGTGGTGTCGATTTCGGCATCGCGCAGCCGACTCCGCCACGTCTGGCTCGGGTGGGGCGCACAGACGGCGTTCCTGACCGTCATCTGCTACGACGCGGACGTCCCAGCGCTCAACCGCATCGACGCCGACACCGTGCTCGTACCGGGAGGCGACGGGCCCGGAGTCGGGCGCACGCACATGTGGATGGCCGGGCTGCGCGCGATCGATAACGGCTACGCGCTGGTCCGGCAGAACTTCAACGGCCAGTCCACCGCGTACGACTCGTACGGGCGGACGCTCCCCGCTCAGGACACGACGAACGAATCGGGCGTCTGGTACACGCAGGTCCCGAGCTTTGGCACCGGCTCGCTCCATCGCCACACCGGCGACCTGCTCGGCCGGCTCGCCCTCGCGGGCACGGCGACGGCGAGCGGCCTCGCGGCGGGGTGGTTCCCTCGCGGACGGCGCGCGCCCCGGACACCCACCCCAGAGAGGGAACGATGACCGCACTCGGAGAACCACTGGAACTGCGTCACGGCGTGCCGCTGACGAACCGGCTCGCGAAGGCCGCGATGGAGGAACTGCTCGCCGCACCCGGGCAGCTCCCCGGAGACCAACTCGTCACCCTCTACCGGCGGCTGGCCGCCGGTGGCGCCGGACTGCTGATCACCGGGCACGTGATGATCGACCGCAGAGCGGTCGCGCAGCCAGGGGACGTCGTACTGGAGGCGGGCACGCCGCTGGAACCGTTCCAGCGGTGGGCCTTTGCCGGGCAGTCGGCGGGCGGGCGGATCTGGATGCAGATCAACCACCCCGGGCGCGTCATCCCGAAGGATCTCACCGATGTCACCTGGGCACCGTCCGCGGTGCCGATCGACATCGGCGGGCTCTCCGGCATGTTCCCGACGCCGCGCGCGATGACCGCCGACGAGATCGGCGGGACGGTGGAACGCTTCGCGGTGACGGCGGAGTTGGCGCGGCGCAGCGGCTTCGACGGCGTCCAGATCCACGCCGCGCACGGCTACCTCCTGTCCCAGTTCCTGTCTCCCCTGGCGAACCGGCGCGATGACCGCTGGGGCGGCGGTCTGCCCGACCGCGCACGGCTGCTGCTGGCGGTCGTGGGCGCCGTACGCGGGCGCGTCGGCGCGGACTTCACCGTCGCCGTGAAGCTCAACTCCGCGGACTTCCAACGCGGCGGCTTCGACACCGACGACGCACGGGACGTCATCAAGATGCTCGCCGACGCCGGGACCGACCTGGTCGAACTGTCCGGCGGCAGCATCGAGAGCCTGGCCACCGCGGGCGCCCCCGCGGACGGGCGCACCCTCGCCCGCGAGGCGTACTTCCTCGCACTCGCCGAACAACTCGTCGCCACCTCGCCGGTGCCCCTGATGCTGACCGGCGGCATCCGCCGCCGGGCCGTCGCCCAACGGGTCCTCGGCTCGGGAGTCGCCGTCGCCGGAATGGCCACGGCTCTCGCCCTCGACCCGGACCTGCCGAGGCGGTGGCTCGCGGAGGGCGGGGCGGGGGACGGCGTGCGGGGCGGAGCGGGGGGTGGCGTGCGAGCGGACGTACGGGCCGACGCCACGCAGGGCGACGTCCGGGCGAGCACACAGCCCGGCCTGCGGGACGAGGCGGGGGTTGAGCCGCCCCGGACGCGTCTCCGCGGGAAGGCGCTGGCCGCCGCGGCCGTGCAGGCCGCCACGTCGCGGCGGCTCGCGCGACTCGGCGCGGGCAAACGGCCCCGGCCCCCGTATCCGCCGTTCCTGGCGCTCCTCGTCGAACGGGTCGTCCGCGCGCGACGCCGCCGCGCGTATCTGCGCTGGCGCGAGGGCGGTTGAGACGGCAAGCGACCTGACGCCGTCTCCCCAAGCGGACCGGCGCACCGCCAAGTGGTCGGCCGTCAGGTTGGTGGCGATGGCCGTCACGTCGGAGGGAAGGCCCGCCGGTAGTCGCTCGGCGACACCCCGATCTGTTTGAGGAAGTGGTGGCGGAGGTTGTTCGCGGTGCCGAGGCCGCTCAGCTCACCGATCCTGGCGATCGGCAGGTCCGTCGTCTCGAGCAGGCTCTGAGCCCGTCGCAACCGCTGGTTGAGCAGCCACTGCAGCGGAGTCACCCCGGTGGCGGCCTGGAGCCGCCGGTAGAAGGTGCGCGGGCTCATCGCGGCCCGCCGGGCCAGATGCTCGACCGTCAGCGGCTGGTCGAGGCGGGCCCGGGCCCAGTCCAGTACGGGGGCCAGGCCCATGTCGTCGGTGGCGGGCATGGGCTGGTCGATGAACTGCGCCTGGCCGCCCGGGCGGTGGGCCGGCACCACCATGCGGCGGGCCAGCTGGTTGGCCACGTGCGCGCCGAGATCGCGACGTACGAGGTGGAGGCAGAGGTCGAGTCCGGCGGTCAGGCCGGCGCTGGTGAGGACATCGCCGTCGTCCACGTACAGCACCGAGTCGTCGACCCGCACCTTCGGGTAGCGGGCGGCCAGCTGGGCGGTGTGCATCCAGTGGGCGGTGGCGCGACGGCCGTCGAGGATGCCGGCCTCGGCGAGGGCGAAAGCGCCTGTGCACAGGGAGACCATGCGGGCACCGGCGTCGTGGGCGCGGCGCAGAGCCGTGATCAGTTCCGGCTGCAGCGGCCGGCCCTCGTCGACACAGGCGTCGGGCACCGAGGGCACGATGACCGTCCCGGCGCCGACGAGGTCGGCGAGGCCGTAAGGGGTGCGCAGGGACAGCCCGGTGCCGTTGGCGGGAGCGTCCGGGTCGGGCTCCCGGGTGCTGCACAGCCGCAGGTCGTACCAGGGGTCCGCCAGGTCCGGCTGCGGCTTCCCGAAGACCGTGCAGGGGAGGCTCAGTTCGTACAACTCCCAGGAAGGGACGTCGATTTCCTCGGTCACGACCAGGGCGACGGAACCAACACTCATGCCGCTCAGCGTATGGCAGGAATTTGGTGGTCGCCGTCACTGCTGTCACTTCTCCCGCCCGCGCCCTGCTGCGAGTGTGGTGCGCACGTGATCAACCGGCCCAGGCGTGGGCGGACGTACAGGAGTTGAGGCATGGGTACCGAGCGTTCGGCCGTCACGGTCGTCGGACTGGGCCAGATGGGATCGGCGCTGGCCGCCACCTTGCTGGAGCGGGGCCACCCGACCACGGTATGGAACCGTTCGGCGGGTAAGGCGCAGCCGCTGGTGGACGGGGGTGCCCGGTTGGCCGCGACGCCGGAGGAAGCGGTCGCGGCGAGTCCGCTGATCATCGTCTGCGTCCTGGACTACGACGCGCTGCACGCCATCCTCGACCCCGTCGCGGGTTCCCTGGCGGGCAAGTCCCTGGTCAACCTCACCTCCGGCTCCCCGGAGGGGGCCCAGGAGGTCGCCGCATGGGCCCGCTCGCACTCCGCCGACTATCTCGACGGCGCGATCATGACCACTCCGCCGGGGGTCGGCAGCCCCGAGATGATGTTCCTGTACAGCGGGTCGCAGGACCTCTTCGAGGCCCAGCGCCCGACCCTGGCGGCCTTGGGCGACCCCCTGCACCTGGGTACCGAGCCGGGTCTGGCCTCCCTCTACGACGCCGCGCTGCTCGGCCTGATGTGGGCCACCATGACCGGCTGGCTGCACGGCACCGCCCTGGTCGGCGCGGAGAAGATCGAGGCCACAGCCTTCACCCCGGTCGCGATCCGCTGGCTGAGCGCCGTCACCGGATTCCTGACCACCTACGCCGCCCAGGTCGACGCCGGCCGTTACCCGGGCGACGACGCCACCGTCGACGTACAGATCGCCACCGTCGATCACCTCCTGCACGCCGCGGCGGCCCGGGGCATCGACAACGCCCTGCCCGAACTCCTCAAGACCACCATGGAACGCACCCGGGACCTGGGCCATGGCTCCGACAGCTACGCGAGCGTCATCGAGGTCCTGAAGAAGGGGACGGGCAGCGCGTGACCGTGATCCCGCGGGTCGCCGCAGCCCCGCCTCCTTCCGCGCCCGCCTCTCCTGCCACGTCGGCCCCTCCAGCCTCTCCGGCCCGTCCGGCCCCTTCGTACGCTCCGGCTCACGCCCCGCGCTGGACGGGCCTGCTCGCCACCGCCACCGATGCCTGCCTGGCCGCCCTCGGGGAGGTGGCCGGGCAGGACTGGTCGCGCCCCGCCCACGGCCTCGACTGGACCTGCCGCCAGACGCTGGACCACCTCGCCCTCGGCCTGACCGGCTACGCGGGCCTGCTCATCAGCCGCCCCGCCGACCGCTACATCACGCTCTTCGCCTCCCTCGACCCCCAAGCCCCCATCCCCGACTGCCTGGACGGCCTCCGCATCGCCGCGGCCCTCGCCACCTCCACCATCCGCGACACGGCGCCGGGCGTACGGGCCTGGCACCCCTGGGGCCCCTCCGACGCCGCCGGCTTCGCCGCCATGGCGATCACCGAACTGACCCTCCACACCTACGACATCACCCGCGCCCTCGGTCTCCCCTGGGCCCCGCCCGACACCACCAGTACCGCCGTCCTGGCCCGGCTCTTCCCCGACGCCCCTTCCGGCCATCCCTCGTCCGACACGCTGCTGTGGTGCACGGGCCGCGCCCCGCTGCCCGGGCTGCCCCGGCGCGTGGAGTGGCAGTGGGACGCCACCGTGCGCCGACATCCATTGACTTCGACAGCTATCGATTGAAACGCGATAGATGTGCAGTCTTCTTCTGAGTCAGGAATTTCCGTTCAGCTGTGCAGGGTTGTCCGGTGGCGCGTACTGGGCGGCCGAGGGCCGAGTTGATCCTGCGGCTCGTCCTGGCTCCACCTGGTCGAGCGGTGGTTCGCCGGGCTGACGAACAAGCAGGCACCACGCGAGGTCCACGCGACACAAGACCGTCCAGGCCCTCGAGAAGGGCATCCGTGCCTGGATCGCCGCATGGCACACCCCCCGGCCCTACGCCTGGGCGAAGACCGCTGACGAGATCCTCGAACGCCTCGCCAGTTACCTGAACGGAATTCCTGACTCAGAAGGCTAGCCAGGCTGGCATGCGGCTCCCGTTCGCATGCAGCCCCGTCGCGCATGGAAGGAGCCGGCCGACACTACGCGCCGAGTACCTGACGCCGCACCTCCGGCTTCCATTCGACGTACTCGGCCTCCACCCCGCCCCGATGACGGGCGTAGAGGAAGCGGCCGGTTGCGCTGGTCGTCTCCTTCGTGGTGATTTCGGCGCCTGCCTCGTCCAGCGCCACACGCGCCTGGTCCAGGTCGGAGACAATCACTGTGGCCGTGGCGTGGGCATACCGAGCGCGTTCCTCCGCAGGTCCGGCGATGACCAGGAAGTCACCGATGGCGGCGAGCTCTATCTCATCGAAGGCGAAGTGCAAGTCCGGACCCGTTCCCGTCAGGCGCTCCAGGAGGGGGAGGGTCGTGCTCAGGTCGTCGGCCCAAAGGCGGGCGTACGTCTTGAGAATCATCATTGCTCCAGGGGTCCGTTCAGGCTGCCGTGGTTTCCAGCAGATACGGACTAACCGTAGGAGAGTATGCTCCGAACTGGAAGAACGCACCTTTCCGTGACAGGGGCACCTCGTGGTAACCAAGCAGCCCGCCCGTGATCCGGCCGACACGGATCTCACCCGCGCCGACTCGCTGGCCCGCGAGATCTTCGCGGGCGTGGCCAACAAATGGGCGTTGTTGCTCATCAACGTTCTGGCCGACCGCACCCTGCGGTTCACCGAGTTGCAGACGCAGGTCGGAGGCATCAGTCACAAGATGCTGTCCCAGACGCTGCGGCACCTGGAGCGGGACGGGCTGGTCGACAGAACCGTTCATCCGGTGGTGCCGCCCCGTGTCGAATACCGCCTCACCGAAGCCGGCCAGGCACTGCGCGCCACGGTCAACGGAATGTGTGCCTGGACCCTCACCTATCTAGACCACATCGAGGAGGCTCGGCGCCGGTTCGACTCCGCCCGTGCGGTGTGACGTGACTGAAGGCAGGAACGGCCGGGCCGGTCATGGCCGGGACCGCGGTGAGACGCAGGGGTTACGGCCGCGATGTCGACCGACACCGCCAGCGGGCCGGCGAGCAGGGCGCAGACGCTCACCCGACACGGAAAAGACCAGCTCAAAGGCCGATAGCGCTGCATCCCCGTACGCACGCGCAGGTACCCCCACCACTCCCCCGGACCAGTGACCGCCGAGTCCTCAAGCTTCGATGCCAGGAAAGTACGTTGTGTCGGACCTCGACGGTGATCTGCCTCCTCTGGCCTTGTGGCAATAGACCGGCGGGCATGGGCAGGCCAGGGGCCCCATGTTCGGCCCAGGGACATGTACAACCGCGCCACCTGAGACCACCCGATCGGCATTCTTTGCCATAGCAGCAAGGCGCCTTCGCGAATTGGCACGGTTGCGCGGACGCTGGTCCTCAAGCGCCCCTGACTGCATTGGGGTAGGTACGAGAGGGCAACTGATGACCAGCAGTGACATAGCCGCAGCCGCTGCGAGCCGGCCCGACGAGCAAGACACCGAGTCGTCCGCCTGCTTGGCCACTGTGCGCCAAGTCGCCAATCGGTTCACCGGGACATACGGCCTGACGCAGGTTGACCCCGAGTTCGATCTACTCTTCGCCGAGACCGTGGAGGTCTGGCACAGCTTCGATCACAGGACCGTGTCACTTCCGGGCGATGAATTCGCGGGTGCGATGCTGCGGATGCTCCGTGCGACCGCCGACCTCGTGAGAAACCACGCTGACCGCATCTGGTCCCTCCACGTCGACCACCACGGCTTCGCTCTGGCCGCCACCGCTTCGGGCGAATTGGAAACCGGCACCCCGGTGCGCATTTCGCGTTGTCTCCAGGTGACGGTCCACGAGGGGCGCATCACACGCATCTGCGAATTCGGCGACCAACAGCAGCGTCTGCCGCTGGATGAAGCCCTGCGCGCCGCAGGCCGCTTCCGCAGCTGACACCCTCATCACCCCAACATCGTCAGGAGTCATCATGGACGTCTTTCTCACAGGTGCCAGCGGCTATATCGGCGGAGCTGTGGCCCGCCGTCTGATCCGCGAGGGGCACACGGTGCGCGGCTTGACCCGCACTCCCGGCGTGGTCGATGCTCTCGCCGCCGCCGGCATCGAACCGGTCGTCGGGGACCTCGACGACGCGGCGCTGCTCAAGGGAGAGGCCGACCGCGCCGACGCGGTCATCAATGCCGCTCACAGCGACCACCGTGGCGCTGTGGCCGCCGTTGTCGACGCTCTGCGGGGTTCGGGCAAGGTGTTGATCCACACCAGCGGGACCAGCGTCATCGGTGATGACGCCCAGGGTGAGTACGAATCTGAGGTGATCTTCGACGACGCGAAGCCTTTCAGCCCGGGAAACCACGAGATCCGGCGGGCTCGGTATGCCATCGACCGCTCCGTCATCGATGCCGGTGCAGCGGGAGTGCGTTCGGTGGTGCTGTGCAACTCACTGATCTACGGCAACGGCACGGGACCGCGCCCGCAGACCGTGCTGATCCCGCCGCTGGTCACACAGGCGCAGGCCAGCAAGACCGTCCGCGTCGTCGGACGCGGCCTGAACCGCTGGTCGACGGTGCACCTCGACGACATGGCCGACTTGTATCACCTAGCGCTCACCGACCCCGCGGCCACGGGCTTCTACTTCGTGGAGGGCGGCGAGGACGCCTCGTTCGCCGATATCGGTGAGGCGATCGCCCGTCGGCTGGGTCTGGGGGCGGTGGAGCCGTGGGATCTGGGTTCCGCTGCGGCCGCGTGGGGGGAGGGTTTCTCCCGGTACGCCCTCGGCGCCAACAGCCGCGTGCGTGCCACCCGGGCTCACGACCTTGGCTGGCACCCCTCGCGCCCATCGATCACGAACTGGATTGAGCAGGAAATGCCCTTGCCGTGAGGCGGTTGGCGCGTCGGTGGTGTGGTGGCGTGGCGGTTGGAGCGTCGGTCGGGACAGCCAGAATCGGACATCAACTCACGGGCCTGCGAAGCACCCCAGGACGGTCACCTGGTCGAAGTACCGCGCCTTCACGTCCTTCCTCGCGATCGTCCAGAAGACGTCACCGCCGATGTGCAAGTTACCGAAGTCCAAAACGCCGCCGTACCATTGAGCGAGAAGCGCCCAGTCGTCGGGACGAGGCCGTGCCCATGGGCTGGCCCGCCTGCCTTCCGGCTTCCCTGCCCCCCGTGCCGCCATGGCGGCGGACGCGGTGATGGGGTCGTCCTCACCGTAGGAGTCCCTGGAGTATCCGTCGATCTGCAGGTGAGTCTCGTCGCGATGGTGCCTGTCCTCGTACAGCACGTCTGACCAGGCCTGGCGCAGTTCCTTGGCGTGCGGGTGCTCGACGGGGTCGATCAGCACCTCGTTGTCCGGCAGAGAGAGGTCGTACTTCAACCGTAGCTCCGCGCGGTCGTAGCCGCCGTCCCCAGGGCGTTCCTCGAGGGGCGTGCCGGCGGGGACATACATCACTCGGCCGGAAGCATCAAGGTCGTCGGGATGGAGCCGGGCGAAGAAGAAGAGCCGGCCGTCGCGGGGCAGTACCAGAGTCGTTGCGTCGTCGGGCAGCGCGGCGAAGTCCAGCATGGCGATCAGGTTCAGCCCTGCCGGGAGTCGGGGAGCGTCGGCGGGGAGCAGGGTGGGGCCGCCGAAGTGGCCCACTACCGGCCCGTCCACGGTGGACGCCAGGGTGGCGCAGGGGCGGGCGGCCTCGAGCCACCTCTCCACCTCGGCGGACGGGACGCCGCCCGCGAGCGCCTTCTCACGGAACCGGTTCATCTTGTCGAGCATTTCGGGTTTCATACGGTGAACGTAGTGGCGGGTACTGACACATGGGCCGGACCATGACGTACACCGGGCAACTGCCGGTTCCCGCGGGGCGGCCGCCGACGCAGACCCCGACCGTCTCTCAGTGAACCTCTGCCATCCTGTGCTGGCGGGTGAAATTGGCTGGTCGGAGGGTGTGGTGACGAGGCAGGGCCCCTCGTCGTCGGCGTGGTGATTCCACTCAGCACACCGGCCACTGAAGGGCCCTGTTGGTTCCGTACCCTGCCACGCTCGACGTCCCGCACGAGCTCGTCGAACACGTTGCCTGGCTGCTCTACGAGCACCGCGGCGCCGCGCGGCGCAGGACGACGACATCGAACAAGCGGCCTTCTTTCCCCTGCCCGACGCCCTGAAGCTGCTCGGCGAACTGGACAGCGCAACACAGCGGGAACCCATCGTCGGCTACCTGACCGGGGCCATCGCGCCGGGGACCACCTGGCTGTACCGCAACCGGGGCACGCAGGAGACGCTTGTCGCCCGCTGGTGACGCCAGGCAGCGACTACCACAGGAAGATCACTATCTACTGCTGGAGCCTTCCTCCAGAGGTACGCCGCGCTCTGAGCTGACCTTGGCGTTCGATACACGGGTTCCTCGAAGGGTTTCCCTCGGCGATCTCCGTACGCGGTCGCCTGGTTCCTTCGGGTACGGCTCCGGTGATCCTCGTCCGCTGATCCTCGTCGAGGAGGCGGAACGAATTTTCTCCATGGCCTCCGACGTCTGGATTTCCTCCAGGTCGGCCTCATCAGCGAGTTACCGCTCCGCTTTGGTGAGAATCACCCGGAACAGAGCCTTCCGCAGGGTGAAGGTGACAGGCTCTCAGCAACGGGGGTCTGGCCTGACGCGGCGCCGGTAACCCGGCGCGGCCGGGCGCCCGCCCGCCGCATGCAAGACGACGTGGTACCAGGCGCGGTAACCGCGGGCGTAGCACCGGCTGGTCAGGAAATGTGCCCCCGGCTCTGCCTCTTCGGACCTGTCGGCATACCGGGGTGCAGCGGTAGTCCTGAAAGATCAGATGGAGCAATCCTCGGTCATTTCAAAGGGGTGTCATCATTCACGCGCACGCACGGCGGGAGCGCCGGTCAGGCGAGTCGGAAGCAGACCGCGCGGCAAGCCCGCTGCTCAACAGGCCCGCCCAGCGGATGCTGGACCTCCAGCGCCTGGCTGGGAACGCCGCGGTGGCGCGTGCCGTCGAGACAACCAGCCACGAACACGAACCCACGCACGGGCACATCGGTGTGGAGGAGGGCGGTCCCGCCGACCAGCGCCAGCTGCTGGAGGCGGCCATGGCGGGTCCGAGCCGCGCGCTGACGGGGCCCCTGCTGGGCGAGGCGTCGGCGTTCTACGACAACAACGCGCTGTCCGCAACCCGCCTTCACGACGATCCGACGGCTCAGCGCGCGGTCGCGGCGATGGGCGCCCAGGCCATGACTGTCGGCACGCACGTCTTCATGGGCCCGACGGCCCAGGGGCGCAAGGACATCATCGGCCACGAACTCGGCCACGTCGACAAGAACCTCCGGGGAGACCGCGAGACGGGTCAGAACAACGGTGCCGGAGTGACCGTGACCGACCCGGGGCAGGACTCCGAGCGGACCGCCGCGGCCGACGGAGCCGCCTTCGCGGCAGGCGCGGCGCACGCGCCGTCCGTCCTCGCACAGCGGGCGGCCGTACCGGGCGCAGGCCACGCAGCCCCCGCCGTGCAGCGCAGTGCCCGCGCGAGCGGCGCTCTGGGGGCGGATCCGCTGTCCGTGGTCCAGCGGTACGGCTCGGGTTACGCACCCGCCCGCCCCGCACGACGGCACCGGGTGGACGTCAACAGCCTGCCGAGTTATTTCGAGGACCCCACGTACAGAATGACCAGCAGCAAGGCGGGCGGCGACTGGTCCACGGCGACGCTCGGCCCGAACGGGCTCTTCGACATGGGAACCGACGCGGACTCCAGCCTCCCCCGCGCGATCCGCAAAGCCAGGGACTCCTACGGCATCAACTTCAAGGCGGGCCATCTGCTGAACGCCGAGTTCGGTGGGACCGGCAGGCATGCCGCCAACCTCACGATCCTCACTCCGACCGCCAACCGACTGCATCAGTCGTTCGACAATCCAGTCAAGTCGGCCGTCCGCAGGCTGCGGCGGGTGTACGAACTCATGGCGGACATGTATCTCCCCGTCAACGAGCTCGACTACGGCATCAGCGTCAGCGTCAGCGTCTCGCAGACGAAATGGGACAGCGGCAGTCCCGGCAAATACATCACGACCCAGCTGCACTGCCAGGCTGACGTCACCGGATTGACCAGCGTGATGGACATGCTTCTGGAAGCCTACCAGGAGGGCATAAACACCCAGGCGGTCTACGCCGTGATCGATGAGATCCAGAACTATGTCAACATTGCCAACAGCAACAACATCATCCCGAACACCTATTGAGCTTGGCGTTTAGCAATACCTCGCAGCCCACGAGCGACCTTGCCCGCTGGCGGCCGCGACGGGATCAGTCGATGACCTTCAGCGCGACATCGGGCCGGCAGCCCGCAGGGCTTTCAGGCCCCCGCGAGGAGTCGTCACGCTTCGTCCCGGTCGACGGGGCGGCGGTGCCGGCTGCCCGCCATGTAGCAGTCACCGGCGTGAACCTGCAGTGGCGGGCGGCGCGCGCCGACGCCGGGTTCGACCGAGTCCAGGATGCGCGGGCCGCTCTCGTGGAAGGGGGCCGGAGGCAGCGCGAGACCGCCCCAGCGGTCCTGGATAGCGGCGACTCGGTCGATCTGTGCGGCCGGGATGCCGTGCCTGAGCCACGCGTCGCGGTGGCGCTCGATGTCCTCCCGAGGAACGCGGACGCCCTCCACCTCTACGAACCTCTTGGCCCTGCGGGTCAAACCGGCAGGCGCGACCGGGATCGGCGGTACGGGAGTGGCGGCCGTCATGGTGCCGGAGTCTAGTGGCGGGGTCCGGCGGGCGCCTCGGGCGGCAGCCCCGGCCCGCTGACTTACGGGCCAAAATCGCGCTCAGGGGGCCAACTCGTGTGCTCAAAGGCCAACTGTCGCGGTTCTACTCGGCCCGCCATGCCAGGTAGGACGCTCAGTGTGACGCGAGGAATCGGCCGGTACGAAGACTCGGGCGCAGCAGCCGTCTCAGTCGTCGGCGGCTACAAGGAGGGCGTGCGGCCGGTGCGGTGTGCACGCGTATCCAGAAGTGCTCGTCGACCGGCCCGGTCACGTCCGGTTCGTCGAACTCGGCTGCGTAGGGCGAGGCCGTGAGCGGTTCCGGGAAGAGGCCGAGTTCCCTGGTACGCGCCACGGCGTCCGCGCAAGGCCGGTCGCTGCCCACGCACAGGTATCGGTCCCACCCGACGTGCACGGTGAACACGTCGCCGACCTCCAGCCGGTACCAGGCTCCCTGGTCGCGGAGCATCGCACGGACCAGTTCCAGGGCGACCGGGAGGCAGACTTCGGCGCCGTCGTGGCCGTCGGGGCCGACTTCGGCGTCCCGGGGAACGTCTCCCGGTCCACAACGGACAGCGCGTGCCGCCGGCGTTCTGTGGTCATGCGCCGCACGGCGTCCGGCGCACCGGTCGCCGTGATGAGCGCACGCGCCTCGCTCACTCCCGCGTCGTCGAGGTCAGCGGCCCCGACCCGTTCCCACAGCTGCCTGCGCCGCCGACTGATGGCACTTCCCCGGCATCGCGGTCCGTCGACCATGGTTGCTCCGGGATATACCCAGGGCGACTCTTGCTATAAGGTTCGTCAACAACATGCCGTTACCGCCAGTAATGGCATCCGAGGACGAGCAATTCCCGGCCCCGACCCGAGGAGTCCCGACATGGCCCTCAGCATCTGGCGACCCAAGACCGAGAGCCGCACGCCCGACGACGGCACGGCGCGGCGCCTGCTCGACTCGTCCGCGCAGCTCTCGTACGACCCTCTCACCGAGGTCGACTGGGAGACACCGCTCGACAAGAGGTTCCACGGTGCCAGCCCCGAGTGGAGCACGCTGTACGGGACGGCGTACTGGAACGAGATGACCGAAGCTCAGCGCAGGGCACTGACGCGGCAGGAGGCCGCGTCGGTGGCGAGCACCGGCATCTGGTTCGAGATGATCCTGCAGCAGATGGTGCTTCGGGACATCTACGCGAAGGACCCGACCAGCGACACCTTCCAGTGGGCGCTCACCGAGATCGCCGACGAGTGCCGTCACTCGATCATGTTCGCTCGCGGCGCGAAGAAGCTTGGGGCGCCGGCCTACCGGCCGCACCGGGCAGCCGTCGAACTCGGCAGGTTCTTCAAGACCGTCGCATTCGGTGAGGCCGCGTACGCGGCGATCCTGGTCGCCGAGGAGGTCCTCGACGTCATGCAGCGCGACTGGATGCGCGACGAACGGGTGGTGCCTTTCGTCCGGACCATCAACAACATCCATGTCGTCGAGGAGTCACGGCACATGAAGTTCGCCCGTGACGAGACGCGCAGGCACCTCGCGCGGGCCGGACGCACACGCCGCCAGATCCAGTCGCTCCTGATCGCCGTGGCGGCCTACGTCATCGTCACCAGCATGGTGAACCGGAAGGTCTACGCGAACGCCGGCCTGGACGAGGACCGCGCCATCCGCGAGGCGAAGGCCAACGAGCACCACAAGTCGATGATGCGGTCGAGTTGTTCGGGCCTGATGGAATTCCTGACCTCCGTCGGCCTGCTCACCAGGCCCGCCCTGTACTTCTACAAGCGCGCCAACCTGATCTGACGACCGGAGCCGAGTGGACGACATGGCCTTCGCGATCACCCAGACCTGCTGCAACGACGCCACGTGCGTGTCCGTCTGCCCGGTCAACTGCATTCGCCCCACACCCGAGGAACAGGCGTTCGGCAGCACGGAGATGCTGCACATCGACCCGAAGACCTGCATCGATTGCGGCGCGTGCGCCGACGCCTGTCCGGTGGATGCCATCTTCCCGGTCGACAGCCTGACCGACGCTCAGCGGGAGTACGCCGACATGAACGCGGCCTACTTCGAGCACGCTGAGGAGGCGACGGCGGAGGCGGAGGAGCCGGGGGCGAACACCTCCGGGCCGAACTTCCATGCCTGGGGCGAGCCGACCTTCGATCGGATCCTGCCGCCTGACTTCGGGCCGCTGCGGGTCGCTGTCGTGGGTACCGGGCCGGCGGGGATGTACGCCGCCGAGGACCTGCTGTTGCACACTCGGGCCGACGTGACGCTCATCGACCGGCTTCCGGCCCCTGGCGGCCTGATCCGCTACGGCGTGGCCCCGGACCACCCGGCGACCAAGAAGATCGGCGACACCTTCGCCCGCTTCCACACCCACCCGCGCGTGCGCATGTACCTCGGCCTCGAGGTGGGCAAAGACGTCACGGCCGAGGAGATCGCCGCACACCACGACGCGGTGATCTACGCCGTGGGCGCTGCCACGGACCGGCGGCTCGGCATACCCGGCGAGAACCGGACGGGCTGCCTTTCCGCGACCACCTTCGTCGCTTGGTACAACGCACATCCGGAGGTCGCACCGGACGCCGTCGATCTCTCGAGCGAACGTGTCGTCGTGGTCGGCAACGGCAACGTCGCCCTTGACGTCGCCCGCATTCTGGTCTCCGCCCCGGAGGCACTCGCCGACACGGGAATCGCACGCCACGCGCTGGCGGAGTTGCGCCGCAGCAAGGTGCGCGAGGTGGTGCTGCTCGGACGCCGCGGTCCCGAGGACGCAGCATGCACCCGGCCCGAACTGCTGGCCCTGAGGCACCTTCCCGAGGTGGACCTGGTCGTGGACGACCACGATCCGCGCATCGGGGCCGTGGTCGACGCCGCCGGGCCGAAGGACAAGGCGGCGGTGCTGCGGGGCGTGGCGCGGGAGGCCGTCGACTGGTCCGTGCCACCGAGCGCGACGGGACGGCGGCGGCGCATTGTGTTCCGTTTCCTGTCCACGCCGGTGGAAGTGTCCGGGGACACACACGTGCGTGCCGTGCGCGCCACCGACGGAGCCGGTGAGCTGAAGATCCCGGCCGGCATGGCGCTGCGGGCGATCGGCCACCGCGGAGTGCCGCAGCCGGGACTGCCGTACGACGAGGCAACCGGGACGATTCCGCACGAGCGCGGCCGGGTGATCGCAAGGGCCGGAACATACGTGGTGGGCTGGATCAAACGAGGGCCCTCCGGAGGTATCGGCGCCAACCGCCGCTGCGCGGCGGAGACGGTCGGGACCCTGCTGGCCGACGCGGTCGCGGGAGCACTACCCGTGCCGGCCTCCGGGCCGATGAGATTCCACCGCCTCGCACGTCGCCGAAGCCGCGGCTGACCCGCGCCGGTTTGGCCGCCGTGCGCGGCACCGGCTGCTGGAACTCACTCCCCCGGCAGGCCCCGCGCAGGTCGAGGCTCTGCGCCTCGGGGCCTGCCGGCGAAGGCCCCGACGCCGCCGCGCGGCCGCGCAGCACGGCGGAGCCGGGCCGGGACACGGGGGCGACGTGGCGCCGGCTCCTTGCCGGTACCGGCGCCGGGTGCGGACCATGTGGGTGTGTAAGCCTGTTCGGCTCGGCCGGCTTCTCCCTGGGGCACCGGAGGCCGGTGGCCCGTGGCCGGGCGAGCCGAGGCCAGGCACGGGCGGTGATCACCAGCCGCTTCCGCCTCCACGCGAGGGACGGGCAGCGGGCCAGCGCCGCTTGCCGAGGAGCGACAGGCAAGGCATCCGACTTGTCACACACGCTCAAATGACCACCCTTCTGTCACCGGAAGCGAAGATCGAGCGCATGTGATGCTTTACCGCTGTTTCTATGGGACATGGCCGCTACACGTGCAGGGCGTGTCCCCGCACGGTCGGGTAGAGGCACTCATTGGGCCAGGCCCGCGATCGTCGGGTCGTAGCAGACAGGTGATGGACATGCGAGATGAGGCCGCCAAGCGGGTCGAGCTGGTCTTCTCCCTCTTCGACGCCAACGGCAACGGAGTCATCGACTCCGCCGACTTCGACCTGATGACCGGCCGTGTCCTGGAAGCAGCGGCCGCGTCGGACGACGGCGCCAAGGCCGCCATCCGGGCCGCGTTCCGCCGCTACTGGACGACGCTGGCCACCGAATTGGACGCCGACGGCGACGGCGTGATCACCGTGGACGAGTTCCGTCCGTTCGTCCTCGACCCCGAACGCTTCGGCCCCACCATCACCGAGTTCGCTCAGGCGCTCTCCGCTCTCGGCGACCCCGACGGGGACGGACTGATCGAGCGCCCCCTCTTCGTCTCGCTGATGAAGGCGATCGGCTTCGAGGAGGCGAACATTCACGCGCTCTTCGACGCCTTCGGTCCGGACGCCGCGGACCACATCACCGTGGCCACGTGGGCCGTCGGTATCGAGGAGTACTACGCGCCGGACATGGCTGGGATCCCAGGCGACCATCTGGTGGCTGCCCGGGCTGTCTGACACCGTCCGTCAGCGGCATCCCCGGGCGTGGGCGGCAAGCACTGGGACACGACCGTCCTGCATCCGATCGGGACACGTCCCTCCGAGCGGGGCCTGCGACAGGTCCCGCTCTCCGCCGCGTGCGGACGTCGTCGTGAGCGCAGCGGACGTCATTGCCGGGGCTTGCGTGCGAAGACCCACCGGTTACCCTCCAGCGCGTCGTTCGGCTCGGGGAGGGGGCCACGTCCGTACCGGCGGGTGAAGTCGAAGGGCGTGTACATCGAGGTGGACCAGCCCTTGGCCGCCAGGTCACCCGCGGAGTCGGGTCGTGGCCCCTTGTCGAAGAGAAGGAGCAGGTCGATGCCGATCTGCTCTCGCGTCGCCGTATAGATCGCGCTGTCGCGGTATGCCATCAGGTCCTTCTCCAGCTTGGCCTCGAAGGCCAGAGCGCTGCCCCCGGTGGTCAGCCTGTCCACCGTGTCGACGAGGGACGTCTCGGCGGGGCCCGGCAGGTAGAAGAGGAGTCCCTCGGCCAGCCAGACGCTCGGTGCGGCCGGGTCGAACCCGACCGCGGTCAGCGCGCCGGCCCAGTCCCCGCGCAGGTCGACCGGGACGGGGACGCGCTCCACCCTCAAAGTGGCCGCCAGATCCGTGAGCACCTGTTGCTTGAAGGCCAGTACGCCCGCCCGGTCGATCTCGAAGACCGCGCAGCCGGACGGCCAGTCCAGCCGGAAGGCGCGGGTGTCCAACCCCGCCCCCAGCAGGACCACCTGCCGGGGGCCCGTCCGCACCGACCGGAGCAGGAAGTCGTCGAGCACCCTGGTCCGCAGGCCGAAGTAGCGTGCGAACCGCCCCCACAGTGGGTTGCCGTCCCCGTCGAGGGCCTGCTGAACGCGCACCGGCCAGTCCGCGCACGCCGGGGCGGCGCGCACGAAGTGTTCCGCGTAGGCGTCCTGGGCCAGGCTGTCGTCGCGGTGGGTCTCGATCGCCCGTGCCGCGGCGACCAGGAAGGCGGTCAGACCCACACCTCCGTTCACGCCTTCCACGTCCATGTGCTGTGGCGCCGTGCCGGTCATGTCTCCTCCGTTGACGGAAGTGGGACCGCGAGCTTCCTGCTCGTCGGATGCGGGCGAAACCGCGGTGCTGCGTGCCGTGCTCACCGGCTCCTTCCGTGGGGGAGCAGGACGGGTTTGACCACGAGGCCGGCGTCGCAGTCGCGCTCGGCCTCGTTGACGTCGGCCAGCGGGTAGGTGCGGATGAGCTGGTCGAAGGGGAAGCGTCCGGCCTGCCAGAGCCGGGTCAGCAGCGGTATCAGCAGTCCGGGAACGGCATCCCCTTCGCAGATGTGGCGGATGCTGCGGCCCCGGTCGAGCGTGCCCGGTTCGAGCGGCAGCGCGGTGTGGAGCCGTGCCACCAGGCCGAGGCTTCCGGTGGGGCGCAGTGCGCGGAGCACGTCGTTGATGAGAGGGGCGGAGGCGGTGGTGTCCAGCGCGTACTGCGCGCCGCCGCCCGTGAGCCGCCGGATCCGTTCGGCCATTCCGGACGTCCCGGTGGGCAGCGGGATCGCGCCGAACCGTTCGGCCAGTGCCAGCCGCCGGGGGTGCCGGTCCACGGCCACGGACTGCGCGCCGGCGGCGGTGGCCGCCATCACCGCGGCCAGGCCCACGGCGCCCGCGCCGAGAACGACGAGGGTGTCTCCCGGGCCGGCGGCGAAGGTGTTCAGCACGGCTCCGGCGCCGGTGAGGAAGCCGCAACCGAGCGGGCCGAGCAGTTCGACGGGCAGGGCGGGGTCGACCCGGACGGCGTTGCGGGCCGGGACGAGCGCGTACTCGGCGAAGGAGGACTGGCCGAACCACCGGGGTGCCAGTGCTGTCCCGGCCGCGTCGGTGAGCCGCGGCGCGTCCTCCTCGCGGCCCCCGAAGAGGTTGAGGGAGGCGAAGGAGTCGCAGTAGGCGGGGGCCGCGCCGCGGCAGTTGCGACAGTGCCCGCAGGAGTCGAAGCTCAGTACCACGTGGTCACCGACGCCGATCGCGGTGTCCGCGCCGCCCGTCCGCACCACGACCCCGGCCCCTTCGTGGCCGAGCACCGCCGGCAGCGGGCTCCGGCCGGCCGATCGGCGTACCGCGAGATCGGTCCGGCACATCCCGCAGCCGGCGATCTCGACCAGGACCTCGCCGACGGCGGGTTCCGTCCGCAGGGCCACCTCCTCGACCGCGAACGGATCCTCGTACGAGCGCAGCACGGCCGCCTGGAACCTCACCGTCACGCCCCCCGCGGCCGGTGGACGACGAACGGGCGGAGGTTGCCGTACAGCCCCCACGGTCCGCCCGCCACGCCGACGCCGCTGTCCTTGACGCCCGCGAAGGGTTGGGCGAGGGACAGTTCGGCGTGGTGGTTGACCCAGGCCGTGCCGCATTCGAGCCGGTCGGCCACCGCCTCGGCCCGGTCGAGGTCGGTGCCCCACACGGAGCCGCCCAGTCCGAATCCGGTGCCGTTGGCGGCGTCGACGGCTTCGTCGAGGCTCCGGTACGGCAGTACCGGCAGCACCGGTCCGAACTGCTCCTCGGTCACCACCGGGCTGTCGGGCGGGACGTCGGTGAGGATCGTGGGGGCGAAGAAGCAGCCCGACCCGTCCAGCCGGTGGCCGCCGGCCGCCGCCCGCGCGCCGTCCGCCAGGGCTCGCCGCGTGATCTGCTCGACCCGGGCCAGCTGGGGGGCGTTGGAGACCGGTCCCAGCCTGGTGCCGGGGTCGAGGCCGGGCCCGACGGCGACGGCCTTGGCGCGCTCGGCGAGGGCTTCGACGACCTGGGCGTGGAGCCGGGCCGGGGCGTAGACGCGCTTGACTGCCATGCAGACCTGCCCGCAGTTGCGGAAGGCGGCCCAGAACAGCCGGTCCGCGATCCGGTCCACTTCGACGTCGTCCAGCAGGAGGGCGGCGTCGTTGCCGCCCAGTTCCAGGGTGACCCGGGCGAGCGAGGCCGCCGCCGCTTCGGAGACGGCCCGGCCGGTGGGTACCGATCCGGTGAAGGTGACGTGGCGGATGCCGGGGTGGGAGACCAGGTGGGCGCCGAGGGGCTCGCGGCCGGTGACGACGGTCAGCACGTCCTCGGGCAGGGCGGTGGCGAGGACGGACTCGAGCAGCCGGGTGGCGAGCGGCGTGAAGGGGGACGGTTTCAGGACCACGGTGTTGCCCGCCGCGAGCGCGGGCGCGAACTTCGCCGCCGCGAGCTGGAGGGGGAAGTTCCACGGCACGATCGCGGCGACGGGACCGAGGGATCGCCAGCGGACCTCGCTGTGCACGGGCCGGCCGTCGGTGATGCGCCGGGTCCTGGGGGCCAGGCCGGCGAAGTAGCGCAGGCGGGCCGCCGTCCGGGCGACCTCCGCGTGCGACTCGGCCAGGGGCTTGCCCTGTTCCCGGGTGACCAGCCGGGCGAGGTCGTCGCCGGCGGCCTCCACGGCGTCGGCCGCCGCGCACAACGCGGTGGTGCGGGCGCCGGGATCGGCGCGCCAGCCGTGCCAGGCCCGGCGGGACCGGTCAACGACAGCGTCCAGCACGTCCGGTTGCTGGTCGGGAGCCTCGTCGAAGACCGTTCCGGTGGCCGGATCGACGACGGCGAGACGCGCGGCCCGGTGCCCGGGGACGTGGTCGGGCTCGGAAGCCGGCATGGCGGCGGTCAGCTCGCGGCGGAGACGCCGGCCGCGTGCTCACGGGCGTGCCGGTCCATCTCGGCCCGGAAGGCGGCCACCAGGTGCGGCCGGATGCGTCCGGCGTTGCGGTCGCCGCCCTCGCAGACCGCTCCGCGCACCCCGACGATGTCCGTGCCGATGCGGGTCAGCGGGCCGAGGTCGGCCTGCTGGACACTGCCCGCGAGGGCGGCGAGCAGGCCGACGGCGTGGCTGCGGCGGACGAACTCGGCGCAGGTGTCCGGCGGAACGTGGTCGAACAGCCGCGTCCCGTCCTTGATCGCGGTGTCGAGCATGGCGGCGTCGGCGCCGGAGCGGGCGGCGATGTCGGGCAGGGCGAGCGGGTTGACGCAGCCGATCCGGTGGGCGTCGGCGTAACCGGAGGCGACGACGAGCGCTTCGGGACGGTGGTCCTTCACCGCCCGGACGACCGCGCGCATGACCGCGATGCCCTGCTCGGGCGTCGTGCATCCGTAGAGGCCGACCTTGATGTACGTAGCCCCCGAGACCACCGCGCCGAGCGCGGCCTGCGCCACGGTGCCGGGCTTGTACGGGACATCCCCCACGGTCGCGGACACCGGCTTGTCCGCCGGTACGGCGTCGCGGATCTCCCGGATGATCCACGGGAAGTTCGCGCCCAGAGAGCCCTCGTCGGGCTTCTTGACATCGACGATGTCGAGATGCTCCGCCGCCTTCACGCAATCGAGGGCCTCCTCGACACCGTCCGGGGAGATGAGAAGCAACACCGTGAACTCCTTCCGCCGCCGGCCCCCTGCCGCGGGACAGGAGACCGCGGATCATCTGGCTCATGCGCGGTGCGCTCATCATTTCCGTCACCTACGGGCACCGGCAGGGCGTACGGAGTGCCCATTGGGTGCTCATACCCGCACAGGAGTGCGCCGTACATAGCGGAGCAAAACGGCTTCATTCACGATGTTCCGCCCGCCCGGCCGGCGGACGCCCGCACAGGACGTACGCTCGAGCCGGACGGTTCACGTCGAGGGCCGACGTCTCGAGAGCGGTCGAATGCCTGCAGAAACCGCCTTGGGCCGGGGGCTCGCCCCCTGTTTTGCCGGTCAGCCGGGCTGACGCGTCGGCTCCGGTGCCGGATGGCGTGCGTACGCCGCCCAGTCCACGATCTGCATCGCCGCGCCGGCTGCCTCCTCTCCTCGGCAGTGGGCGTGGTGCCTTCGGGCGATGCCGTCCGGGTCGAGGTGGGCGCCGAAGGCGGGGTGCGCCGTCAGAGACTGCACGTACGCCCACAGGCGGGGGTGGACGGTGATGTCGTGCACGGCGGCGGCGTCCAGATGGTGACGGTGCACCGTGTCCAGCTGCACCAGTGCCGCCCACAACTGCACGTCGGCCAGGGTGAGTTCACCACCCAGCACGTGTTCCCGGGAACCGAGCCGCCACTCCAGCACGTCCAGCGCGCGCAGGAGAGTGGCCAGGGCGATCTCACGTGCCGCCGAGTCGCCTGCGGACTCGCCGGCGCGCTGGGCGGCCCAGGTGATGCCCCGCTCGCAGAGCCGTCCGACAGCCTCGATCGCCTCCTCGGCGCCGCGCGGATGGAGATCAGGGCCATGGCCACCGAACCGCCGGGCGAGGTCCCGCAGGATGTCGGGCGTGTGGGTGCTGACGATCCTGCCGGTCCAGTCATCGCTGAGGACCGGCGCCACCGCCGGGCCGGGGTGCAGGTGCGAGCTGGCCTCGTACAGCGGGCGCAGCGCAAGATACCCGCCGTCCGGCGCGTCGGGCACGGCGGGCAGCGGCGTCATGGGGAGGACGCCGTCGAGACCGAGCAGGCTGTGCGTGACGGCGATCTGCAGACAGTGCGGACACGACGGCGAGAGGTGGAGCCGGTAGCGGTGCGGCACAGCGTAGTAGCCGCTGCGCGCGTCGCAGCCGATCCTGTTCCGGAAGGACGGCACGGTTGTCGGGGATGAGGCGGGCATACGTCTCCCTCGAAGGGCTGGATCACGGGCAAACGACGGCTACGGCGCGCGACGGCTACGGCGCGGCCGAGCGGCAGGCACACGGGAGGGTCAGGCCGGGGCGGGGCCGCCGGCGTGCGGGGAACCTGCCGCACTGCACACACGTACGAGGTCGATGTGGCGGCGGGACGTCAGCAGGGGCAGCGGCCGGACGGCGACGCGGACCGCGTCGCTGCCGAGGTCCAGCACAGCGCCCTCCATGCTTCCCTACTAATTCACTAGGATCCCCGTAGTGGAGTGTCAGGCCGCGGCCGAGCCGAGTCAAGAGGCCCGCACACACCGCATCGGGACGTCTCACCACGTGAGGCAGGCGCGGGCCCATCGGTGCGGCCATGCCGCGCGGCCGGTCTCCCAGCGGCGAGCGATGCGCGGGCCGCTCCGGCGGCGCCGGTCTGCGAGGGGGCCGCGACGGGGCGCACGCTGAGCCGTACCGGAGAAGCGCCGGCCGACGGCCGTAGACACCGAGACCGACCGCCTGAGCACGCTTCACCTCCGGCCGGCACAGCGGACGGCGGCGGGCGCCGGCCCTCCCGTGCGGTGTCGGCACATCTGGCAGATCTTGCCTCCCCTCCCCCGAAATCCCAGGTCAGCGAAGTACTCGGCGATGCGTCAGGTGGCGCAACACTTCGGCAACACCACTATCCCTACTGGATCGGTATGGTTCCGCACATGCCACCCACCGACCGCATCCGAGACCACGCCGGCCAGGGCGCGCCCACCGTCGCCGCCCAGCGCACGCGGCGTCGGCTGCGCGCGGACCGGGCACGCCAGCTCGCCGACCTGCTGCGTCACCAGCTCCTCACCGGCGGCTTCCCGGCGGGCACCCTGCCGCACGAGTCGACCCTCGCCACCGAGTACCGGGCCTCGCGCAACACGGTCCGTCAGGCCCTCGACCTCCTCCGCGCCGAGGGCCTGGTGGAGCGCCTCCCCGGCGTCGGCACGGTGGTCGTCGCCCAGAAGTACCCCCATGGGCTCGACCGGCTGATGGGCCTCGCGGAGACCCTGCACGAACACGGCCGCGTCACCAACGAGGTCCGCACCATGGGCCCGGTCCCGGCCCCCGCCCCGGTCGCCGAGCGCCTCCACGTGGCACCCGGCACCGACGTCCTCTACATCGAACGCCTCCGCCACCTGAACGGACTCCCCCTGTCCCTGGACCTCACCTACATCCCCCTGGGGATCGGCACGTCCCTGCTCGGCTGCGACCTGGAGAACACCGACGTCTTCCGCCTCCTGGAGTCCGTCACGGGCCGGCGTCTGGGACACGCCGACATCACGCTGGAGGCGGTCAGCGCGGACGCCCACTCCGCCGCCGTGCTCCAGGCCCCGCGCGGCACGGCCGTCCTGATGCTGGAACGCCTCACGCACCTTGCCGACGGACGCCCCGTGGACCTGGAGTTCATCCGCTTCCGCGGCGACCGCATCACGATGAGCGGCCTGCTGCACCGCTCCCTCTGACAACGCCCTCTCCCTCAGCAGAACCACAGCGCGACATTCCTGGAGACAGCCATGCCCTTGGTGCCCCAGCGGGCCGACGTGCCCGTGACCATCGACGAGTCGAAGTGCATCGACGGCTGCACGCTCTGCGTGGACATGTGCCCGCTGGATTCCCTCGCCATCGACACCGAGAGCGGCAAGGCCTACATGCACGTCGACGAGTGCTGGTACTGCGGACCGTGCGCGGCCCGCTGTCCCACCGGAGCCGTCACGGTCAACATGCCCTACTTGCTCCGCTGATCCCCTCGACCTGCTCCGGTGAAAGGCCGAATCACCATGAAACGCACGGCAGTCGCGGTATCCGCGATCGTCCTTCTGCTCCCGCTCAGCGCCTGCGGCGGTGATGCCGCGGCCGGCAACGGCTCCACGGTCACCGTCACCGTCGGCTACCAGTCCAAGACCATCAACACGGTCACGGCCGGCACCCTGCTCCGCTCGCTCGGCTTCTTCGAGAAACAGCTGAACGCACTCGGCGACGGCGTCACCTACAAGGTCGTCTGGCAGGACTACGCCACGGGCGCCCCCATCACCGCCCAGATGACCGCCGGAAAGATCGACATCGGCTCGATGGGCGACTTCCCGCTGCTCATCAACGCGGCCCGCGGCAAGCAGCTCAACCGTCCCACTCACCTGGTCTCGGTCACCGGCTACAACCTGCGCGGGGGCCTGAACACCATCGTCACGGCTTCGGACTCCGAGCTCACCTCCCTGAAGGACCTCAAGGGCAAGAAGATCTCCACGAGCGTCGGCTCTGCCGCGGACGGTACACTCGTGCGGGCTCTGCAACGCGCCGGCATCGACCCGGACGACGACATCCAGAAGCTCAACCAGCAGCCCGCCGTGGGCGCTTCGGCGCTGTCCGCGGGGAGCGCGGACGCGCTGTCGCAGTTCGTCGCCTGGCCGGGGCTGCTGGCCCACCAGGGCAAGGCGAAGGCGTTGTACGACGGCGCCCAGCTGAACCTGCCCACCTTCCACGGCGTCACCGCACGCGAGGACTTCGCCGAGGACCGGCCGGCCGTCCTCGATGCCTTCCTGAAGGCCCAGGCACAGGCCACCGACTATCTCAACGCCCACCCCGTCACCGCGGCCGAGGAGGTAGCCGAGGCCACCGGTCTGCCCGCCGAGGTCGTCCACCTCTACAACGGTGCCCACGGCGTCGCCACCTTCGACCCGGCGATCAAACCCCAGTTCGTCTCCGCTCTGAAGCAGGACGTGGAGATCCTGAAGTCCGCGAAGCTGACCGGCGACGTGGATGTGGACTCCTTCGTCGACGACCGGTACGTGAAGAAGGCCCTGGGGGCGTCCTACGCCGAGCGGCTCGCCGCCACACCCCCGCCCGCCGTGGGTGAGGTGTGGCCGAAGGGCTCCGAGCGGACGCGTACCTTCGCGTCACCGGCCGCACTGCTGAGGCATGTGGCCGCCCACCGCGACACCGTCCGCGCCGCCTACGTCCCCGACGCCACCACCGGCACCCCCTGGTTCGCCGACAAGGCGGTGTGGGTGGCCGACGGCGAGAAGCTTCTGCCGTTCGTCGCCCCGGCAACCGCGCTGGCCTACGTCGACCGGCACGACGGGGCGCGTGTCATCACCTACGCCGACGCCCTGGAGCGTGCGTCGTGAGCCGGCTCGCCCCACCAGCCGCCCGGTACGCGCTGCGGGCGGCCGCCCTCGCCGCGGCCCTCGGCCTGTGGCAGCTCCTGACCAGCAGGGACGTCGACCTGTGGCTGCGCTTCTCACAGTTCCCCACGGTCACCGACGTCGCCCGCGCCTTCACCGACCGCCTCGCCGGGGCCGACTACTGGACGGACCTCACCGACAGCCTGACCCGCATCCTCAGCGGCTTCCTGCTGGCGGCGGTGCTGGGTGTGGCAGGGGGCGTGCTCACCGCACGCTCCCGACTGGCCGAGGACCTGCTGGGTCCGCTGCTGGAGGTCGTCCGCCCGATACCGGCGATCGCCCTGGTCCCCGTCGCGATCCTCCTGTTCCCCTCCAACGAACAGGGCGTCGTCTTCATCACCTTCACCGCCGCCTTCTTCCCGGTCCTGGTCTCCACCCGGCACGCCGTCCGTGCGCTGACGCCCGTGTGGGAGGAGGCCGTGCTGACGATGGGCGGTGGCCGGTGGCGCATCCTCGGCTCGGTCGTCCTGCCGGGGGCCCTGCCCGGCGTCTTCAGCGGCCTGTCGGTCGGCATCGGCGTCTCGTGGATCTGCGTGATCTCCGCCGAGATGATCTCCGGTCAGTACGGCGTCGGATACCGCACCTGGCAGGACTACACGATCGTCGACTACCCGGGCGTCTTCGTCGGCATGGTCACGATCGGCGTCCTCGGCTGGCTCACCTCCATGGCGGTGGAACTGCTGGGCCGCCGCCTGACCCGCTGGCTGCCGCGCACGTCCTATGTGCCCGGCCCGCGCGTCCAGCGGCGGACGCGCGAAGCTCCCTCCTCCGCACCGGTCGGCCCCAGGCTCAAGGAGGACGTGTCTCATGAGCAGCTCGTCTGACGTCCCTTCACCGTCCCGCACCGGCACCCGCCTCGCCCTGCACGACGCCGCGATCGGACGCCCCGGCGTGCCCGCGCTGGACAGGGTCGACCTCGACGTGGCCCCCGGAGAGATCCTGACCGTCGTCGGCTCCTCCGGCTGTGGCAAGTCGACCCTCCTGCGCACCCTGGCCGGCCTCCTGCCCCTGCTCTCCGGGGAGATCACGCAGGACGGACGCCCCTTGACCGCCCCGTCCGCCGAACGCGCCCTCGTGTTCCAGGAGGACGCCCTGCTCCCCTGGCGCACCCTGCGCGCGAACGTCGAACTCCCTCTCGCCATCAAAGGGTTGTCCCGCGCCGACCGCCGCATCCACGCCGAGGCGTGGCTCGAGCGGGTCGGACTCGCCGAGCACGCGCGGCGGTGGCCGCACCGCGTCTCAGGTGGCCAGCGTCAGCGCGCGCAACTGGCCCGTGCCCTGGCCGCCGGCCCCCGTGCCGTCCTGATGGACGAACCGTTCGGCGCCCTCGACGCCCAGACCCGTGCCGGCATGCAGGACCTGCTGGTGGACGTGCTGCGCGGCACGGGCGCCACCGTCGTCTTCGTCACCCACGACGTGGACGAGGCCCTCTTCCTCGGCGACCGCGTCGCCCTCCTGGGCGCGGGCCGCCTCATCGCCGTACGGGACGTACCGCGCCCGCGCGAGCGCGCCACCCACGACGATCCGGCGCGTCTCGCCCTGCGGCGCGAAGTCCTCACGTCACTCGGTTCTTGAAAGGCTCCCTGGTGGACACCCCCTTGCAGATCCCGGCCCTCACCGACGCCGACGAGATCGTCTGTGACGTCCTCGTCATCGGCGGCGGCACCGCCGGCACCATGGCGGCCCTGACCGCCGCCGAACACGGCGCGGACGTCCTGCTGCTGGAGAAGGCGCACGTACGCCACTCCGGCGCACTGGCCATGGGCATGGACGGCGTCAACAACGCGGTCGTTCCCGGCCGCGCCGAGCCCGACGACTACGTCGCCGAGATCACCCGCGCCAACGACGGCATCGTCGACCAGTCCACCGTCCGCCAGACCGCCACCCGCGGCTTCGCCATGGTCCAGCGGCTGGAGTCCTACGGAGTGAAGTTCGAGAAGGACGAGCACGGCGAGTACGCCGTGCGCCAGGTCCACCGGTCCGGTTCCTACGTGCTGCCGATGCCCGAGGGCAAGGACGTCAAGAAGGTCCTGTACCGGCAGCTGCGGCGGCGCGAGATGCGGGAGCGGATCCGGATCGAGAACCGCGTGATGCCGGTCCGCGTACTCACAGCGCAAGGGCGTGCCGTGGGCGCGGTGGGACTCCACACCCGCACGGGCGCCTTCGTCACCGTCCGCGCGGGCGCGGTGATCCTGGCGACCGGCGCCTGCGGCCGCCTCGGCCTGCCCGCCTCCGGCTACCTCTACGGCACGTACGAGAACCCCACCAACGCGGGCGACGGCTACGCCATGGCGTATCACGCGGGCGCCGAGCTGACCGGCATCGAGTGCTTCCAGATCAACCCGCTGATCAAGGACTACAACGGTCCCGCCTGTGCCTACGTCGCCAACCCCTTCGGCGGCTACCAGGTCAACCGGCACGGCGAACGCTTCGTCGACTCCGACTACTGGTCGGGCCAGATGATGGCGGAGTTCTCGGAGGAGGTCGCGAGCGACCGGGGCCCGGTCTACCTGAAGCTGAGCCACCTCCCGGAGGAGTCGGTCTCGGCCCTGGAGTCGATCCTCCACTCGACGGAGCGCCCGACCCGTGGCACCTTCCACGCGGGCCGCGGCCACGACTACCGCACCCATGACGTCGAGATGCACATCTCCGAGATCGGTCTGTGCGGCGGCCACTCGGCCTCGGGTGTACGGGTCGACGACCACGCCCGTACGACCGTCCCCCGCCTGTACGCCGCAGGGGACCTGGCCTGTGTTCCGCACAACTACATGATCGGCGCGTTCGTCTTCGGGGACCTGGCGGGCGCCGACGCCTCCCAGTACACGCCGTACGAAGGGGAATTGCCCCTCGACCAGCTTCGGGAGGCGCACGAGCTGATCTACCGCCCGCTGCGCAACCCCGACGGTCCGCCGCAGCCCCAGGTCGAGTACAAGCTGCGCCGCTTCGTGAACGACTACGTGGCCCCGCCGAAGTCCGGCGCCCGGCTGTCGCTGGCTCTGGAGGCGTTCGAACGGATGCGCGTCGACATCGCCGCGATGGGCGCCCGCACCCCGCACGAGCTGATGCGCTGCGCGGAGGTGAGCTTCATCCGCGACTGCGCGGAGATGGCCGCGCGGGCCTCCTTGGCCCGCACGGAGTCCCGCTGGGGCCTCTACCACGATCGTCTCGACCACCCCCACCGTGACGACGCGTCCTGGTTCATCCATCTCGACTTGCGCAAGTCCCCCACCGGTGCGATGGAGTTCACGGCGCGTCCCGTGGCTCCCTATCTGGTTCCGGTCGACGGTCTCACCGCGGCCGGCGGGCCCTCCCGCCACCTCGGCGAGGTACACCCGGAACAGGTGGCGACCGCCGGGGCCCGGGAGGCGGCGCCGGTGGCGACACGGCAGGAGCCCGCGCCGACCGATGCGACCGCCCGCCCCGGTCCCGACACGGACGCGCCGGCCACACCGCGCCTGCTCGAACTGCTCTCCCTCGCGGAGGACGAGCCCCGCCTCTCCGCCCTCACCCCATACCTGAACGACCCCGAGCCCACCGTTCGCCGGACGGCCGTCACCGTGCTGACGGAGACGGTGCCGCCGGGCACCGGGCCGGCACTGGCCGCCTCGCTCGGCGACCCCGACGCCGGCGTCCGCGCCGCCGCGGCCGCCTCCCTGCGTGAACTGGTCGAGACGCTGGACCCTGAACCGGCCCTGCGCGACGGCCTCGTCACCGCCCTGTCCGAAGCCGACCCCGCCTCCCGTGCCGCCGCACTCGACGTCCTGCGTGCCCTGCGCCTCGGTGACACCGGACTGTTCACGGGCTTCCTGGCGGACGCGGACATCGCCGTGCGTATCGCGGCCGTACGGGCCCTCGTGTCGGTCGACGCCGCCGGGGAACTGGCCCGCGCGGCGATCGCCGACCCGTCCCGCGAGGTCCGCGTCACCATCGCCAAGGCCCTGGCCACCGTGACCGCGGGGCTGCCTGACGGCACCTTGTCGGCCGGCCCCGGACCCGACATGGTCCTCTCGGCTCTCACCGGGCTCAGCGACGATCCCGACGCCCTGGTGCGTGCGGCCGCCTACGAGGCACTGGCCACGACCGGCTGCCCGGCACCGCTGGCCGCACGCGCGCAGGCAGCCCTGTCCGACCCGGCCTGGCAGGTCCGGGCAGGGGCCACCGCCGCCCTCTCCCTCGCGGCCCCCGACCTCGCCGTACCCGCCCTCGCCAAGGCCCTCTCCGACCCCAACGCCGACGTCCGCAAGGCCGCCGTGACGGCACTGACCAGGCACCGTGCCGCCGAGAGCGCCCGAGCGGCCCTGGTCACGGCGATGACGGACCCGGACGCGGATGTCAGGGCCTACGCGGGCCGGGCAGTATGACCGAACCGGTGCGTCGTCACCCGACGGGCGCGCGCTGGGCATCGGGGCTCCGGGACGGCAACGTGCCCCGTGGACGGCCGGCCTCTCAGAGTGTGAGATCTTCCCTACTTTTCCTACGGAGTTACTAGGGAAACCTTGACGGCGTTCACCGGGGGTGCGCAGGATGATGACCATGTCCCGTACACAGCAACGACTCGTTCGTCGTCGGCATGTCGACTTTGGTCACGTCGTCAGTGCCGCCTGCTGTCACGCGTAGGGCACACGGCCCCCATCCACCCGTGCCGCTCCGCTCACGCCTTCCCAGGTGATCAGGCGCAGTCGTCCACCACGCCTGACGACCCCGCACACTTCCGAGGGACAACCGCCATGACCACGGCACTTCCGGCCCAGACCACCCCGCACGATCCGGCCTCCTCCGACGCCCCCCGTCTTCGCCTGGTGGGTGATGCCACACAGAGAGGCCCTCAGGAACTCACTCCCGCGCCGCTCGTCGCCTACCTCGTACTCGTCCCCGAGGGCACCGATCCCGCCGAGCTCTTCGTCAAGGACAGGCCACGGCCTGAGATCCGACCGGCCGGCGCCGCGGTCCCGGCCTCTGACCGACGGACGGGAGACGATGCCGTCCGCATCGATCCGGCCCGCCGTGTCGCCGAGGTGAACGGCCATGAACTCGACCTCACCTACCTGGAGTTCGAGCTGCTGGCACATATCGTTCAGCACCCCCACCACGTGCATTCTCGCGACGGGTTGGTGGCCGCCGTCTGGGGTTACGACCACGTCGGCGACGGCCGCACGGTCGATGTCCACATCGCCCGCCTGCGCCGAAAGCTGGGCGAGGCTCACCGGCACCGGATCGTCACCGTTCGGAGCGTGGGCTACAAGTACGTGCCCGACCAGCAGGAGAGCCCCGACGCCGCGTTCTGCGGCCGACCTTGAGGAGTCGACTTCCATGGGCCTTGCCTCCGCGCCGTCCCGCCCCGCCTCGCCGTCCGACCCGTCCGGACCCGGCCGGGCCCACTGGCTGCGCGTGGCCCGCGAGGTGGCGGACGACCTGGCCACGGACGCGGTGGTCAGGGAGCAGGCGGGCAAGGCCCCGTTCGACGAGGTGTCCCGGCTTCGCGAGGCGGGACTCCTGACGTTCCTGATGCCGGCCGGGCCCCAGGAAGGCGGCCCGGGCCGGCTCACGGCTTACGCCGTCGTCCGGGAGATCGCCGCAGCCGACGGCGCGATCGGTCAGCTGCTCGGCTCCCACTACTTCCTGTCGTGGAGCGTCCGGTTCTTCGCCGGGCCCGCTCTCGCCGCGCAGATCGAGGAACGGTCCGCGACCGAGGAGTGGTGTTGGGGCGGCGGTTTCGCGCGTCAGGAGCCGCCACTGGTGCTGGCCAGGGCCTCCAAGGGCTTGGTACTCAACGGTCGACAGAGCTATACCACCGGGATTCTGGTCGCCGACCGTCTCGCCGTGCGCGCCGTGCGGGAGGATACGGGTGAACCCCTCGCCGTCGTGGTGGATCCCACCCGCCGCGGTGTGGCGGTCGACGGCGACGCCGACACCTTCGGCCAGCGGCTCGCGGCCGGCGGCAGCGTCGAGTTCGACGACGTCCTGGTGGGTGCCGACGACGTGCTCGGCTCCCTGTCCGCGGACGAGGATCTGCTGTCGCCCCGGACCGCCCTGGCCTCTCCGGTCGGGCGCCTCTTCTCCGCCCAGCTCCTGCTCGGCCTGGCCGAGGGAGTGCTCGCCGAAGCCCGTGAGTACAGCAGGACCGGCCAAGCGACCCATCACCCCGCCTGGCCGGCCGGTACCCCGCACGACCCGCAAGTGCAGACGGCCTACGGAGAACTCACCGTCCTCACCCGCTCCGCGTCGGCGCTCGCCGATCAGGCGCTGGAAGCCGTGCGCGGCGGGCTGGAGCGCGGCGAGGACGTCACCTACGACGAGTCCGCGGACATCTCCGCCCTCGTGGCCATGGCCGAAACCGCCGCGGCCAGGGCGGCGCAGGAGTCCACCACCCGCGCCCTGGACATCATCGGCGCCCGCTCCGTCTCCGCACGGCTGGGCTTCGAGCGGTTCTGGCGCAATGCCAGGACCCACACCCTCTACGAGCCCGTCACCCACCGGCTCCGCGATGTCGGGCACTACTTTCTCAACGGCGCTCACCCGCCGTTCGTCCTGCCCGCCTGACCGGGAGGCGTGCCGGGGACGGACCGGACGTCCGGATCAGAGGCCGCCGTGACGGGCGGCCGCACTCCGCGAGCGGTCCGTCTCCCGCAGGTCAACGGACGCTCACCCAAGCCGTACGGGATAATGCACCCATGCGGATCTCAGCCAAAGCGGACTACGCGGTACGTGCTGCCCTGCAGCTCGCCGCTTCACGGGAGGACGGGCCGCTGAAGGCGGAGGCCATCGCCCACGCCCAGGACATCCCGCACAAGTTCCTCGAAGGCATCCTGAACGACATGCGCCGGGGCGGTCTCGTGCTCAGCCAGCGCGGCGGCAACGGTGGCTACCGGCTGGCCAGGCCCGCCGAGTCGATCAGCATCGCCGACGTCATCCGCGTCGTGGAGGGACCTCTGGTCTCGGTGCGCGGGGTCCGTCCACCCGAGCTGTCCTACTCCGGCCCCGCCGAGTCGCTGCTCCCCCTGTGGATCGCGTTGCGGTCCAACGTGCGCGAGATCCTGGAGGGCGTGTCGCTCGCCGACGTCGCTTCGGCCCAACTGCCCACGTACGTCACCGCGTTGGCAGACTCCCCGAAGGCCTGGGTGAACCCCTGACGCGCTGAGTCATCGACCGGCGGTCCCACAGCACGAGATGGACACGTCCATCATATGAACACCCCCTTGGGGTGGACGCCACCTTCTGCCACGATCCCTATCAGCCAGATAGGAAAGATAGGGATCGGGGGCGACCATGAGCACGCGCAACGGCGCAGACCTGCCGCTCTCTCTGCTGACCTCGCGCCGCCACATCGACCTCGGCCGCACGTCCAGCGCCATCTGTCGACCCGCCTGAGGCCGTCGGCACAACCTCCTTCCGCCGACACGCCACGCACGTCCGCACATTCCCGCACACCTCCGCTTCCGGACCCGCGACGGCGTTCCATCCGCCGAGGGCCGACGTGTGGAGCGCGGGCCCCATGCCCATGAGCTTCGCGCTCTGACGCTTTCGGCATCTCCCTGCTCGACCCATTCCCGAGAGGACACCTCAGTGTCTGCCGCAAGACCGCTCACCACCCTGCGCACCGTCGCCGTCGCAGCAGCGCTCCCCCTCCTGCTCAGCTCCTGCGGCTACGGATCCGACGCCACCGACGACGACAAGCGGACCCAGGTCGCGGCGGACGCCGAGAAGCTGTCCGCCGACGAGGTGAAGATCGGCTACTTCCCCAACCTCACACACGCCACCGCCTTGGTGGGCGTCCAGGAGGGTCTGCTCCAGAAGGAGCTCGGCGGTACCGAGATCAAGGCCTCGACCTTCAACGCCGGCCCCTCCGAGATCGAGGCGTTGAACGCCGGATCCATCGACATCGGCTGGATCGGCCCCTCTCCCGCCATCAACGGGTACACCAAGTCGGGCGGCAAGAACCTGCGTATCATCAGCGGTTCCGCCTCCGGTGGCGTGAAGCTCGTGGTCAACCCCGACAAGATCAAGTCCCTGGACGACGTCGAGGGCAAGAAGATCGCCACGCCGCAGCTCGGCAACACCCAGGACGTCGCGTTCCTCAACTGGATCGCGGAGAAGGGCTGGAAGGTCGACGCGCAGAGCGGCAAGGGAGACGTCTCCGTCGTCCGCACGGACAACAAGATCACCCCGGACGCCTACAAATCCGGTTCCATCGACGGCGCCTGGGTGCCGGAGCCGACCGCGTCCAAGCTGGTCGCCGAGGGCGCGAAGATCCTCCTCGACGAGGCCGACCTGTGGCCCGACAAGAAGTTCGTGATCACGAACATCATCGTGCGGCAGGAGTTCCTGAAGAAGCACCCGGACGTCGTCGAGGCGGTGCTGCGCGGCTCGGTGAGGACCAACGAGTGGATCAACGCCAACCCGGAGAAGTCGAAGGCCTCCGCCAACGCGGCACTGAAGGCGGAGTCGGGCAAGGCCCTGCCCGCCGAGGTCATCGACCCGGCCTGGAAGTCCATCAAGTTCCTCGACGACCCGCTGGCCTCCACCCTCAGCACTGAGGCGGACCACGCGGTGAAGGCCGGTCTGCTGGAGAAGCCCGATCTGAAGGGCATCTACGACCTCGCACCGCTCAACAAGGTCCTCGCGGCCGCGGGCAAGGACCAGTTCGACGACGCCGGTCTCGGCGCCCAGCAGCCGAACAGCTGACAAGCGACAACCGCCCCGATGAGTACCCAGGAGGTGACGACCATGGCCACCACGGTCGCCGAGGCTGCCCAGGTCGCCACGGCGGTGACGCACGCCGCCCGTATCGAGCACGTCTCGAAGTCCTTCCCCGCTCCGGGCACGTCCGGCGGGCGGCAGCTCGTACTGGACGACATCACGCTCGATGTCGCACCGGGCGAGTTCGTCACGCTCCTGGGTGCCTCCGGCTGCGGCAAGTCCACCCTGCTCAACCTGGTGGCGGGACTGGACCTGCCGTCCGCCGGCTCCATCGGCACGGACGGCCGACCCGCCCTGATGTTCCAGGAACACGCCCTGTTCCCCTGGCTGACCGCGGGCAAGAACATCGAACTCGCGCTGAAGCTGCGCGGCGTCGCCAAACCGGAGCGCCGCGCCGAAGCGGAACGGCTGCTGGAACTCGTACGGCTGCGGGGCGCGCACGGCAAACGGGTGCACGAACTGTCGGGCGGTATGCGCCAGCGCGTCGCACTGGCCCGGGCGCTCGCCCAGGACAGCCGCCTGCTGCTGATGGACGAACCGTTCGCGGCGCTGGACGCCATCACCCGTGACGTGCTGCACGACGAGCTGACCCGGATCTGGCACGAGACGGGCCTGTCGGTGCTGTTCGTCACGCACAACGTGCGCGAGGCGGTGAAGCTGGCGCAGCGGGTGGTGCTGCTGTCCTCACGGCCGGGACGGATCGCCCGGGAATGGACCGTCGGCATCCCCCAGCCGCGCCGCGTCGAGGACAGCTCGGTCGCCGACCTGTCCGTCGAGATCACCGAAGAACTGCGCAGGGAGATCCGCCGCCATGGCCAGCACTGACACCGGCGTCGACGCCGGGAAGAACGGCTCATCCGCAGCCGGGGAACCCCAGGACATGCGGGACACGCAAGACCTCGCGGGGCTGGAGGCCGGGCTCGACGCGCTGGACTCGGTGCAGGCCGGCCGTACACCGCTGCGCGAGACCCTGATCCGCAAGGCACTGCCGCCGATCAGCGCCGTCGCCCTGGTGCTGGTGATCTGGCAACTGCTGGTGTGGGCCGAGATCGCCCCCGACTACAAGCTGCCCTCGCCGTCCGCGGTGTGGGGCGAGGTGACCGACGCCTGGCGGCAGGGCACGCTGCTCGACTACATCTGGACATCCGTCTCGCGCGGCCTGCTCGGCTTCCTGATGGCACTCGCCATCGGTACGCCGCTGGGCCTGCTGGTCGCCCGGGTGAGATTCGTCAGGGCGGCCGTCGGCCCCATCCTGTCCGGTCTCCAGTCGTTGCCGTCCGTGGCCTGGGTGCCGCCCGCCGTGCTCTGGCTGGGCCTGAACAACTCGATGATGTACGCCGTCATCCTGCTCGGCGCGGTCCCCTCCATCGCCAACGGACTCGTCGCGGGCATCGACCAGATTCCCCCGCTGTTCCTGCGCGCCGGACGGACACTGGGCGCGACCGGCCTGCGCGGCGCCTGGCACATCGTGATGCCGGGCGCGCTCCCCGGCTATCTCTCCGGGCTGAAGCAGGGCTGGGCATTCTCCTGGCGGTCACTGATGGCCGCCGAGATCATCGCCTCCTCGCCCGATCTCGGCATCGGACTCGGACAGTTGCTGGAGAACGGACGGAACAACGCCAGCATCTCGCAGGTGTTCCTGGCCATCTTCCTCATCCTGCTCGTCGGCATCGCCATCGATCTGCTGATCTTCAGCCCCCTGGAGCGGCGGGTGCTGCGGGGGCGGGGACTGCTGGTCACACGCTGAACGAGCGGATCGCACGTCGTATCGGTCCGCCGGATGGTCGTTGTGGCTGCGGCGGAGCCCCAGAGGGGGCATGTGAGGCCCCGCATGGCCACATGCGGGGCCTCACGAGCTACCCGAGCGGGGCACCGCGGGGGCGGGCACGCACCGTGCGACCGGCTCTGCGAGGGCGTTCCGCGGACGGCGCGTTCACGGTCGCACCGCGCCGGCGAACGGCACCTGCGCGGTGGGGGCCGCCGGCCGGCCGAAGGGGCGCCGCCCCAGTCCACGCGCCTGCAGCCTGGGCAGGACGCCCTCGCCGAACCAGTAGGCCTCCTCCAGGTGCGGACAACCGGAGAGCACGAACTCCTCGATGCCCAGGGCCGCGTACCCCTCGATCCGCTCGGCGACCTCGTCGTGGCTGCCGACCAGGGCGATGCCCGCGCCGCCGCGCACCATGCCGATACCGGTCCACAGGTTGGGGTGGATCTCCAGCCCGTCGCGGCTGCCGCCGCCGTGCAGGGCGAGCATGCGGCGCTGCCCCTCGGACTCGCTGCGGGCCGGCCCGGCCTGGACCGAGGCCACGCTCTCCGGGTCGAACCCGTCCAGCAGCCGGTTCGCCTCCGCCCAGACCTGCTCCGAGGTGCCCCGGGTGATGACGTGCAGCCGGATGCCGAAGCGGAGGGTGCGGCCCTCGCGCGTCGCCGGCGCCCGTATCCAGGCCGTCTTCTCGGCCACCTGCGCGGGCGGTGCGCCCCAGGTGAGATACACGTCGGCGTGCCGGGCGGCGACCTCGCCGGCGATCGGCGAGGAGCAGCCGAAGCAGACCTGGGGCGAGTCCTCGCCCGCGGTGGTGTGCCCCTCGTCGACGCTCACGTGTGCCGCGCTCACCCCGTGGCCGCCAGTACGGTCGTGCGACCGCCCAGGGCGGTGGAGAAGTGGTCCGTGACCTGCGCCAGGGCCTCCGCCGAGCCGGGCGCGACGGTCAGGGTGCCGTCGTCGTCCGCCGTGATGTCCTTGTCGAGGGTGAACCAGCCGGGGACGATGTGGGTGGCGCCCATGGAACTGAGGACGGACGCAGCGCGTACTCGATGGCCAGCACGTGGGCGGTGGAGCCTCCGGTGGCCAGCGGGTGGACCGTCTTGCCGGCCTCGGCCGCGGGCCGCCCGCACCTCTGACTCGCCCCGGACCTGCTCGGTGACCGCATCGGGGTCGTCGTGCGGCTTCTGGCCCTCGGCGGCCACGGCGTCGGCCGGTGTCTCGACGGCCCACAGTTTGGCGCGAGGTCGCCGTAGGTGTCGCGGGGCCGGCCCGTGGCGTGCGATTCGCTCGGGGCCCGCTTGAGCGGCGGGGCACGATCACCGTGGGGCCGCTCGCTGAGGAGACAACCGAGGTCCTGCTGCTTGTGCAACGCCGACGTGCTGGTCCCGACCCCCGGGCCGTACGCGACCTGCGCGAGCTGTGCGTGCGCTGCGACCGGCCCCGGCCATCGGGTGTTCCGTTTCGCACACCTTCACGCGGGCGCCGGACGCCGATCGGCCCCGTCCGGCGCGTCGCGGACGCGGCTGACCGGAAGTCGTGCGATCGTGAAGGGCGGTCGCCTACGCGGCGAAAGGCTCCGCAAGGCTTCAGCAGGCTACAGGTGCGGCCCGGGGACACGGTCCCCTCCACAACACGCTCCCATGCCGGCCTGGACACACCCGCCCGCAGGCCCGCTCCCCTCCCGCGGACGGCGGCAAGACGGTGGGGCGGGCGGGTCACGGGGCATTTTGCGGCTACCGAGGTGGCCGGCCGGCGCATCGCGGGCGGCGGCAGGCAGGGAGCCGACGCGCACGGGGACACGGACACACCCGGATGACTCGAAGCGCCCCGTGCGGGAACCGGACAGGGAGCCCTGACGCACGAGGGGGCGTCGGGTGCCCAGGACACCTGAATCCCTCACTGGAAGAGAGACCACGATGGCGCAAGGAGACCACGCCCAGCAGGTCGTGCCGAACACACCGGGGATGCACGCGGACGGTGACGGAGTCACACGCCGCCGCCCGCTGCGCGAGCGGCACGTCGAGGAGACGGTCGAGGTCGCGGTGCCGGTAAGGACGGCGTACAACCAGTGGACGCAGTTCAAGGCCTTCCCGCGGTTCTCGGCCGTGGTGCGTGGCGTCGAGCAGCTCAGGCCCACCGTGACCGCCTGGACCATCGGCTACGGACCGCTGCGCCACCGCTTCGCGATCGAGACCGTGGAGCAGGACCCCGACGCCTACCTGGCCTGGCGCGGTCTGGAACAGAGCCCTCGCCACCAGGGCGAGGTCGAGTTCCGGCCGACGGAGTCCGGCGGCACCGCGATCACCGTCCGGGTGTTCCTGGAACCGTGCGGAGCCGCGAGGATCCTCACCCGTTCGTCCAGGGCCGCCCGGCTGACGGCCCGACTGGTGCGCGGCGAGCTCATGAGGTTCAAGCACTTCATCGAGGGGCTGGGGCAGGAAGGCGGAGCCTGGCGCGGCACCATCCGTAACGGCCGCGTGCAACATGATCGACCGGAGCCGCCCAGGAGCCGCGTGGCCCAGTGGCCCGTCGGCTGACCGGTGTGCCGGACACGGCGAGAGAAAGGCGAACCCATGCGGAACCCGGCCGGCGAGGAGCCGGAGACCAGCCTCTCCGTGACGCCTCCGAAGAAGTGGGCGGCCGGAGTCCCCGCGGTCGTGCACGCGCTCCAGTACTCCCTGGAGCAGACGTCCCCGCGCAAGACCGGGGTGGACCTGCTGACCATGAACCAGGTGGGAGGGATCGACTGCCCCGGCTGTGCGTGGGCGGATCCGGCCCCGGGCCGGCGCCATCGCAACGAGTACTGCGAGAACGGCGCCAAGCACATCAACGACGAGGCCACCACGCGCCGGGTCACCGCCGATTTCTTCCGTGAGCACAGTGTCGCCGACCTCGGCGGCCGCTCCGACATGTGGCTCAACCAGCAGGGCCGGCTCACGGAGCCGATGATCAAACGGCCCGGCTCCGCGCACTACGAGCCCCTCAGCTGGAGCGATGCCCTGGGCGTCCTCGCGCGGGAACTCAAGACGCTGGCCTCCCCCGACGAGGCCGTCTTCTACACCTCGGGCCGCGCCAGCAACGAGGCCGCCTTTGTTCTGCAGCTGTTCGCCCGCGCCTTCGGCACCAACAATCTGCCCGACTGCAGCAACATGTGCCACGAGTCCAGCGGATTCGCCCTGAGCGAGACCCTGGGAACCGGCAAGGGCACCGTCAGTCTCGACGACCTCCACCACGCCGATCTGATCTTTCTCGTCGGGCAGAACCCGGGCAGCAACCACCCGCGTCAGCTGTCCGCCCTGGAGGAGGCCAAACGGGGCGGCGGCCGGATCGTGGCGGTCAACCCGCTGCCGGAGGCCGGACTGCGGCGCTTCAAGAATCCGCAGAAGCCGCACGGGGTTGTCGGACGTGGCACCCAGATCGCGGACCGCTTCCTGCACATCAAGCCCGGCGGCGACCTCTTCCTGTTCCAGGCACTCAACCGTCTGCTGCTCGAGGCCGAGGACGCCAGGCCCGGCACCGTCCTGGACCGCGATTTCATCAAGGCGCACACCACCGGCTTCGAGGAGTTCGCCCAGCACGCCCGCACAGTGGACTGGGGCGACGTGCGGGCGGCGACGGGACTGACCCGCGAGGAGATCGAGAAGGTCCGCGACGAAGTCCTCGAGAGCGAACGCGTCGTCGTCTGCTGGGCGATGGGCATCACCCAGCACAAGCACGGCGTGCCCACCATCCGGGAGATCGTCAACTTCCTGATGCTGCGCGGCAATCTGGGGCGCGCCGGCACCGGCGCCTGCCCGGTGCGCGGCCACAGCAACGTCCAGGGCGACCGCACCATGGGCATCTGGGAGCAGATGCCGGACTCCTTCCTCGACGCCCTGCAGAAGGAGTTCGGCTTCGACCCGCCGCGTCCGCACGGCCTGGACTCGGTGAACGCGATCAGGGCGATGCGCGAGGGCCGCGTCAAGGTCTTCCTCGCCCTGGCCGGCAACTTCGTCCGCGCCGCTCCCGACAGCGAGGTCACCGAGGAGGCGATGCGCTCGTGCCGGCTGACCGCGCACATCTCCACCAAGCTCAACCGCTCGCACACCGTCTGCGGTGACACCGCGCTGATCCTGCCGACCCTGGGGCGCACCGAGCGGGACGTCCAGGCCGACGGCGAGCAGTTCGTCACCGTCGAGAACTCCATGAGCGAGGTGCACACCTCCCAAGGCCGCCTGGAACCGGCCTCCCCCATGCTGCTGAGCGAGATCGCGATCCTGTGCCGACTCGCCCGGCTCACCCTGGACGGCAGGGTGGACATCCCCTGGGATGTGTTCGAGGGCGACTACGGCACCATCCGCGACCGCATCTCCCGCATCGTGCCGGGCTTCCACGACTTCAACGCACGGGTGACCCGGCCCGGGGGCTTCCAACTGCCCAACCCGGTCAACGAGGGCGTCTTCAACAACAAGGCCGGCAAAGCCCTGTTCACGCGCAACGAGGGCGTGGTCCCCCGGCCTCCCGAAGGCCATCTGCTGCTGCAGACGCTGCGCTCGCACGACCAGTGGAACACCGTCCCCTACACCGCCGACGACCGCTACCGCGGCATCCGCGGCAGCCGCCACGTCGTGCTCGTCAACCCGGCCGACCTGAGCGAACTCGGCCTCACCCGGGGCGATCACGTCGACCTGGTGAGCGTGTGGTCGGACGGCTCCGAGCGCCGGGCCGAGAACTTCGAGGTCGTGCCCTACCCGGCCGCCAAGGGCTCGGCCGCCGCCTACTACCCCGAGACGAACGTCCTGGTGCCGCTGGACAGCGTCGCCGACATCAGTAACCAGCCCACTTCGAAGGGCATCGTCGTCCGCCTCGAACCCGTCCTCGACCGGACACGGTCCACCCCCGCCTGACCCAGCGGCACGTCCCGACGGGGTCCGCGACAACAGCGGGCCCCGTCGGGCGTGGCCGGGTCGGTGAGCCGGAACCGGGTCATCGCGTCCATCGGCCAGGCCGCCGCTGACCGCGGTGGGGCATCGTCAGGCCGCGGCGGGAGCCGCTGTCCCCTGGTGATCCGAGTCAGGGATTCGTCGGCGAATCGCAGAGCCCGCAGCGCCAGTGGCGTGCCACCGCACACGCCACGGCGACGGCACCCCGCACGGTACGACTCCGTCCACGGCCGGGGCATGGCGGTGTCACCGAGCAGCCGGACACACACGGTCGCGCCGCGGCCCACCCCGCCGGCGCGCGTGCCGCCGGACGCCTACCGACGCACGTTCCGCTCGCGTACGGGTCAGACGCCGCTGAGCGCATGAGCCGGCGCCGTCACCTCACGCGCGTCCCGTCCTGCACCGTGACGAGAGCGGCGACACCCCAGGTCGGACGTCGCCGCTCCCCGTCCGCGCCAGGCGCGGGCGCAGCCCCGTGACAGCGGTGTGCCTCGGAGGCAGGGCGGCCTCCGAGGCACGTGCTCACGACCGTCGAGCCGTGGGCGGAGAGGTCACGGTACGAGCTTCAGCAGCCGGTTGGGCGATCCCGAGCCGGGGCCGGTGACCTTGCCCGGCGTCGCCCCGTTCACCAGGGCCGTGGCGACCTGGGCCGGCGTGGCGGAGGCGTGGTGGGCCAGGTAGACAGCGGCGGCTCCGGCCACGTGCGGGGTCGCCATCGAGGTGCCGGAGATCGTGTTGGTCGCGGTGTTGCCGGTGTGCCAGCCGGCCGTGATGGAGGACCCCGGGGCGAAGATGTCGAGCACAGAGCCGTAGTTGGAGTAGCTCGCCCGGGCGTCGGTGCTGGTGGTGGCGCCGACGGTGAGGGCCTCGGTGACCCTGGCCGGGGAGTAGGAGGAGGCGTTGGCGCTGCTGTTGCCCGCGGCCACCGCGTAGGTCACGCCGCTGGCGATGGAGTTGCGTACGGCGGTGTCCAGCGTCGCGGAGGCACCGCCGCCGAGCGACAGGTTGGCGACCGAGGGGCCGGAGTGGTTCCGGGTCACCCAGTCGACGCCGGCGATGACTCCGGCGGTCGTCCCGGATCCGTTGTTGTCCAGCACCCGCACGGCGACGATCTTCGCCTTCTTGGCCACGCCGTAGGTGCTTCCGGCGATGGTGGTGGCCACATGGGTTCCGTGGCCGTTGCCGTCCGCGGCGGTGGTGTCGCCGTCGACGGCGTCGTACCCGTAGGCGGCACGACCGCTGATCTGCTGGTGCGTGATGCGCACGCCGGTGTCGATGACGTAGGCCGTGACACCGCTGCCGGCGCTGTCCGGATAGGTGTAGGTGCCTGACAGGGGCAGGGAGGCCTGGTCGATGCGGTCGAGACCCCACGGCGCGTTGGACTGCGTGGTGTCGGTGACGCTGACCCGCTGGTTCTGCTCGACGGCCGCCACCGCCGGGTCCGCGGCCAGGCGCTTGGCCTCCGTCTCGGAGAGCGTCGCCGTGTAGCCGTTCAACGCGCTGCCGAACGTCTTGTCCACGCTGCCGCCGTACTCCTCGACCAGGTTCTTGCCCGCGGACGAGGACGCCTTGAATCCGGCGTCCTTCTGGAGCGTCACGATGTAGCTGTCCCGGACAGCCGTGGGCGAGCCGGCACCGAGCACCCTGCCCTCGGCGGGAGCGGCCTGTGCGGGGACGGCGGTGAGGCCTCCGGCCAAGGTGCCCGCCGCGACAGCGGCGATCGCGGTGAACCGTATTCTCTTGCTGCGCAGTCGTGCCATTACGAGGGAATCCTCCTCTTGGCGGCGCGCCTGGGTGCGGCGCGCAGGTGTGGGGGTGGGTGCGCGTGATCGCGCACCACGGCCCGGAGCGTCGCGTCTCGCTCCGGACTGCGATCAAGCGTTGCCCACAACCAGTTGACCGGGCAAGGCAGTTGACGAACCGTCAACATGACTGCCATGAGCACGACATACTTGTCGAACGGTATGCCTGTCGGGCCCCCATGTCCGCCCCGGCCAGGAGAGATCAGGATGCGCGGCAAAGACGTGGCGGTGGCGGCGTGCAGTCGCTCTGCCGGGCTCTGCCAGGCTCTGCCAGGCGTCCTCTGCTCCTCGTCTTCGCCCGTGAGGGCGGCCAGGCCCGGTCGCCTCCGATGCGGTGGCTCGGCGAGCAGCGCCTGCAGTACGCCCGCAGGCCGCTGGAACGCACGGAGCAATCCGTGGACCGCATCGCGGCGGCGGCCGGCTTCGGGACGGGCACCGCGATGCGCCAGCACTTTCGCGAGGCGCTGGGCGTGTCACCGCGCGCCTATCGCAACACGTTCCGGGAGCCAGGTGAGGCCACGCACGCGGCGACACCACTCGGACTGACTGGACGGGTGAGACTCAGGTCCACGGTCACAGGCGAGGCGCTGCCGGCGTGCTCCTTCCGTCGAAGGGTGGAGAGGGCAGACGGCATCGACCGCGTTCGAGACAGGCGGAGACCTCAGAGTTCGGCGGCCCGGTTTCGGAGTTGCGCGTCTGCCGACCGAGTCCGGCGCCGGCCCAGGACTCAGTCCTGGGCGGGGAGGTCGAGGGCGGTCCCGTACAGGCGGGAGACCCGGATCAGAGTCGTCACGCGCCGGTCTGTCGGCGAGGGCGGCGGACATCTTGCTCCGCAGGACGTGACCGGTGTGGTCGAGAAGGTACGACAGATCCGGTTCGGTGCGCGCGGGAGTCATGGCGGTCGCGTCTGCCGGCGTGCAGATATCGATCCGGGGCGGATTATCCAGAAGAGACCTACCGAGGACCTGCCGAAGGGACCCACCGAAGGGACCTACCAGCTCCTGGCCACCGAGCGGAGTGCGGTCCAGGTGGCACCCACCCGCGCGTAGTCCATGGTCAGCTGAAGACGCCGGCCACAGTGCGAGCCGTCCACGGTCGCGTCCGCGACCAGGCGTCCGACGACGCGTGCGGTGTCGCCGTCCACCCGCACGGTCACCGTCTTCTCGTCGATGTCGTGGTACACGAGATGCCCGCTGCGCATCTGTGCCAGCCACTCGGCCTTCGGCTGCTCGTGGCCCATGGTGTGAGTGAGGGTGAAACCATCGTCCAGCAGGGTGTCGAGAGCGGCGGTGTCACCTTCGGCCATCGCCCGCAAGTGATCCCGGTAGGCGTCGACCAGCTCCATGCGCACACTCGGACGGGGTGAGGTGTTCATGTGAGCTCCTGATCTCTGTGGGCGTCGCACGCCGTTCTCCGCGGGGCCGCCTGTTTCCGTCCGGCCCTCATCGGATCATGACAAGTACTGTCCTCTGCGGGCGTCCGCCGCGCCGCCGGGTCGGCGGATGCCTGTTCGGGGGAAGGGTCACCGGCTCGCGTCCAGGCGTGCGCGGATCCGCCGTCGGACCGACGGCGAGCACATGCCCAGGCATCCACGCCATGGACCAGCGGCATCAGCGCTCGCGATGAGTCAGGGGACGGCGCGCCGGGGGGCGAGCCCACCGCACAGTGGCGCACACGGTCATCCGCCAGTGCGTTGGTGAGGTCACGCGGTCGGGTTCGCCAGGGCACCGTCATGCCCGTGAACCCCACGCCGGGCCGGCCGGGTTCGGCGCCTTCCTCCGCAGCATGAGAGTCCCGGCACCCACGCAGCCGAGCTGGGCCGCGGCGGTCGGGGACGAAGCCGTCGCCTGGATCATCTGAGCACTCAGGCACCGAGGTGAGAGCCAGCGGTTCTGGCGTGCCCGGTCGAGCGATCAGGACGGGCACGCGGCAGACCGCCGCCGCGGTTTCGGGGCGGCGGTCTGCCGCGAAGGGGCGCGGTTCAGTCCTTGGTGACTACGGTTCGGTCACTGGAGGTGACGGTTCAGTTCCCGGAGCCGACGATGGCGGTGACGCGAATCTCCACGCGCATGGCGGCGAGGCCGAGGACCGTGACGCCGGTCTCGGTCCAGATCGGCGCGCGTCCGTCGAGGCGACGGCGGAACTGCTCGGCCATGACCGCGTTGTGGTCGGCGCCGATGGCGTCCTCTCCCGGTGCGACCTTGTGGTAGGAGTTGACGTGGATGACGTCCTTCCATGTCGCGCCGACCGTGGCGAGTGTGCGCTCCACGTTGTCGAAAGCCTGGATGATCTCGTCTTCCAGCGACTCGGGGATGACCAGGTCGTCGTCCACCCCGGCCTGGCCCGAGGTCTCGACCCGGTCGCCGACGCGGACGGCCCCGCTGTAGCCGAGGGCCTCGTGCAGCTTCTCGCCAGAGCCCGGAGTGATGCCGAAAGTGACGGTGCTCATGATGCTGCCTCTTCCTGTCCATAGGGGCGCGTTTCCTCACACTTGAGTTCACGCGTAAAGTGAACCTAGCAAGCAATGACTTCAAGCGCAAAGTGATGAGCAGACTTCGCCGGAGGGGTGTGAAGATCGGTGAGCAGCACGGAAGGACCCATGAGCGACACGGGCGAACACGACGACAAGGAGCTGCGATGGCTCGACGAACAGGAGAAGGTGGCATGGACGGGACTGGTCTCCCTTGTCCTGCTGCTGCCGGGCAAGCTGGAGTCGCCGCTGCGGCAAGAACACGGCCTCACCCTGTTCGAGTACCTCGTGCTCAGTCACCTCTCCGAGGCCCCGCAGCGCAAGCTGCGGATGGGAGAGCTCGCCTTCCTCGCCAGCGGGTCACTCTCCCGCCTGTCCAACGTCATCAAACGCTGTGAACAGCGCGGCTGGGCCGTAAGGACACCCGACCCGGCCGACGGCCGTTACACCCTCGCCGAACTCACCGACGCCGGCTTCGACATCGTGCACCTGGCAGCGCCCACACACCTGCGCGCCGTACGGCGCATGGTCCTCGACTCGCTCAACACGACGGACCAGAAGGCCCTCGTCCGCATCGCACAGAAACTCCGCATCGTCCCCGACAACTTCGGCTGACAGCCGCCCCACGCGACAGCCCGAGACGAGCAGGCACCGAGGTGAGAGTCTCTTCGCCTGGGAGGACAAGCCCGGCACGGTCTGGTTCCCGGTCGGCCATCGTCTCGCCCGTCCAGGCTGAGTCGCTCGCCCCTGCCATCGCATGCCACCCAGGGCGATGGCAGCTTCTACGATCGGACGTGACCGATACTCCGACGAGCTGGACTGTGCGCCCCGCACCTCTCCTCCTCGACCTTACGGTCAGCAACACCGAGCCGGAGTGACTTGTTTCCGGGACTGGGAGCCGCGCTGGTCCGGAGTCAGCGGAGGTGACTGCCTTGTCCAGTGAGCTCAGGCGACCTGCTTCTGCGAGTACTGGTGGAACGCGATACGAGGGGCGAGCGCGCGCAGGAAGTCGGAGGCGTCGAAGTTCTCGCCGGCAGAGGCGACGCCCACAGCCCTGGTACGGCCGGTGAGGACGCGGTCGAGAGCTTCGACGACAAGGGGCGCGGTGATGGCGTAGATGTCCTGGCCGGCGGCTGTGGCTCGGCGTTCGACGCCCCCTGAGCGGACGATGACGTCGACGAGGAAGGTCTGGTCGGAGCGTCCGCTGTCGTCGGCGGCGGTCGGGGTCGGTGTGTCGGGGGCGGCGACGTCGCGGGTCGCCTCGGCGTTCATGTAGGTGGTCACGTCGGGGATGGTCAGATGCTGGGGGACGGTCACGACGTCGGCCATGGTGAACTCGGCGATCACGGACCGGCGTCCCACCGGCTCCGGGAAGGTCCACTCCGCGGTGGGCGCGGCATCGGTACGGTGCTCCCACTGTCCGCCGCGGTAGCGCAGGCGGCGGTTGCCACGCCGCTCGCGGGAGACCGCGCCCGACAGTCGGGTGCCGGCGGTGGGGTGCCAGTCGCTGAGCGCGTACGCGATGTGGGCCTCGTCGGCCGAGGTCCAGTCGCCCATCGCCGCGGTGGTCAGCAGGTCGCCGAGGCCGCCGAAGAAGGCCATGGCCGGGACGATCACCGCTCTCGCGTCCCGGGCCCGGTCGCGGAAGTGCGCGAAGGTGTCGAGGTTGGCCTCGATCTCGGCGGCCACGTCCAGGTACGGAATGCCGGCCCTGAGCGCGGCTTCGATCACCGGGCCGGTCGTCGAGGCGAACGGGCCGGCACAGTTGATGACCGCCACCGCACCGGCCACGGCCCGGTCCAGCGAGGCCGGGTCGTCGACCGACGCCGCCCGTGCCTCCAGCCCGAGTTCACCGGCCATCTCGCCCAGCGTCTTCGCGTTGCGCCCGGACAGCACCGGCACGAACCCGCGCGCGACGAGTTCCGCGACCACGAACCGTCCGGTATGACCGTACGCCCCGAACACTGCCACCAGTCGGCCTGATCCCATGAGACTGCTCCCGTGTACTCGATCGTCCGCCGCGATGTAGATGTCGATCCGCTGACGGCCTGACACCCACATCCTGTCCCGGTCCCAGGCCCCGCACGACCGTCGGAAACGACATGCCGCATACACTTTCGGACATGCATCGCGTCGCGTTGGCCGTCACCGACGGCATGCTCCACTACGAACTGTCCGTGGCCCTGGAGATCTTCGGAGCCGACCTGACACACGTCGTGGACCCCTGGTACGACTTCGCCCTCTGCGGATCCGGCCCGGTGCGCGTCAACCGCTTCCGGCTGGAGCCCGACCACGGCCTCGACCACCTCCCGCAGGCGGACACCGTGATCGTGCCCGGCTGGGCGGACACCGACCGCGACCCTCCGGCGGAACTGGTCGACGCGGTGCGCGCGGCCCACGCGACCGGCGCCAGGGTGGCCTCGCTGTGCACCGGCGCCTTCGTCCTGGGCGCCGCGGGCCTGCTCGACGGGAGGCGCGCCACCACACACTGGGCCCACACCAGGGAGCTCGCCCGGCGCCACCCGGCCGCCACCGTCGATCCGGACGTGCTCTACGTCGACAACGGTGACGTCCTCACCTCGGCGGGCAAGGCCGCCGCCATGGACCTGTGCCTCCACCTGGTCCGCCTCGACCACGGCTCGGCCAACGCCAACAAGATCGCCCGGCGCCTGGTCGTCCCCCCGCACCGCGACGGCGGCCAGGCCCAGTTCATCGCCACCCCCCTCCCCGAGCCGGGCAACCACCCCCTCGATGAACTCCTCCCCTGGGTCCTCCAACGCCTCGACCAACCCCTGACCGTCGAGGACCTCGCCTGCCGGGCCGGCCTGAGCTCACGCCAGCTGACCCGCCACTTCAACCACCTCACCGGCACCACGCCCCTGCAATGGCTCCACACCCAACGCATCCGCCGTGCGCAGGAGTTGCTGGAGACCACCGACGCCACCGTCGACACCGTCGCCGAGGCCGCCGGAATGGGCACCGCCACCACCCTGCGCCGCCACTTCCAACGCACCGTCGGCGTACCGCCCGACACCTACCGCCGCACCTTCCGCCCCTGAGGGGACAAGCCCCCCGGTAGCCGGCGGCCGATCCAACAGCACCGGGGCACAGGGCTCACGGTGCTGTCCGAACGGCAGAACAAACAGTCCCTGACAACTGCCCACCGCTCAGAACAAGGACCGCTGCGTGACTAGCGCGCCACTCGGTGGCGGAGGTAGACGACTCCTGAGCCGAAGGTGCGGGTCTCGACGAACTGGAGATCCACCCGACGCTCGTGCCGAGGAAAGTACGGAATGCCACCACCCACCAGCACCGGGTAGACCATGGCCCGGTACTCGTCGATCAGATCCAGTGCAGCCGCCTCGGCGGCGAGGACCGCGCCGCCGATCGCGATGTCGCCCTCCCCCGGCTCGGCTCGCAACCGCTCGATCTCCTCCGCCAGACCGCCGGAAGCCAGGCGGGCATGACCTTGCACCGCCGACAAAGTGGTGGAGAACACCACCTTCGGGAGCGGCTTCCACAGCGCGGCCCACTCGAGCTTCGAGTCGTCGAGCGATGGATCCTGATCGGCGGTCTCCCAGTACAGCATCGTCTCGTACAGCCGTCGTCCCATCAGGTGGACGCCGACCTCTCGGATCTCGTCGATCCAGTAGCGAAAGACGTTCTCGTCCGGTGCCGTCCAGTCGATGCCACCGTCCGGCCCGACGATGTAGCCGTCGAGTGAGACACTCATCGAATACGTCACGCTGCGCATCAGAAATCCTCCTCGGTGACGGGTTCGACAGTACGACAGCTGAACCCCGCACAATCCATCGCGGCTCGCGGGACGCCTGGGCCGAGCCACCTCACAACATCATTCGATGAGACAACTCAACTGAGGAACATGAGCAATCCCGGGGATCGACCCGGACGCGGTGAGGGGTTCGGCGATCCTCTTGAGCCACGCGATCACGAAGAGCTTCACGAGCCTGTCGGCCCGGCTGTCCCTGCTCCCTACCGGTGAATGACCGGCGAGTGGTACGCCCGCCCGCTGGTGAAGCGGCGATCATCGGCATGGGACCCATCCGAGAGAAGGGCTGTTTCCGTGCGTCGTGCACTGATCATCGTTGATGTGCAGAAGGATTTCTGCGAAGGCGGCAGCGTTCCGGTGAAAGGTGGTGCGGGCCGGGCCGCGGCCATCGCCGACCTGGTCCGGCGGGCCGACGGACAGTACGCCTTCGTCGTCGCCACCCGTGACCATCACATCGATCCGGGCGCCCACTTCTCCGAGAACCCCGACTTCCAGGACTCGTTCCCCGTGCATTGCGTCGTCGGCAGCGAGGGAAGCGAGTTCCACCCTCACTTCGCACCCACCGCAGACGCCGGGCACATCGACGAAGTCGTCTTCAAGGGAGCACGCTCCGCATCCAAGAGCGGTTTCGAGGGCTTCACCCAGGACGGCACGGCACTGTCCGACTGGCTGAAGGCCCGCGAGATCACCGACCTTGACGTCGTCGGCATCGCAACCGATCACTGCGTCAAGGCCACCGCACTGGACGGAGTGCGCGCCGGCTTCACGGTGCGGGTCCTGCTCGACTACACCGCCGGCGTCGCCGCCGACAGCACGCGCACCGCACTCGACGACATGCGCCAGGCCGGTGTCGCGCTGAGCGGCGAGCCGGTCGTCGTCACCTGAACAAATCGGCCGGCGCAAGCCAAAGGCTCAGTAGACCGAGGCGGTCTGCGCAAGCTCCTGCCTGAGGAGTCGATGCTCGTCGGCACGCAGGACCTCGCGTATGAGCGGATGCCCTTCGGCCTGGCCCCCAGCTCCGGGCGGGGCCAACACCCCGCTCAGGCCCTGCACCGACTCGCGGAGCCCTCGACGACCTGCAGGCGCGGGGTGAGAAGTCCCGCCGCCCAGTTGCCCGTGCGGTCTGCCAAGGTGCGCGAAGACCGGACCCGCAGGGCGTACCGCGACGGCCACTGGACGAAGGCGGAAGGCCGCCGTCGCCCAGTTGGCGCCTCGGGACCGTCGAAGGCGGATCGTCGCTCCGTCCCTACGCCGATCCGCCTCGCAGAACACGTTCGAGCGCTGCCCGGCCTACGGGTCCCCATGCCGGCTTGCCGCCAGGCAGGCCCCGGTCTCCGTTCTGGCCCATCAGCATGAGGAACAGGCTTTTCAGAGCAGCCAGTCCGCGGGCGCGCCGGATCGTCGCCTCGTCCGCACGCGCGTACGCGTCGAAGAACCGTGAGGCGCCGCCGGTGGGGAGGACCACCCATGCGGCCGCGAGGTCCCAGGCGGGATCGCCGGCGAAGACGGCATCGAAGTCGATCACTCCTGAGAGCGTTCCGTCCGAGACGACGACGTTGGCGGGATGAAGGTCCCCGTGCACCCATACCGGCGGGCCTTCCCACTCGGGGGCCGCAACGGCGTCGTCCCAGACGGCCCGTACCTCGTCGGCGATGTCGTCGGGGACGACGGCGTGGAAGAAGTGGTCGAATCCGTCCGTGCACTTCTCGGGGTGGTCGCCGCGGTCCTCGCTGATCGGCGCGTCTTCGGGCGCCTCCGCGTGGAGTGCCATGAGGAAGCCCGCCAGAGTGTCGGCCGCGTGGTCGCCGCGGCTGAGGGAGGTGTGGTCCAGTGGCTCGCCGGGGACCCACGTCATGACGGTCCAGGGCTTCGGGAAGCGCGCAGACGGTTCACCGATCCGTACGGGGGTGGGGACCGGAAGCGGCAGACGCGGGGCCAGGACGGGCAGCCACCGGCACTCCTTGCGCAGGAGGTCGGGGGCGCCTTCTGTGCGTGGCATGCGCACAGCCAGGTCGTCTCCGAGGCGCCACATTTGGTTGCCCCACCCACCCGCTACTTCGCGGATGGCCAGTCCTGCGAGGTCCGGATGCTGCTCCTGCAGCAGGTCATGGACCAGGGCTGCGGTGATCTCGATCTCGGAGTCGGTCATGCGAAGCCACACTACGGGGGCAGGATTCTGGCTTCGCTCGTGTTCCGCGACTGGCCTGCTGCCTGAGCCGGTGGCCGGCGGCGGTACCTCGACGGCGAAGCACAGGAAGTGGCAGTCGAGGGTGACCGCGTTCACCGGGAGCCCTGGGATCTCAGGGGGACCGCGTGAGCGGCGGTGCGTGGCGTCAGCGTGCGGACATTTCGAGGGCTGCCGGGGTGACGGGGGTGAAGAAGCTGACGAGGTTGCCGTCGGGGCCGCGGAACAGCAGCGATCGGTTGCCCCAGGGCATCGTGGTGGGCTCGTTGACGAAGCCGGCGACGAAGCCGGTCAGGCTCTGGTGAACGCGGTCCACGTCGACGACGAGGAACTCGGTGATCACGCTGTGGTTGTCCGCCGGGCGAGCGGAGCCCGGGGCGAACAGCGGGACGGTGCGGTTACGGCAATCGCGAGGGCACGCAGGCGTCGACAGGCCGCCGATGCCCGCACGGCGCCGGCTTGCCGCTTCTCGGAGACCTCGGCACCCCGTCCCGAGTGGCCCCCCACCCGGCCGCGGTGACGGCATGTCCCGTGCGGGGCCCGGACGGTGTGACGTCCGGGCCCCGCACGGGACGGGAGCCTCAGTGCTTCATGAGAGCGAAGACGCCCCAGCCGAGGTACTCACGCGTGCAGCGCGCGTAGCGGGCTGGCTCGGTGGCGAGTTCCTCCCTTACCTCGGTGGCCAGTTCGTCATCCGGGTTCCGGTCGAGCCACCGGCGCATGTTGAGCCACTGGGCCGCGACGTACCGGTCCCAGGTGTCCTGGTCGGCCAGCATCATCTCCACGACGTCGTAGCCGAGGTCCTGGAACTGCTCGATCAGGTCCGGGAGTCGCAGGAAGTCGGCGATGCCGGTGGCGTGGCATGCCTTGGCGGTCTCCTCATCCGGAGGGGTCTGCCGCCAGTACGGCTCGCCGATCAGCATCAGGCCTCCGGGGCGGAGGCTGCGGCTGAGCAGCTCGGCCGTTCCGGCGACGCCGTTCCCGATCCAGGTGGCGCCGACGCAGGCGGCGAGATCGACCGGCTGGTCCGCGACATGGCCGGAGGCGTCACCATGAATGAACTCGACGCGGTCGGCGACACCGAGTTCGACGGCGCGGGCCCGGGCCTGCTCGATGAAGACCGTACTGATGTCCACGCCCGTGCCCGTGAGGCCCAGGTCACGCGCCCAGGTGCACAGCATCTCGCCCGAGCCGCTGGCCAGGTCGAGCACCCGTGTCCCGGGGGCGAGGCGGAGCGCTTCGCCCAGGGCGGCCAACTTGGCCGGGTTCAGCGGGTTGTGGATCCGGTGGCTGCTCTCGCGGATGGTGAAGATGCGGGGAAGGTCCATGATCAAATCCCTTTCCGTCATGCCTTGCGGTGGGAGAAGTGGTTGGTGGCGCGTCGCAGGCGCGCGATGTCCTTCATGGGCAGGCTGCTGTTCGGCGCGCGGGCGCGCGTCGGTGCGGGAGTCGGCGTAGGCGTTCTCGCGCCGTCCTGCGGTCCGGGCCCTCGTCCGCATGGCGCAGGCCCGGAGTGTCGAGCAGGACCCCGCCATGGTGCAGCGCCGGCAGCTCCCGCCATGCGGTGCTGTGCCGGCCCTTGCCGTCGCTGTGGCGTATCACGCTGGTGGCCGGGCGGTCCTCGCCCAGCAGGTGGTTGCCGAGGCTGGCGCCGCCCTTCCAGGCCAGGGCGGGCGTCCGCTCGATCTGTCCGTGCCCGAGCGGGTCGGCGAGCGAGACGGTCACCGCCACGATGTCGACGTTCGTGCCAGTACCTGGCCGTCGGCCCGCGACGGAGTGAAGGAGCGCTCGCGATCCTCGTCCCAGCCGTGGTGGGCCGGAGTCAGAAGGCGCGCAGGAGAAGAGCGCGCAAGCTGGTGTGGAACGGGTTGATGAAACAACGTGGAGACCCTTGAGAAGGGGCCTCGCCGGACGGCAGGCGTGCCGGGTTCTCCTCCCACCGGGGAGGAAGGCAGGCGAGGGTCAGGACGAGGCCCGGGAAGTGAGGATGATCCGGGCACCGCGCACAGCGGTGGTCTCCACGACAGTCATCAACTCACCTCCTTCGATCTCCGTAGGCAACCTGGTCGTCGCTACGCCGGTCACACTAACACCCGCCGTGGACGCCGGTGCCGCTTGGGCGGAACGTCAGGGACGCAGAGCCGGCAGACGCGGGTGCCGGGGAGGCCGGCGGCCGCCCGCGTGGTGGCCGTGATGCGGGCGACACCCAGCAGCAGAGCGTCTTGCAAGACGGCCGGGACCTGGGACGTCCCTACGTTGTTCCGCCCGACCGGGCGAGTCCTTTCGCGGTCTGGTTCTGCGGTGCCAGGGTGCGCAGGACGCAGAACTCGTTGCCCTCGGGGTCCGCCATGACCACCCAGTTTCGGTCCGGGCCCTGGCCCACATCCGTGTTGGTGGCGCCGAGAGCGAGCAGTCTCGTCACCTCGTCCTCGGTGCTGCCGTCGATCGGGCTGACGTCGAGGTGAAGCCGGTTCTTCACGGCCTTGCCCTCGGGCGCCTGGATGAACAGCAGGGTGGGCGGCATCTGGCGGGCGCGAACGTCCTCCACGGTCGGCACCCAGGAGCCGATCTCGACTTTGCCCTCGCTCCGGTCGATCACCTCGAAGTCCAGTACCTCGCACCAGAAGGCCGCGAGTCTTTCCGGATCGTGACAGTCAACGGCCAACTCGGTGAACCTACTTGTCATGACTCTCCCAGATAGTGCGGTCCGGACTCAGAGTATTGGCCCGCGCTGCCCTTGTCCTGCTCCTGTTCGAACACGAGGGTTCACTGAGGGGAAGCTTCCTCACGAAGTCGGCACTCGTCATCGAGGCGTCCATCCAGGTCCCGATCTGGCGGACCCGGCGGGTGGCTCCGAGGTCGGCCTGCCATCAGGCGCCCGGCTCGGACAGGGTGCGGGTGTCGGTGTTCGTGTCACCGTCCAGGGCCGGGCCCGCGGTGCCGGCCGCGTCGGTCGAGGACTTTGTGGCCGTACCCGTGCGGGCGAGGTCGGTGCGCAGCTGCCCGACCGGCCCGCCGTGGGCGCCGGACCGGGCGGCGACGGCGAGTGCCGCTGCGGGCAGCCGGTCCGGGCCGGTGTGGTTGTCCGTCATGGTCGTGCCCGGCTGCGCTCCCTGGGCGCAGATCGCGCCGCCGTCGTGCTGTGCGTGGGCGACCTCCATGACGTCGGTGATCCGGTGGCGGTCACCTTGTTGGCCCGCAGGACGGAGGTCCTCACCTCGGTCTGGTTCCAGCCCCAGCCCAGGGATGTCCCGGAGTACGGAAGGTGGCTGAGGGTGTTGTACTCGATGGTGAGTTCCGCCTCGTAGCCCGCCCGGATGCCCACGCAGTCGGTGTGCTCCTCGCCGGTGCGGGTGTCGGTGTTGTACGCGATCGTGTTCCGTTCGCCGGCCGGCGTCTCCTCGGAGAGCGGTCAGTGACGCTGGAGTGCTGGGACGGCACGACGGCCGAGGTGAGAAGAGGGCCCGCGCGTCGCGTCCGTGCCCTACGCGAGGACTGCGCACACCGGCCCTCGGACGGGTTGTCCGGCCTCGTGGCCGCCGGCGTGATCCAGCCGACCTGGGCCCGACCGGGGCGAGCGCCTGTCGAAGGCTCAGCCGCTCACCACAGTCGAGTGACCCGCGTCACACGCGGCTTCTGTCAGCAATCGGGGCGCCGTCTCGTTCAAGGGGCACGCGAACGAGACAGGAGCAACGCCATGAAGCACCGCATCGTCGTACTCGGCGCCGGATACGCCGGGGCCTTCGCCGCCGGGAACCTGGCCCGTCGGCTCTCGCCCGCCGACGTCGAGATCACCGTCGTCAACGCCGCGCCCGTCTTCGTCGAGCGGATGCGGCTCCACCAGCTCGCGGTCGGCCGGGACCGCGCGCCCCGCGAGCTCGCCGACGTGTTCGCGGGCACCGGGGTGCGACTGCGCCTGGCGCGCGTCACCGGCATCGACCCCGAGCGCCGGACCGTCGCCGTGACCGGCGACGACGGCGAGGGGGAGCTCGCGTACGACACCCTTCTCTACGCGCTCGGCAGCTCCGTGGCCCACCATGGTGTCCCCGGCGCGGCCGAGTACGCCTTCGACGTGACCGGCCGGGAATCGGCGCTGCGGCTGCGCGAGCGCCTGGCCGGCCTGGGCGGGGGCGGCACCGTGCTGGTCGTCGGTGAGGGGCTGACCGGCATCGTGACCGCCACCGAGTTCGCCGAGTCCCGGCCCGACCTCTCGGTCGCGCTCGCCGCCGGCGGCGAGCTGGGCGCCTGGCTCTCCCCACGGGCCCGCCGTCACCTGCGCAGGGCATTCGACCGGCTCGGCATCACCGTCCACGAGCACACCCGCGTCGAAGCGGTCGAGCCGACGCGGGCGATCACCACCGACGGCACCTCCGTCCCGGCCGACCTGACCGTGTGGTCGGCCGGCTTCGCCGTGCACCCCATCGCGGCCGCCGGCGGACTGCAGGTCGCCGAGACCGGCCAGATCGTCGTCGACCGCACCATGCGGTCGGTCTCGCACCCCGACGTCTACGCCGCCGGCGACTGCGCGTACGCGATCGGCGACAACGGCCGGCCACTGCCGATGTCCTGCGCGTCGGCCGGCCTCACCAACATGCAGGCGACCGCCGCGATCATCGCGCGCCTGACGGGCGGCGAGGTCCCGGCCGTCGGGCTGAAGTACCACGGGAACCACATCAGCCTCGGACGGCGGGACGCGATCTTCCAGATGGTGGACGAAGACGTCCGGTCCAAGTCCTGGTTCCTCGGCGGCCGGACCGCCGCGCGGCTCAAGTCGGGCGTACTCAAGGGTTCCGAGTGGGGCATCGCCCACCCGACCTTCGGCATGCCGAAGCGCGGGCGCCGCCTGGCCACCGGTCCTGACCGGGCCGGTGTGAGGGCCGCCGCCTAAACTGCTCCGCATGGACAGCGCAGCCATCGATCGGTTCGAGGCCAGCCGGGGCCGGCTGGCCTCGCTCGCGTACCGTCTGCTCGGCTCCGCCGCCGATGCCGAGGACGCCGTACAGGACACCTTCCTGCGCTGGCAGACCGCTGACCACCAACGGATCGAGGTGCCGGAAGCGTGGCTGACCAAGGTCGCCACCCATCTCTGCCTCGACCGGCTCCGCTCGGCGCAGGCGCGCCACGAGCGAGTGGCCGGTGCCTGGCTGCCCGAGCCGCTCCTCGAGGGCGACCCGATGCTCGGCCCCGCCGACACGTTCGAGCAACGGGAATCGGTGTCCTTGGCCGTACTGACCCTCATGGAGCGGCTCACACCGGTCGAGCGGGCCGTGTACGTCCTGCGTGAGGCCTTCTCGTACAGCCACGCCGAGATCGCCGGGATCCTCGACATCACCGAGTCCGCGAGCCAGCAGCACGCCCACCGGGCCCGGGTCCGGGTCACCGCCGAGCGCCGCCGTGGCCGTGAGGCCGACCCCGCGTCCGCCCGCCGGGTCGTCGAGGAGTTCCTCGCCGCCGCCGCGTCGGGGCGCACCGAACGACTGGTGGCGCTGCTCACCGACGACGTGACGGCGGTCTCGGACGGCGCCGGACTGGCCCGGCGGCTGCTGCGGTACCAGACGCCCGAGCGCGTCGCCTCCTTCGTGCGGGCCGGCTTCAAGCCCACTCCGGCGAAGCGGCGGCTGGCCGGCGGCTCGCCCGCGATGCATATCGCGCGGGTCAACGGCGCCCCGGCCGTCCTGGCCGTGATCGATGACCGGGTCGTGGGCGCCGTGGCGTTCGGCGTCAGCGACGGCAAGGTCACATCCCTGTACGGTGTCGCCGCCGCGGACCGGCTCGCGCGCCTCACCGAGGCCTGGCGGCGGCACGAACCCGACGCGCCGGTCATCGAGGCGTGGTGACCCGAGCCATCGGACGGCGCCCGGGCCGACGGGCTGTCGCCGTCACCGCCGCACCGACCGGTCCGCGCCCTGTTCGCGCAGGCCGCTGTCTGCGGCGTCGAGCGGTGCGGTGCGGAGGTCGTCCTGCACAGCATTGATGCCCGGTCCACCTGGGGCTGCTGGTGGGAGCTGGGGCGTCGTACGGGGTTCGAGCGCCCGTGCGCCCCCGCGAGCCCCTCCCCGAACTGCGCCGGTGCGGCGCACGGTCGACGGCATGGGGGACGCCGAGGAACTGGAGTGTGCGGGCCACGAGGACGGTAGCGGCTGCCCGTACGGGGTGGTGCTCGTGATCGATGCCCGCGTTGTGGAGTACCGGTGCGACGACTGCCGGCACTACTGGGAGCTGGACGAGACGGAGCCCGGCCGACGCGCGAGACAGGACGATGCGCCGACCCGGCCGATGGGGGATCCGGGCGAGGCCGGGCACGGGAGCGTGGCGTAGACCGATGGCGTGTCGCCTACCGACACACAAGACCGTTCCTGAGCGCGCCGGCCGAAGGGTGGTGGCAGGCCTGGCTCGGGCCGCCCGGTGCGGCCCGAGCCGGGCGGGTCAGGCGTCGGTGATCGGGACCGTCCCCAGGCGGACGTTGTCGATCGCCCAGTACCAGTTGTTGCCCGCGTTGAAGATCCGGAAGGCCACCTTCGCCGATGCTGCCCCGGCCGGGACGGGGCAGGAGAGCCGGACGAGGCGGTTCTCCTGGTCCCGGCCCTGGTTGGTGTTCCCGGAGGTCGCGCCGCTGTAGTGGAGCAGCCGCACCTTGTCGCCGGAGTCGAACTCGACGGTGACCTCGGCCTCCTGCGGGCTCTCCTGCCGGTAGTGGGAGTCGAACCCCAGGTGCAGGGTGGGGGTGCCGGACGGGACGGCCACCGCCGGGCTGGTCAGGGTCGAGTCGAACCGGCCGCGGGCGGACGGGCCGCCGGTGTCGTCCCAGTCGTCGGGGTCGGTGACGGCGACGATGCCGAGGGCGCGGGTGAAGCCGGGGCGGTTCTGTCCGGCAGGGAACCAGAACTGCTTGGTCATGAGCGTCCAGCCCTGCAACTCCCGCGTGCCCTGCGGCATGTCCGGAGCGTTGGTGACCGTCCAGCCCTCGGGGACGTTCCGGGTCCAGCCGAGCAGTCCGGGGCGGCTGAGATCGGCGGCCCGGGCGAGCGCGGGGGCGGCGGACTCGAAGTCCTCCGCGAGGAGGTAACCGGTCATGACGGGGCCGGTTCTGACGGGCAGGGACGCGGACGCCTCCGTACCGCTGCCGTTCAGCTTCGCCGTGACGGTCGCCCGGAGCGTGTCGAGGACGCGCGCCGCCGTGACGGGGGCGACGACCTCCCAGGCCAGGGTCGCGTTCGAACGTGCCGGAACCGACGTCGGCGCGGTGCCCTTGGGAGTGGCCTGCCAGCCCTGCGGGAGGGCCGGCACGGCGGCCAGGCCCGTGAGGGCCGTGCCGGCGGCGTTGACGACGGTGGCCGTCACGGTGGCCGCCCGGCCCGGCGACAGGACGGCGCCGTCGGTGCCGGGTGAGCTGGCCGGACCGGTCAGCGTGACGCTGAGGGCGGGCACGACCTCGATCCGCATGCGCGCGTCGGCGAGCCTGAGCAGCCCGTCGCCCTGGGCGTGGGCGGCGACGGCCAGCCTGCCTGCGGTGGCGTTCCGGGCGGGCGTGACCGTGAAGCGCACGTCGGCCGAAGCGCCGGCCGCGAGGGTTGTGGGGGAGGTGCCTGCCCGTTGGACCGTCCAGCCGGACGGGGCGGTCAGCGCGGCGAAGAGCCCTTCGAGCCGGTCTCGGCCGTCGTTGCGCACGGTGACGACGACATCGGTGGGGTTGCCCTGTGCGAACGGCGTGTCCAGGGAGGGCTGGGGCTCGGGCAGGCCGATGGTCGCGGCCAGTGCCGGGGCCGTGCCGGTCGCCGGGTCGGTGACGCCGGGCCTGTGGTGGGACTGGCGGCCGGTCATGCGGCGCAGGAAGGCCGGGGCGTCCCGGTCGACGACCACGATGTCGTACCAGCCGTGGTCAGGCAGGCGCAGCCGCACCGTGCGGGACGCGCCGGGCCTGAGGGTGACGGCGCGTACGCCGTCACTGTGCCTGTGCGAGTGGACCGACTCACCGACGAGGAGTCTGCGGGTGCGGGAGGAGGGGTTGGAGCAGACGACACTCACGTGGGCGGCGCCCTGCTGCTCGGAGAGGAACGCCTCGGCGCCGGTGCCGGTGCCCCGCAGCTCCCACACGGACCAGCCCGGACCGTGCACCTGCAGGTCGTAGCCGTCGGCGCCGTACTCGACCGTGTGGTCGGCTCTTTCGCGCGCGGGCACCGTCCAGGTGCTCGGGGCGGTGCCGTCGCCGGAGTAGGCGGTGAACCAGGCGGCGTCGGCGCCGTCGTTGCCGAGCCGGAGGCGGACGCCGGTACGGGTGACGTCGGAGCGCAAGGACAGCCGGTAGGGGGAGGGACGTGTGCGGCGGGTGCCGGCCTCCTGCTCGGGGAGCGACTGCCGCTCCGGTGGTACGGGGTTCCAGCGGCCGACCGCGTCCGGTACCGGGCCGGGCTGCTCGACCTCGGGCTGCCGGTAGGGACGGTGGAAGTCGAAGGCGGCGGTCAGGTCGCCGAACACGCTGCGGCGCCAGGCGCTGATGTTGGGCTCGTGGACGCCGGTCCACTTCTCGAGGAACCGGATGACCGAGGTGTGGTCGAACGCCTGCGAGCTGACGAAGCCGCCCACCGTCCAGGGCGACACGATCGTCATCGGCACGCGCGGGCCGGGGCCGACCGGGCTGCCGTTGGACCAGTCGTCGTCGTTGCCGGAGGCCGGCCGCGGCGCGACCGGGGCGGGTACGTGGTCGAAGTAGCCGTCGTTCTCGTCGAAGTTGATGAACAGCACCGTCTTCGACCAGGTTTCCGGGTCGCTCGCGAGGGCGTCGAGGAGGTCGTAGACCAGGTTGGCGCTGCCGACCGGGGTGGAAGTGCTGGGATGCTCGGACAGCGCCGCCGTCGGGACGACCCAACTGACCGCCGGCAGCGTGCCCTTGTCGATGTCGGACCGGATGCGCCGGACGAGGGTGTCCGGCTCGGAGCGGTAGGCGCCCCGCAGGAACAGCCGGCGTTCGGCCTCGGTCAGTGCGTCGACACCCCGCTGGAACTCGGCCAGCGCGGTCTCGCGCTGCTCCGGGGTCCTGCCCCACAGGCTGTCGTAGAACTGCTCGGTGGTCGAGTACTGTCCGCTGACCCCGGCGAGGATCTTCCGGCCGATCTCCTTCCAGGGCCGGAAGTACTCCACCGCGTTGTCGGTGAAGTTGTCCCACTCCTGGTAGATCTGCCAGTCGACGCCGGCCGCCTCCAGGCGCTCGGGGTACGTCGTCCAGGTGTATCCGGCGTGGCGGTGGTCGTAGGCGGCGTTGGTCAGGGCCCGGTTGACACCGTCCGGCTCGTAACCGGTGGTGCCGGTCCACAGGTAGTTGCGGTTGGGGTTGGTCGAACCGTAGACCGAGCAGAAGTAGGAGTCGCAGATCGTGAAGCGGTCGGCCAGTTCGTACTGGAGCGGGATGTCACGCCGGTCGTAGAAGGCCATGGTGCTCTGGGTCTTGGCGGCGACCCAGTCGTTCCACCAGCCGTTCCCCCGAGCCTGGACGGCGTCCCGGAAGGCGTGCGGGAGCGAACCCAGGTACTGGATGTCGCTTTCCGGGCGGCCCGCGTCGAGGGCCGCCCGGCGGGCCGAGAACGGCAGGACCTCGCCGCCGCCGGGCCGCGGCTGCTGGAAGACGCCGGCCCCCGAGGGCAGCCTCAGGGGCGTGCGGTCCCCGAAGCCGCGCACGCCCTTGAGGGTGCCGAAGTAGTTGTCGAAGGAACGGTTCTCCTGCATCAGGACGATCACATGCTCGACGGCACGCAGGCCGCCGCGCGGCATCGGCGCGGCCATGGCCCGGTGCAGCGAGGGGGGCAGGAGGGAGAGCGCGGCTCCACCGGCGAGGGTGCCGAGAACCTTGCGGCGGGAAACGTCAGACATGACGGGGACGTTAAAGCGCTTGTACCTGACAACATAACCCTGTGCAACGGATTTTCGCCGGCCGTTCACCGCGCGACATCGACTGTTCCGTCGCCCGTACGCCGGGCCAGGGCCTCAGCCGTCGTCGTCGGTGATGCGTACGCGGTCGATGCCCTCGTCCAGGAAAGCGGTCAGGGCCCGGGCTTCGGTGTGGACGGCTTCTCGCTCCGGCGTGGACAGGGGGCGGAGCGCGGTGATGTGGAGCTCTTCGTCCTGCACGGTCCAGGTGGCGGCGACGCGTCCGTCGACCAGGACGGCGCGCCGTCCGGCGACGGACAGGCCGCGGTGGGCATCGTCGATGAGGCGGCTGCGGTCGTGGTAGCCGAGGATCACGTTGTCGAATGCCGGCAGGAACCGGACGGGTGCGGGAGTGTCCGGGTGCGGGCGCGGGGCGTCGGGCAGGTCGAGGAGCACCCGGCCGCGTTCGTCGCGGAAGGCGACGAGTTCCTCGCGGATCGCCTTGACCGCGGCGGTCAGTCCGGCCAGGCCGCACCAGGAGCGGAGGTCGGCGGTGGCGGCGGGCCCGTGGGCGGCGAGGTAGCGCCGTACCAGTTGTTGCCCGGTCGGGTCCGTCTCGTCGGGGGAGGGTGGGTCGATGTCGCGCCCGAGCCAGGTGGCCAGGGGCAGGTTGCGGACACCCGCCTTGGTTCGCCACAGCCCTCGGGGCGGGAGTTGGACCATCGGGACGAGGGCTGCGACGAGCAGCTCGCCCAGGACACGGCGCGGGGGCGTGGGCCAGCGGTCTTCCACTGCCTGGACGAGTGCGGCCATGGTGCGGGGCTGCTCGTCGGCCATGACCGCTCGGCCTGCCGCGGCGACCTCCTCCACGTCGATGCCGGCGAGTTCGCGCCGGTAGGTGGCCATCACCCGCTGTCGCAGCATGGTGTCGTGGCGGGCTCGCCAGGTCAGCGCGTCGTCGGCGGTGACGAGGTGGACGGTGCGGCGCATCAGGTGGGTGCGCACGACCTCACGGCCCGTCAGCGCGTCGTCCAGATCACGCGGGTCGAAGGCCTGCAGCCGGGACCACAGGCCGATGAAGGGCTCCTGGGGTTCTTGTGCCTGCATTCCGCACAGGTGCGCCACGGCGTCGTGGACGGAGGTGTCCGCGCGTTCGAGCAGGTACTGGCGGGCGAGGGTGGCGCGGTTGAGTGCGCGTGGGTCCAGGACGGTCATGGCGTTCTCAGGCCGCGGCACGCTCGCCGGCCGGACGCCGGCGCGGGACGGGGTGGGAAGGCGCGGGAGTGAGCAGGAGACGGTGGGTGGTGGTCGTGACGGACAAGTCCGCTCCTTGCTCTCGGTCGGTCACCGGGGGCCCGGGGCATTGCTCCCCGGCGGCTCTTGTCCCACCGTCGCAGGGGTAGCGGACAGCCAGTGTCCTGATCTCCGCCTTCACGTCTGCCCGGCATCCCGGATCATCCGCACGCGGGGCCGGCCCACTGAACATCGCCGAAGCGCCCGAAGCAGCACCGCGAGGGCTCGGGGCAGGACGTCGGCCGCCCGTCTGCCTGCCTGCGGCGTTGCTCCGCCCGGGTGACACGCGGAGCGCGGCCCGAGGCCCGGACGGAGATGCTGGCGTCATGGCACCCTCCATGACCAGGCGGCTCGCCGTCGCACTGCTCGTCTGTCTGGCCGTCGTCCCCGGGACGGTCGCGGCGGTCCCGGTGGGCGGGGGGTCCGGAACCTCGGGTGAGCCTCCCACGTCCACCGGTGACCCGCTGACGGCGTTGGAGGAGGCCGCCCGCCCTCTGCGCACCACCGAGCCCTCGGGTCCGCTCGAGGACCTGCGCCCCTTCGGGGAAGCGGTCGGTGACGCCGTGGTGGTCGGCATCGGCGAGGCCGCCCACGGCTCCCACGACTTCGTCACCTTCCGGCACCGGGCGCTGCGGTACCTGGTCGAGGAGAAGGGCTTCCGCTCCTTCGTCCTGGAGGCCAACTGGAGTGCGGGGCTCCGTCTGGACGACTACCTGCTCACCGGGCGCGGCGACCCCGTCCGGATCATGTCCGAGGAGTTCCGGAACGCCTTCCTGCTGCTGCACAGCCAGGAGTACCTGGACATGATCCGCTGGATGCGCGCGTACAACGTCGCCCATCCCGACGACCCGGTCAGATTCGCCGGCGACGACAACGGCTACGCCGGCCCGGAGCTGTACGACCGGGTCGTCGGCCACGTCCGTCGCGCCCACCCCGGCCTGCTGCCCGCCGTCACCGAGCTGTACCGGGGACTGCGCCCCACCGTGCCCGTCGACGCGTGGATGCGCGCCGCCGTGGCCGAGCCCCTGGACGAGCGCCGCGCACGGGCCGAACGCACCGGACGCGTCCTCGGACTGCTCCGCGCCCGCGAACCCGCCGGGGCGGAGCAGGACCACGCCTGGGCGCTCCAGCACGCCACCGTCATCGACCAGGTGGCGCGCCTGTACGCCTTCGACCTCTCCGACCCCCGGAACGGGCCGGAGGCCATGGCCCACCGGGACACCGCCATGGCGGAGAACACTCTGTGGTGGCACCGCCACACCGGCCACCGACTCGTGCTCGGCGGGCACAACAGCCACCTGTACACCAGGAGTTCCACCCCCTCCCTCCCCCGCCCCCAGGGGTCGGTGCTCCGGGAGCGACTGGGCGACGGCTATCTGGCGGTGGGGCTCTCCTTCGACCGGGGCGCCGTGCACGCCACCGCACAGGGCCTGCAGAACCCGGCCGACCAGGACGTCGGACGGGTCGAGGTGGAGCCCGCCGCCCCCGGTTCGGCCGAGCACGTCCTGGACCGGGTGGGCCACCGGAACTGGTACGCCGACCTGCGCACCGCGCCGCCCGCCGCCCGTGCCCTGCTGGACGTCACCCGGCCCAAGCGGGAGATCGGCACCGACTACCCGCCGACCGGTGACCAGGTCAACCTGCTGAGATCGGCGGACCTGGTGGTGCACCTGGACGAGATCCGGCCGAGCCGGAGACTCGCCCGTGAAGCGGCCGAACAGCGGCCCCACGTGCAGGGGACGTCCACCGGCCTGCTGCCCGCCCTGGCGGAGGCAGCCCGTCCGCTGCGCACCGTTGAGCCCGTCGGCCCCTTCGACGACCTGCGCCCCCTGGGAGAGGCGGTGGGCGACGCCCGCCTGGTCGGCGTCGGGCAGGCCGTCCACGGCTCCCACGACTTCCTCGCCCTCCAGCACCGGGTGTTCCGGTACCTGGTCGAGGAGAAGCGCTTCCGCGCCCTCGTCCTCGAAGCCCCCTGGAGCGCGGGGCTCCGCCTGGACGACTACGTGCTCACCGGGCACGGCGACCCCGTCCGGATCATGTCCGAGGAGTTCCAGAACGCCTACCTGTTCATGCGGACCGGCGAGGTGCTGGACCTGGTCCACTGGATGCGCGCGTACAACGTCGCCCACCCCGACGACCCGGTCAGGTTCGCCGGCAACGACAGCAGTTACGCGGGCCCCGATCTGTACGACCGGGTCGTCGGCCACGTCCGTCGCGCCCACCCCGACCTGCTGCCCGCCGTCAGGGAGCTGTACCGGGGGCTGCGCCCCACCCTGCCGGCCGGCGAGTACATGGTGGCCGCCATCGGGGAACCCCCGGCCGTGCGGCGGGAAAAGGCCGAACGCACCGGACGCGTCCTGGAGTTGCTGCGCGCCCGGAGCTTCGCCGGGCGCACCGTGGCCGGGGACGACCAAGCCCGTGCGGTGCAGAACGCGGAGATCGTCCACCAGGTCGCACGCCAGAACGCCTTCGACTACGACGACCCGGCCGACGCACGCGAGGCCCTGGCCCACCCCGACACCGTGATGACGGAGAACACCCTCTGGTGGCTTCGGCAGACCGGCGCCCGGACGGTGCTGGCCGCCCACAACGGCCACGTGTACCTGGAGGGCTACGACCCGGACTACCCGGTCATCCAGGGCGGCCTGCTCCGCCGCGCGCTCGGGGACGCCTACCGGGTCGTGGGCCTGGCTTTCGACCACGGCTCCTTCCACGCCACCGGCAAGGACGTCTCCGACCCCCGTGACGAGGACGTGAAGGTGTTCCGTTCGGGGCCGGTCGCGGCCGGTTCGGTCGAGCAGACCCTGGGCCGGGTGAGCCACCGCGACTGGTACCTCGACCTGCGCACCGCACCGCCCGCCGTCCGCGCCTGGCTGGACGTGACCCGGCCCAAACGGGAGATCGGCACGCACTGGCCCCGGGACCCGGACCGGGTCAACCTGCTCGGGTCGGTGGACGCGGTGGTGTACCTGCACGAGATCCGGCCGAGCCGCCTGCTTCCGCGCGGCTGATTCCTCCTCTGCCCCCCGTGCTCCCGCGTCTGGCCGGGACGGCGTCTCGCGCGGTAGGAATGGACCGTCGCATGGTCCGTTCGCAAGGAGTGCATGTGAGCCCGGTGCCCAGTCCCGCGGTGCTGCGCGCGCTGGCAGAGGTGCCGGTCGCACCGCACGAGGTGATCGAATGTGTTCCGCTGGCCGGAGGCACGTACAACTCCGTGGTGCGCGTCGTGCTGCGGGACGGCCGACGCTGGGTCGTGAAGGTGGCGCCCGCGACGGGCCCGCAATCCGCGCTGGGCTATGAGCTCGACCTGTTGCGAGGCGAGAGGACGTACTTCCGGGCCGCGGCGGACGGTGTTCCCGGCGCGCCGGTGCCTCACGTCGTTCGTGCGGAGACCGCCGGTGACCCGCCGGTCGTGCGCAGCCTCGTCATGACCGAGTGCCCGGGCCGGCCCTGGCACGACGCCGACCAGACCCTGGAGCCGGACGAACGCCGACGACTGCGCCGGGAGCTGGGTGCCCTGACGGCGCGACTGCATGCCGTCACGGGTCCGGTCTTCGGCTACCCGGCCCGCCCTTTCGGCCCACCGCACCCGACCTGGCGACAGACCTTCACCGCGATGACGGACGCCGTGCTGCACGATGCGACGCGGTTCGGTGCCCGGCTCCCGCAGCCGGTGCCGACCGTTCGCCGCATACTCGCGTCGGCGGGTGCCGCACTCGACGACGTCACGCGGCCGGCCCTGGTGCACTTCGACCTCTGGCAGGGCAACATCCTGCTCGCCGGTGCACCGGGCGCCAGAGTCGTCGCAGGGGTGGTCGACGGCGAGCGCATGTTCTGGGGCGACCCGGTCGCCGAGTTCGTGTCCCTCGCGCTGTTCGACGACATCGAGCACGACGACGCCTTCCTCGACGGCTACTCGGCGGCCGGTGGCGAGGCAGGCTTCACGGACTCCGTACGGTTACGGCTCGATCTGTACCGCTGCTACCTCTGCTTGATCATGCTGGTCGAGGGAACACCTCGCGGCTACTCGCGCGAGCAGCGGACGTGGGTGTGGAAGCACGCCGGCGGGCATCTGGCCAAGGCTCTGCACGCGGTGTCGGCAGCCGTGGCGGGAACACCGTGATGGCCGTGCAGCCGTGGGGGCCGACCGGGCAGGTTTGCGGCGAACGAACACGAGGCGGGCCCGGTCGGTGCAGCGGTGGCAGCGGGGCCCGATGGACTCAGTGGAGACAGAGGCAGAACGGATGGCCGGCCGGGTCCGCGTAGACGCGCCAGTTGGCCTCGGGGCGGAGCTGGTCCGTCCGCTCCAGCACGGTCGCGCCGAGGGCGAGCGCCCGCTTCTCCTCCCCGTCGAGATCGTCCACGTCGAAGTCCAGGTGGAGCTGTTGCGGGCGCTCCTGACCGGGCCACGCCGGCGGCTCGTAGCCCTCCACCCGCTGGCAGGCCAGCGGCGTCCCCTCGAACCCGTGCACCTCCACCCAGTCGGGGTCCTCCGGGTCCGCGACCACCCGGCCGCCGAGCAGGTCCGCGTAGAACTCCGCGAGCCGTACCGGATCAGCGCAGTCCAGTGCGACCGCCTGCAGCTTTCGAATCACTTCCGTCGCCCCTCGCCCTTCGGCCGCTTCCGCGGCGTCCCGTACGGGAGGTGTCGTACCCGCCGGCCGCGGCGGGCATGCGCGCCGGCACTCCCCCACCGCCGACGGCGTCACGGAGAAGGGCGACGCGGCTCATTCCTCGCCGCGTGCCTTCATCACCGTCCTGTTCAGCACCCACAGCCCGATACCGATGGCCAGCAGCACGCCCGCCCTGATGTAGACGTGCGCGGGCCGGTCGGACAGGGGACTGGCCAGGATCAGGGAGGTGACCGCGCCCAGCACCGGCAGAGCGGTCGGCGTACGGAAGTGCTTGTGCTCGACGCGGTCGCGGCGCAGGACCAGTACGGAGACGTTGACGACGGCGAAGACGCACAGGAGCAGGAAGGCCGTGGTGTCGCCGAGGCCCGCGATCTCTCCGGTGGAGACCAGGCCGATGGCGAGCAGGGACACGAAGACGATGCCGACGACCGGAGTGCGGCGCCGGGGAAGAACGCGGCCCAGGGCGCGCGGCAGGATGCGTTCGTTCGCCATGCCGTAGCAGAGCCGGGACGCCATCATGATGTTGATCAGTGCCGAGTTGGTGACGGCGAACAGGGCGATCAGCGCGAACAGCTTCGGCGGGAAGTCCAGCCCGCCGGCCTTGACGACCTCCAGCAGCGGGCCGCTGGAGCCCTCCAGCACGCGGTAGTCGACGAGCAGCGAGGAGACCAGGGCGACCAGGACGTAGATGGTCCCGGTGACGGCGACGCCGATGAAGATGGCGCGTGGAAACGTGCGTACCGGATCCTGGGTCTCCTCCGCCATGTTGACGGAGTCCTCGAAGCCCACGAAGGCGAAGAAGCCGAGGGCCGTCGCCCCCAGCACGCTGGTCAGCAGCGCGTAGCCGGAGCCCCCCGCCTGGAACTCGCCGAGTCGGGAGGGTTCACCGTCACCGGTGAGAACGGCCCAGGCACCGACGGCGAGGATGACGAACAGACCGGTCAGTTCGACCACCGTGAGGACCACGTTGGTCTTCACGGACTCGGACACTCCGCGCAGGTTGAGGGCCGCGAGGGCGAGAATGAACAGGATGGCGATGAGTGTGGGTGGGAAGAAGTCCGTGAACTCCGCGAGGTAGTCGCCGCTGAAGGCGCGCGCCGCCGCGCTCGCCGAGGACAGGCCCGAGCACATGACCATGAAGGCGACGATGAAGGTGAGGAACGGCACCCGGAACGCCTTCTGGGTGTACAGCGCGGCTCCTGCCGCCTTCGGGTACTTGCCGACGAGCTCGACGTACGAGGCCGCTGTCAGGACCGCCACGACGAACCCGATGACGAACGGCAGCCACAGCGCCCCGCCGACCTTGCCCGCGACCTGACCGGTGGTCGCGTAGATACCGGTACCGAGGATGTCGCCGATCACGAACAGGATCAGCAGTTTGGGACCGATGGCCCGCCGCAAAGGGGTGTCGTCCGCTCCGTCCGGCGAGGCAGTCACGTCTCTTGCGCCTGTGGTCACGCAGGCTCCCCCTCGAGGTCTCTGGTACTGGACAACGTCTCCCCTGCCCGGGGGGCCGGTGACTCATGCCCCGGCATACTGCAATCGGAAGCACGCCGGCGGAGCCTTCCGGCGCTTCCCGCGAACGGTCCGCGAGCCCGCCGTCTCCGAGGCGCGCGTACTGGCCCGCAGTGGTCGAATGGGCGTGGTGGATCACAGCCGGTGCGCGGGCAGGAGAGGTGAATGGCATGGCCTGGGTGGTTCTCATCCTGTCGGGAGTCCTGGAGACCGTCTGGGCGTCGGCTCTGGAGGCGTCCAGGAATTTCTCCCGGCTGTGGCCCTCACTCCTCTTCGTCGGCGCACTCGTCCTCAGCATGGCCGGGCTGTCGTACGCGGTGAGCGGCATTCCGCTCGGCACGGCCTACGGCGTGTGGGTGGGCATCGGCGCCGTGGGTACGGCCGCCTACGGGATGGTGTTCCTCGACGAGCCGGTGACGGCCGCGCGTCTGGTGTGCCTGCTGCTCATCATCTGTGGCGTGATCGGGCTCAAACTGCTTCACTGACCGTCCGGCCGCACAGGCGGCAGGTGTCCGGTCGCGCGCGTGAGTCGGCAACGGCCGCCGCCCCGGCCGGTGTTGCGCGAGGGGATGAAGCGAGGGGAAGAAGGGACGCGGGTCAGCTGTCCGGCTTCCGCCGACGGGCGGCGGGCGTCATGTGGTGCGCGCCGAGGGCAGGCCGCGCACTGTGGTGGCAGCCACCGGTGCAGACGGACACGCCGCGCCGGCCGGGCAGCAGCCGCGCGGGTGGCCCGCCGGCGCTGGTGGACGGGTCGCTGCCGCCCGCGCCTGAGGGCGGCCTGTTCCGTACCCTGGCGGCATGCGCATGCGCCCCACTCTGAGCTGGACCCCCACCGAGGACCTGCCGCCGGGTACCACAGATCTGGAGCCGGTCACCGAGGTGCTGAGCGCCGGCGGTGTACTGATCCTCAGCGGGGCGGGCCTCTCCACGGAGTCGGGCATCCCCGACTACCGGGGTGAGGACGGGAGTCTGAACCGGCACACCCCGATGACCTACCAGGACTTCACCGCCGACCCCCGGGCCCGGCGCCGGTACTGGGCCCGCAGCCACCTCGGCTGGCGCACCTTCGGCCGCGCCCGCCCCAACGCCGGGCACCGCGCCGTCGCCGCGTTCGGGCGGCACGGACTGCTCACGGGCGTCATCACCCAGAACGTCGACGGCCTGCACCAGGCCGCCGGCAGCGACGGCGTCGTGGAACTCCACGGGAGTCTGGACCGGGTCGTCTGCCTCTCCTGCGGCACCTCCAGCCCTCGCCGTGACCTCGCCCGGCGCCTGGAGGAGGCCAACCCGGGCTTCGAGCCGGTGGCCGCGGGAATCAACCCGGACGGTGACGCCGATCTCACCGACGCACAGGTCGGGGACTTCCGCGTGGTGCCCTGCTCCGTCTGCGACGGCATCCTCAAACCGGACGTGGTGTTCTTCGGCGAAGCCGTTCCCCCGCGGCGGGTCGAGCACTGCCGCGAGCTGGTCCGCGAGGCGGCCTCGCTGCTGGTCCTGGGGTCCTCACTGACGGTGATGTCCGGGCTCCGGTTCGTCCGCCAGGCGGCTCAGGAAGCGAAGCCGGTACTGATCGTCAACCGGGACCCGACACGGGGCGACCGGCACGCCCGCACGCGGGTCGCACTCCCGCTGGGATCAGCCCTCACCACCGTGACCGAACGGCTGGGCATCCCGGTCGACGGCCGGCCGACAGCCCCGGGTGAGTCGTGACGCCGGCAGAACGTCACCCGGGCGCACCGCACCGGCGACAGACGGCCGGCGCCTGCGGCCCTTCGTGACCCGAGCTGATCGGCCGCCCGGCCGTCCCTCTTGATCATCCCTCGGGAGCTGCCTAGGCTCCCGAACCATGGAAACGGGGGGACCGAATCACGGTCCGAGGGCTTCGGGCCGTGGGCCGGCCGGGCGGCGTTCGGTCGCTGCCGCCCTGGCCGGGGCAGCAGTTCTGGTCGTTCTGGGGACGATGTTCGTCGTCCTGCCGGCCGAGGTGGTCGATCACGACCTTGCCGGGTCGAGCGTTGCCGCGCAGGACCGGCTGAAGGCGGTGAACGACGTCCGTACGACGCTCCTGCAGGTACTCGCCGGTCTCGTCGTGCTCTTCGGCGCGTCCGCCACGTGGCGGCAGGTGCGGGTCAGCCAGGAAGGTCTGCGCGCCACTCAGGAGGGCTACGTCACCGACCGGTTCAGCCGGGCGGTCGACCAGCTCGGGAGCGACAAGCTGGACGTACGCATCGGCGGGTTGCACGCCCTGCGGCGGATCGCGGAACAGTCCGCCCGCGACCGGGACGCCATCATCTCGATCCAGGCCGCGTACCTGCGTACCCGTCTGCCCTGGCCGCCCGCCGGGCCCGAGTCGCCGGCGGCGGACGTGGCCATCAACGACATAGCACCGCTGGAGACGCGTGTCGCCGACGCCCAGGTGGCGTTGACCGGGCTCGGTTCCCTGTGCCGGCACCGGGAGGAGTCATGGGTCAATCTCAGCGTCACCGACCTGCGCCGGGCCGACTGCGACGGGCTGGGGTTTCCCGAGGTCAACTTCGACCGTTCCTGCATGGAGGCGGCGGGCCTGTACCACGCCAATCTGACCCAGGCCTCCCTGGTCTCGGTCAACCTGCGGCACGCCGATCTCACCACGGCGATTCTCCGACGGGTCCGTTGCGTTCTGGCCGACCTGCGGGGTGCGAAACTGGTCGAAGCCGATGTGCGCGACGCCGACTTCACCGAGACCGACCTGCGCGAGGCGAACCTGCGCAAGGCCGACGCACGTGGCGCGGTCTTCCACCGCGCCGACCTCCGCACGACCGACCTGCGCGGAACGGACCTGAGCACCGCCGACCTCGCCGAAGCACGCCTGACCGGTGCCCTGGCCAGCGAGCGCACCCGCTGGCCCGCCGGCTTCGACCACTCGGCCGCCGGAGTCGTCGACACCGAGGATCCCGGCCCCGAACCCTCGCCCCTGCTTCAGCCTCCGGGCATGACGTGGCAGGCCCCGCCGCTGCGGTCCACGCCGTGACCAGGGCCGGCTCGTTCGCGTCCGGTACTCCCCGCCCAGCGACTCGCGGAGCCTGGTCACAAGCGGCGGACTCCGGCTCCGGGGCTGCCCCAGAAGCCTGCCTCCACCGGTGCGTGCCCGCGGGCACCGCTCGGCGCCGGGCCGGGGGAAGATGGTCGGGTCCACCCCTTCCCGGCAGCGAGGAGAGTCAGCGCGGATGCCTGCTTCCGCCCCCGGCCCGAGACAGCCGACGATCGCCGACGTGGCTCGCGTCGCCGGGGTTTCGCGAACGACCGTCTCCCACGCCCTGAACGGACTCGGCAAGGTCGATCCCCGGACCCGGGAACGCGTCAGGCAGGCAGCGGCGGAACTGGGTTACCGGCCCAATCTCCGGGCGCAGCGACTGCGCCGCGGACAGGCCCAGGCGATCGCGCTCGCGTCCTCGATGCCGTTCGCCGTGGCGGGCGGGCCCTCCCGGCTCGGGTTCTACATGGAGGTGGCGGCCGCCGCCGCGGAGAGTGCCCTGTCGCACGGCTTCGCCCTCGTACTCGTGCCGCCCGTGCAGTCGGACTCGGCGCTGTACTCCGTCGACATCGACGGAGCCATCGTGGTCGAGCCGGACGTCGCCGACGCGGCGGCGGCACAACTGCGTGAACGCGGCCTGCCGTACGTGGCGCTCGGCAGACCGGTGTCGCCCGACGAGGACGCCCCGTACGTCGACCTGCGCGGTGGGCGGGTGGCGCAGTTGCTGCTGCGGCACCTGTACGAGCAGGGCGCGACCCGGCCGGCACTGATCGTCGGCTCGGGCTCGCGGCACTCGTCCGTCGACGCACTCGCCGTTCATGAGCGCATGGCACGGGAGCACGGCTGGACGCCGATCGTGGCGCGGGCCGCCGAGTCGGGTGGGGAGCAGGCGGGTTACGAGGCGTGCGCCGCCCTGCTCGCCGAGCATCCGGGCATCGACGCGGTGTGCGCTCTGGTCGACGCCTTCGCCGTGGGCGCGGTCCGGGCCGTCCAGGACGGCGGGCGTGCCGTACCGGACGACGTCATGGTCGTCACTCGCTACGACGGCCTGCGCGCCCGCACCTGCGAGCCCCCTCTGACCGCGGTCGACCTGCACCTGGACCGGGCGGCGTCGGACGCGGTGGAGTTGTTGCTGGCCCGGCTGCGCGGGGACAGCGTCACACCGTCGGTGACGGTGGCGCCGGAGCCGCGGGTGATCGCCCGGGCCTCGTCGGTACGCACTCCGCGTGCCTGACACCTGCCCGGGCCGTTCAGAATCCGAGCATCAGCACGATCCCTGAGACCAGGGCGAACACGAGCACGCACAGCCGCATCCTCCGGGCGTCAAGACGGTGGTGGACCAGGCGGCTCAGCCACGCACCCGCGGCGATCGCCGGCAGCAGTGCGAATGCCCACCCGAGCTCCGGGACCTGTCCCCTCCCCGCCGCGAACAGCAGTGCCAAGGAGGCGACCTCTCCGACGAGGAAGCAGGCGGCGACGGTGGAGCGCAGTTCGGCGGGTGTCCGGTGCTGATAGACCAGCGCGAGCGGCGGCCCGCCGACGCCGGTCGCCGTCTCCGTCAGGCCGGTCACCGCGCCCGCACCGACGTAGGCGGCCCGGCCCGGCGTGAACACGGGCGCGGCCAGGCTCACGACGGCCGCGAGTACGGTCGCGACGCCCACGAACACGCCGAGGCTGCGTTCCGGAATCAGCCGGAGCAGCGCCAGTCCCGCGGGGGTGGCGGCGAGCCGCGCACCGGTGATCCAGCCCGCGCCGCGCAGGTCGAGCGAAGCCCGTTCGCGCCAGGCGACGTACAGGTTGAGCGGAATCATCGACGCCAGGACGAAGACCGGGACCAGTTGCGGGGCGAGGATGCCGGCCACGGGCGCGACGATCAGCGCGAAACCGAGCCCGCTGCTGCCCTGGACGAACGCGGCGACGGCCACCGTCAGGGCGAGGACCACCAGCGGCAGCCAGCTCAACGGATCAGGCTCCGCTCGTGGGGCCGGCGCAGCGCCCGTGCCGCTGTGGAGGTGGGAGGCACCCGGGCGACGCCCGCCTCGGCGACGGCCGTGGGCCGGTCGGTGCGGCCGGTCCGGGGCCTCCGGCTCTGGTGGTCACTGGACACGACGGGCTCCGTTCAGGCATGCGGCGCGCTCGGGTTCGAACAGCGATCCGGCCCTGGACGGAGAGCCGAACTACGGTGGCCAAATCGATTTGGCCGTCAGTATGTGAGGGCACCGATGCCGCGTCAAGAGGCCCCGGACGCGCCGGAGCGGCTGTCCTCCGCCGGCGTCGGGGCATGCGCCGCTCGGCGAAGTTACCTGTGCGTTCCGCATGTCGGAGAAGTGACAGCGGTGACTGTCCCGGACACGGCGGCGCGTGACAGCGTCTTGCCCGGCATCGACCGGCGGAGGGAGCAGGCGTGAACAAGGGCTATGCCGTGTACTGCGACGCGGACCCGTACTTCTACGACGCGCCGCATCGCACCGCCCCCGGCACCCGGGCGGCGGACACCCGGTACGCGGCGGCCGTCCGGCCGGCACCGGAGGGATGGCAGCGCGGCGAGAGCGGCGACTGGCTCGCCCTGCGCCCGCTGGACGCCGTGCTGCCGCCGCAGGGATGGAAGATCCACATCTCCGCCTGCCTCGACAACGCCGAGTCCGTCCTGGAGCGCGTACGGCACTACTGCGTCCAGCGATCGGTCGCGTTCAAGTTCGTGCCGAGCCGCTACCTGCTGCACCAGCGCAACGCCAAGTACGCGGACCGGGCGGGCAGCGGCAAGTTCATCACCGTGTACCCGGCGGACGAGGCACAGTTCGAGCGTATCGTGGGCGAGCTGGCCGCTTCGCTGGCCGGTGAGCCCGGGCCGCACATCCTGAGCGACCTGCGGATCGGCGACGGCCCGGTGCACGTGCGCTACGGAAGCTTCACCCGCCGCAACTGCTACGACGAGAGCGGGGAACTCCGCCCGGCCGTCGCGAACCCCGAGGGAGTACTCGTCCCCGACACCCGCGGCCCGGTGTTCCGTGTCCCCGACTGGGTGAGCGTGCCTGCCTTCCTGCAGCCCCACCTCGACGCTCGGGCGACCGTGACACTGGCCGACATCCCGTACACCGTCGAGTCGGCGATCCACTTCTCCAACGGCGGTGGCGTCTACCGGGCGCGGGACGCCCGTACCGGTGAGGCCGTGGTCCTCAAGGAGGCCCGCCCGTACGCCGGGCTCGCGGCCGACGGCGCCGACGCGGTGACCCGCCTGCACCGCGAACGCCGGGCCCTGGAACAGCTGTCGGGCCTGGCCTGCACGCCCGAGGTGCGGGGCGGATTCGCCGTCGGGGACCACCACTTCCTGGTGCTGGAGTATCTCGACGGCAAGCCCCTCAACACCTTCTTCGCCCGGCGTCATCCGCTCATCGAGGCGGACCCCGACGACAGGCGGCTGGCCGAGTACACCGAGTGGGCGCTCGATGTCCACGCCCAGGTCGAGCGGGCCGTCACTCAGGTGCACGCGCGGGGTGTCGTCTTCAACGACCTGCACCTGTTCAACATCATGGTCCGCGACGACGGGCGGGTGGCCCTGCTGGACTTCGAGGCCGCCCACCGCGTCGACGAGCCGGGCCGGCAGACGGTCGCCCACCCCGGGTTCGTGGCACCGCCCGGCCGACGGGGCACCGCTGTCGACCGGTATGCGCTGGCCTGCCTGCGTCTGGCCCTGTTCCTGCCGCTGACCAGCCTGCTGGCTCTGGACCGGCGCAAGGCGGAGCACCTCGCCGAGGTGGTGGCACGGCAGTTCCCCGTGCCGCGCGCCTTCCTGGACGCCGCTCTCGACGAGATCACCGACGCTCCCGGTCGGCGGCCCGCGGCGCGAGGCACGGCCGAGTCCCTCGTCCCGGTCGCGCCGGGTGACTGGCCCCGCAGCCGGGACTCGATGACGGCGGCCATCCGCGCGTCGGCCACTCCGTCGCGCGAGGACCGGCTCTTCCCCGGCGACGTGGCCCAGTTCGCCACCGCGGGCGGCGGGCTCTCGTACGGCTACGGAGCCGCCGGTGTGCTGTACGCCCTGGCCGAGAGCGGGGCGGAGCGCGACGAGGGCGAGGAGCAGTGGCTGCTCGACCGGACGAAGGAGCCGCCCTCGGGGACGCCGCTCGGCTTCCACGACGGGATCGCGGGCATCGCATGGACCCTGGACCGCCTCGGTCACCGTGCCCGGGCACTCGATCTCACGCGGTGGCTCGTCGAGCACCCCCTCGAAGGTCTCGCCGCGGATCTGCACAGCGGGACGGCCGGGGTGGGCCTGGTGCTGGACTCCCTGGCCGCCTCCACCGGCGACACCGCCCTGCGCGACGCGGCGATGCGGTGCGCCGAGCTCAGCGCCCGCGGCGCACCGTCCGACGCGCCGGGTCCAGGGCCCGACCGACGCCCTCGTGCCGGTCTGCTGCACGGCGCGACGGGCAGCGCCCTGCTGTTCCTGCGCCTGTACGAACGCACGGGTGACACCGGCCTGCTCGACCTCGCACAGACCGCACTGCGCCGGGACCTCGAACACTGCGTCCGTGGCGCGGGTGGCGCCCTCCAGGTGGACGAGGGCTGGCGCACCATGCCGTACCTGGGCGCGGGCAGCGTGGGCATCGGGATGGTGCTGGACGACTACCTGGCGCACCGCGCCGACGAGCGGTTCGAACGGGCACGGAACGAGATCGTGCGCGCGGCGCAGGCCATGTTCTACGCGCAGCCCGGGCTCTACCGCGGCGTGGCCGGCATGGTGCTGTACCTGGGCCGTACGACGGCCACCGGGCCGGGCACCGGGCCCGAGGCGGTCCGGCGCCAGATCGACGCGCTGACCTGGCACGCCATGTCCTATCGCGGTCACCTCGCCTTCCCCGGCGAGCAGATGATGCGCCTGTCCATGGACCTCTCCACCGGGACGGCCGGATGCCTGCTGGCCGTCGCTTCCGTACACGGCGACCGGCCCGCCGGTCTGCCGTTCCTCCCACCGCCGCGGCAGCAGCCGCGGCCCATGAGCCGGCCCCGTCCGGGGCCGTGAAGAGAGCACCCGTTGTCGTACGAAGGGAAAAGAACATGAACCTGTTCGAGCTGCAGTCGATGGAGACCCCCAAGGAAGAGGCCATGGGCGACGTGGAGACCGGCAGCCGCGCGAGCCTGCTGCTCTGCGGCGACAGCAGCCTCAGCATCACGACGTGTAACTGACGTCCGAGTCGGGCCGCCGCGGCGATCGCGGCGGGCCGCGCGCCGCGGTGCCGGCGCCCTGGCCCCACCGCCCGGGCGCCGGCACCGCGCCTCGTCGCCGCGGCGGGCGGCGCCGGTCACGAGGAGGGGCGGCTGATGGGAACTACCCCGATCCGACGGCGGACGCGTGAGACGCAGGGCTCGCCCGGCACCGGTCCAGGACGGGTACCCGAACTGATGGTGCTGGTGTGCTCGGTGGCGGCCGCAGCGGTCGCCGTCTGCCAGCCCCTCGTCCTCGGCCGCGCACTGGACCTGCTGCTGCACGACGGCGCCGGCGGCCCCTGGCTCGTGGCGAGCGCCGCACTGCTCGTCGGCGAGATTCTGCTCGACGCTCTGACCGCCCTGCTCACCGGCCGGTGCACCGCGGACTGGACGGCATCGATCCGCTCCCGTGCCCTCCGGGGCCTGTTGCACGCGGTGCCCGACCTGACCCGCCCCCACTCCCCCGGGGACGTCGCGACCCGGCTGACGCTCAACGCCGCCGACGCGGGCGCCGCGCCGGCGGCCCGGGCGGCGCTCGCGGCCTCGCTCCTCACCCCGGCCGGCGCGCTCGTCGCACTGGCCGTCGTCGACGTGTGGGTCGCCGCGTGTGTCCTGGCCGGACTACCGGTCCTGGCACTGGTGTTGCGATCCTTCGCACGGGACACGGGAACCACGGTCGGGGCCTACCAACGAGTGCAGTCGGACATCGCGGCCCGACTGCTGGAGACCATGGCAGGTGCGGAGACCATCGCCGCGGCCGGTACCGCCGCACGGGAACGTGAGCGCGTGCTCCGCCCGTTGGCCGAACTCGGCTCGCTGGGTGAACGCATGTGGAGGCTGCACGGACGGGCGTTGGCCACCGGCGGTGTCCTCGTCCCGCTGCTGACGGTGGCCGCCACCGCCGTGGGCGGCCTGCGGCTCGGGGCGGGGGCCCTGAGCGTCGGCGAACTGCTGGCGGTGTGCCGGTACGCGCAGCTGGCCGCGGGATTCGGCGGCGCGGCCACCCTGGTCGGCGCGCTGGTCCGGGGCCGCTCGGCACGGGAGCGCACCACGACGCTGGAAGAACTCCCCGCACTGCGTTACGGAACCCGGATCCTGCCCCCAGGAGGTGCGGGGTCCCTCGAGCTGCGCGGGGTACGGGTCCTGCGGGGCGGGACGGAGGTCCTGCGGGCGGACCACGTGCTGGTGCCGGGCGGCCTGACCGCCGCGGTCGTGGGCCGCAGCGGCGCCGGCAAGTCCGTCCTGGCCGCCGTCGCCGGCCGGCTGATCGATCCCGACCGGGGGCAGGTCCTGCTGGACGGAACGCCGCTCGAGCTCGTGACCCGCCCCTGTCTGCGGGCCGAGGTCGGCTTCGCCTTCGCGCGTCCGGCGCTGGGCGAGGGCACCGTGGCGCAGGCGGTCGCCGCCGGACCGCGCGCCGTCTCACCGCACCAGGTACGGGCCGCTGTTCGCCTCGCCGACGCCGAGGCCTTCGTACGCCGGCTTCCGCGGGCGTACGACACCCCGCTCGCCGACGCCCCGCTGTCCGGCGGCGAGTACCAGCGTCTGGGCCTGGCCCGGGCCTTCGCCCACGTGGGCCGGCTGCTGGTCATGGACGACGCGACCTCCAGCCTCGACACCGCCACGGAGCACGCGGTGGAACAGGCGCAGCGCCGCTCACCCGCGGTCGCCACACGGCTGGTCGTGGCGCACCGCCCGTCGGTCGCGGCCCGGGCGGATCTCGTGATCTGGCTGGAGAGCGGTCGGGTGCGGGCGGTCGGCACCCATCAGCGGCTGTGGGAGGAGGCCGCCTACCGGGCGGTGTTCGGTACCGGGGAGAACGGCGCCGGGCCGTTCGCCGCGCAGGACGACCGTGACGGGGTCCGCGGCGGGCGGGCCGGCACCCTGCGGGGCGAGGCGCGATCATGACGTCCATCGGCGGACAGCGTGCGGCGAAGCCCCGGGGCGACTCCAGGATTCTGCGCAGGGTCGGGCCGCCCGCCCGGCGCTTTCTGGCCGAACGCAAGGGGGTCCTCGCGCGGCTCGCGGCGTGGTCGGTGGCCGAGTCGGCGCAGACGTTCGTGGTCGGCTACGGGGTCGCCCAGGCCGTCGACCGGGGGTTCCTCACCGGCGACACCCGTACGGGACTCGGCTGGCTCGCCCTCACCGCCATCGCCGTGGTGCTCGGCGCGCCCGTGGTCAGAGGCGTCTTCGCCCAGCTGGCCGGGCTGACGGAACCGCTGCGCGACCACCTCGTCCGGCGGGCCGTCGACCAGTCCATGGCTCGTGCCCTGGCCCGTCCCGGTGCTGGGGACCGCACCGCGGTCGCGCGGCTCACCAACCAGGTCGAGATCGTCCGGGACAGCTTCGCCGGGCTGGTGCTCACACTGCGCTCGTTCGTCTTCACCGCGGCCGGAGCGCTGGTGGGGCTGTTCTCGCTGGACCCGGCCCTCCTGGTGGTCGTCGTGCCGCCGCTCGCGGCGGGCCTGGCGCTGTTCCTGGTGACGCTGCGGCCGATGGCCGCGGCGCAGCGCCGGGCTCTCGACGCGGACGAGGCGCTGGGCGATCACGCCGCGCGGACCCGTGGGGCGCTGCGTGACATCACCGCCTGCGGGACGCAGCCGGAGGCGGAACGGAACGGAGCACGGCTCGTCGCGCGGGCCGCCGCCGCATCCCGTGTCCTCGCCCGCTGGGCCGCGGTGCGCGCTCTGGCCCTCGGCGTCGCGGGCCATCTCCCCGTCCTGCTCCTGCTGGTGGCCGTGCCGTGGCTGCGCGGCCGGGGCGTCACGACCGGCGGCCTGCTCGGGGCCTTCACGTACCTCGCCCAGGCCCTGCTGCCCGCCCTGCACACGCTCATGACCGCGATCGGCGCCGCGGGGACCCGGCTGCTCGTGGTCCTGGACCGGTTCACCGGGCCGCAGGCGCGTCCGCCCCTCACCGGTGCGACGCCGCTTACGCTCCCGCCCGGGCACGCCGGGCAACAGGCCGGCTTCCCCCCGCCGGTTCCGCCGCCGTCGCGGCAGGCCCCCGCGGTGGAACTCCGCGCGGTGACCGTGGGCTACGGCGCCCGGGCGGAGCCGGTCCTCGACGCACTGGATCTGCGCGTCGAGGACGGCGAGCACCTGGCCGTCGTCGGTCCCAGCGGCATCGGCAAGTCGACGCTCGTCCGTCTCATCGCCGGGATGTGCGCGCCGAGGAGCGGCGTGGTCCGGGTGGCCGGCCGGCCGGTCGCCGGCCGAGGTGCGGCGGAACTCGCCGCGTCACGCGTCCTGGTGCCCCAGCAGGCGTACGTCTTCACCGGAACGGTCCGGGACAACCTCACCTACCTGTGGCCGGACGCCTCCCCGGCCGGCGGCGCCATCGAGGACGCCGTGCGAGACCTCGGGGCCGCCCCTCTCGTCGAGCGGCTGGGAGGGCTCGACGCGCCGCTGCGGCCCGACGACCTCTCGCAGGGCGAGCGCCAACTGATCGTCCTGGCCCGCGCTCACCTGTCCGCGGCTCGGCTGCTCCTGCTCGACGAGGCGACCTGCCATCTCGACGCGGCGTCCGAGGCGCGCGCCGAGGAGGCGCTCACACGTCGCCCGGGCACGCTCGTTGTCGTGGCGCACCGCATGTCGTCCGCGGTGCGGGCCGACCGGATCCTGGTGCTGGACGGTGCCCGAGCGGCCCATGGCACTCACCGGGAACTGCTGGGCCGGTCGCCTCTCTACCGCGATCTGGTGGGGCACTGGCGCAGAACCCGGGGCTGACCCGCGGGCCGTTCCCTCGCGCGCGTGTGCCCCTCGCCCGTCACATCCAGCCGGCGCTCTGGACGATGCGGATCGCGTCCACGCGGTTGCGCGCGCCGACCTTCCGGATGGCGCTGGCCATGTAGTTGCGGACGGTCCCCCGGGACAGATGCAGACAGACGGCTATCTCGGCGACGGAAGCGCCCTGCGACGCCTGGAAGAGGACGCTCAGCTCCCGGGGCGTCAGCGGCATCTTCGATGCGTGCAGCAGTGCGACGGTGAGCCGCTCGTCGAGGAACCGCTCCCCCTTGGCCACCGTGTGCACCGCGGCGATCAACCGCTGCGACGAGGCGTCCTTGTCCACGAACCCGAGCGCGCCGGCGTCGAACGCCCTGCGCAGCACACCCGGCCGCTCCGGAGCCGCGAGCACGACCAGCCGCGCCCCGCACCGGTTCCAGAACAGCGCTCGGCCGGCGTCCCCCGGCGGCCCTTCCCAACAGTCCCCGTCGACCACGCACACGTCCGCGGGCAAGTCGTCGTCCGGGCCGTCGCCGCGGGAGGACATGCACGAGACCTCGAGTCCGTCGGCGGACCGCAGCAGTTGCACCAGCGCCGACCGCAACAGCGTCGCGTCGTGCACCACGAGAACACGGACCATCACAACCCCCTGCTTTCCCCGGCCGCCCTACCGGCTCCCGGGCTCGTCCCCAGTCCCCAGCCGTCTGCCCCTGGGCATCACCGAAGAAGCACGGAACTCGATCACACCCGGGGCGCACCGACGTCAACACGCCGTTCTCAGCGCTCCCGAGAGGTGGAGCGGCGGTGCGGGGACAGGCTGGAACGCGTCGAGTGGCGAGAGCGAGCTCCCGGCGCGGCTCCCCGGGACCGCGTCCGTGAGCTGCTGACACCACGGGCCGTCACACCGGGCTCGCGGCCGGCAGCACGCTACGACGAGAGATCACCCTTCGGCACCGGAGCGTCACGGACCGAAAACAGGCGAAGTGAATGTGGCCCGAATGCCCCCGTCCGCTTCGGCCGGCCCGACGCCGGCCACGGCCGGCGGCCCTCACCCTCTGGCGGGCGGGATGTGGACGGTCATGATCAGGTGGCAGGTCTCGGTCCCCGAGCCGCGGTAGGTGTGGGGGGTGTCGCCGTCGAAGGTGGCCGTCTGTCCGGCTTCGACGGGATACTCGGTGCCGTCCACGACCAGTGTCATCCGGCCGTACACCACACTGACCGTCTCCACGACGCCGGTCTGGTGCGGGTGACTGGGGTACTCCTCCCCCGGCTCCAGCTTCCAGCGCCACACCTCGACCGGGGCCGGTCCCGAGGTGGTCAGCATGAGCCGTGCCTCGCCGCCCCGCTCCCCGGCCCACAAGGGCATGACGGTGTCCGCGGACACCACTCGGACTCGGCCTTCGGCGGGTCCGTCCATCAGGGCGGACACCGAGACGCCGAGGGTGTCCGCGAGGCGGACCAGGGTGGCGAAGTTCGGGTTGCCCTGGGCTTTCTCCAGCCCCACCAGGGCGCCCTTGCTGACCTTCGCACGTCGGCCCAGTTCGTCCAGGGACAGGCCCGCGCGCGTGCGTGCGGCTCTGACGTTGTGCGCGAGGGCGCGCAAGGCTGCTTCCGCCTCGAGCACTTGATCACCGTCCTGACCCGTGGAGCACTGGAATGGACCGTGCGGTCATTTGGTTGACAACCGACGGTCGTTCCATTGTACGCTCGAGTCGTTCTACCGTGAAGTCAGGGAAGTGTCGTGCCGGCCGGTCTCTCGGTCGGGCTCCCGCTGCGGCCCCTCCTGAGCGCCTCGCGTCGGCCTGGCCCCGTCGATACCGCCGGCCGCTCGCCTGCACCGAACCGCCACACCAGCCATACCCGCCACACAGAGGGAACCGCATGTTCATCCAGCCCTGGGACGCCGGCCTGGACGAAGCCGAATGGCAGGCCTGGATCGCCGACGGCCACGACTTCGGACAGCTCAGTGTCAACGGCCTGCCCGGCCGAGCGCCCGTGACCGTTCCCACCCACTTCACCACCGACGCCGGCCAACTGCTGATCCACCTGGCCCGGCCCAACCCGCTCTGGAAGGCGATCGAGCACGACCCGAACGTCACCTTCACCGTCATCGGCGACTATGCCTTCGTCCCCGGTCCCTGGCGCGCCAGGTCCGAGGACCCGCCCACCGACGGCGTTCCCACCAGCTACTACGCGGCCGTCCAGTTCACCTGCCGCGCCCACATCGTCGACGAGCCCGAGGCCAAGGCCGAGCTGCTGCGCCGCCAGATGGCACACTTCCAGCCCGACGGCGACCACGCTCCCATCGCCCCCGACCAGCCCCCGAACGGGCGGATGCTGCCCGGCATCCGCGGCCTGCGGCTGGAAGTGGTCGAAGTGCGGGCCAAGTTCAAGTACGACGACCACAAACCGGTGGAGCACCGCACCGCCGTCGCCGACCGCCTCACCGAGCGTGGCCAGGGCCTCGACGTGTCCACCGCACGCCAGCAGCTGCGCCGCCTGGGCCGCATCGGTCCGTGGCAGCCCTGACCCCGTCACCAGCACGCGTACGAAACAGGATCTCGCCTCATGACCGCCTTCCGCATCAGCCCCGCCGTCGCCGACGCCTTCCCCGACACGCTCATCGCCCTGGTCATCGCCACCGGCCTGCGCGGCCACGAAGCCTGGCCCGGCACCACCGCCGCTCTCGAAGACCTGGAGCGGCAGCTCGCCGACGGCACCTGGCAGCCCGCCGACGAGAGCGACCCCCGCATCGAGGCGTGGCACACCGCCTACCGCTCCTTCGGCACCAATCCCCGCCGCATCCGCCCCAGCGTCGACGCCCTCGGCCGCCGCCTCACCAAGAAGGGTTCGCTGCCGCGCATCAACCCGGCCGTCGATTCCTACAACTCCGTCTCCGTCCGTCACGGGCTTCCGGCCGGCGCCTTCGACCTCGGCCACGTCGCCGGCGACGTCGACATCCGCTACGCGGACGGCGGTGAGGAGTTCACCCCGCTCGGCGAGCCCGACACCGTGGAGAACCCCAAGCCCGGCGAGATCGTCTACGCCGACACCGACGGCGTCCTGACCCGACACTGGAACCACCGCGACGCCCACCGCACACGCGTCACCGAAGACTCCACCCACGTCGCCTTCGTCCTCGAAACCCTTGACGGCACCCGCGACGGCGAATTCCTCAAGGCCGCGGCAGAGGAACTGCGGGGCCTGCTCGCCCCGCACGCCGAGCAGACCGCGGTGCACAGCCTCAGCCCCGCCCACCCGCGCGCCGGCGCCTGACGTCGGCCGGCACTCGGGCCGCGTTCGCCGCGCAACGCGTAACGTCCGGACGTATGGAAGCGCAGCCTCACCCGCAGTCCCCGCCCGGCGCCACCCGGTGCCGGGCCCGCGACCTCGGCATCGTCGTCGGACCTGTCGACACCGGGCCTTTCAACGCGATCACCGATGTGCCGGGCGTCCGCGTCGGGCACACCACCGTTCGCCGGCAGCCCGACGTACACAGCGGGGTCACCGCCATCGTGCCCGACCTCGTCGGTCCTCAAGCCCCCCTGCCGGCCGGGGTGTTCACCGGCAACGGCTACGGCAAACTCATCGGCACCACCCAGCTGACCGAACTCGGCGCACTGGAGACCCCGGTCCTGCTCACCTCCACTCTGTCGGCCTTCCGCGTCGCCGACGCCCTCGTCGGCTGGATGCTCGAGCGGCCCGGATGCGAGGAGGTCCTCAGCCTCAACCCCGTGGTGGGCGAGTGCAATGACGGCTTCCTGTCCGACATCCGTGCGCGGCCCGTCCACGAGGAGCACGTCCGGGCGGCCCTCGACTCGGCCTCGGGCACACCGGTGGCCGAGGGCTGCGTCGGCGCGGGAACCGGCACCGTCGCGCTGGGCTTCAAGTCCGGCATCGGAACCGCCTCACGTACTCCGGCCCTGGCCGGCCGGTCCTTCACCGCCGGCGTCCTGGTGCAGGCGAACTTCGGCGGCACGCTGCGGGTGCTCGGCCGCACCCTCGCTCCGCGGCCCGTGGGCGTCGGGGCCGACGGTCCGGCGCCGGCCTCGGACACCGGCTCGTGCGTGATCGTCGTGGCCACGGACGCCCCGCTCGACGCCCGGCAGCTCACCCGTGTCGCGCGGCGTGCGGTGTTCGCCCTGGCCCGCACGGGCGCGGCCTACAGTCATGGCAGCGGCGACTACGCCATCGCCTTCAGTACGCGACCGGGCGGCGCTCCCGTCGCGGATGCCGAGCTCGGTCCGCTGTTCGAATCCGTTCTCGACGGGGTCGAGGAAGCGGTGCTCAACTCCCTGCTCGCGGCGACCACGACCACGGGCTTCGGCGGCCGTACCGTACCCGCACTCTCGGCGGACCTCCTGCTCGACGCCCTCGCCTCCCCTCCGCTACCGCCCGCTCGCTGAGAGCCGAGTCCCGCCCGACCGCCGCCTCCCCCGCCCCTTACAGGGGCGGGCCGAGCGTCACCGGCCGCCCGGCCGGCCTCCGTCGCGGAGCATCGACACCAGCAGCCCGTGTGTCTCTGCGTCGGCGGCCGCTACGAGGCCACGGCCCGCCCGACCGAGGGGAGCGCCGTCGATTCCGGTGACGACACAGCCGGCGGCCCGGCACAAGGCGATGCCGGCGGCGAAGTGCACGCTCTTTGCCAGGTCACCGCCGTCAGTGACGTAAGCGGCGCGTTTTCCGGCCGCGACCCAGGCCAGCGCCAGCGTCGTGGAGACCACCCGCGGCCGGAACCGCTGGACGAAGTCCGGGTGGGCGAGCAAGTCCACCGCCCGGAGTCCGGGCGCACTCGGGAAGGGCGGATCCAGGTTCACGTCGACCAGCCCGGTGGCCGCCGTCGGCGTCAACCGCGTGTCGCCCTCGTCGCGCCGGACCCGAGCGGTGTGGCCGTCGGTGACGTAGACCTCGCCGGCGAACGGATCGGCGACCGCCGCGGGACCGTCGCGCAATGCCACGTTGACGGCCACCAGCATGTTGCCGACGGCGTAGTTGAGTGTGCCGCACAGGGGATCCACCAACCACTGCCGCACCGCTTCGGCCGCCCCCCGCTGTCCGCCTTCCTCACCCAGCACCGCGTCCCCGGGCCGAGCGGCACGGATGACGGCGATGATCGCCTCCTCGGCCGCCACATCGACGTCGGTGGCGAAGTCTCCGGCACCCTTGTCGAGGTGGGTCAGTCGCTGCCCGTGTCCGGCGCGCACGACTTCTGCGCCTGCCCGGGCGGCGGCAGTCGCGACAGCGGTGTCGTCAAGGCCCGCAGATGAGTTGATCACGACGCGCAGGGTACCGGGCGACGCGTCCCCGGAGCACGCGGAGACCGGCCGGCACCGGCACAGGCCGGTCGAACTCGGCGCCACCTGGCGAGTATGTGCATCATTCAAATGATGTGCACCATGCGTGAAAGGGTTCGGTTCGGACCCGCACGGGCTCGGAGCGCACGGGTGCTGCGAGAAGCCCACCGTGGCGAGCTGCCCGTCGGTGACGTCGGCGATGCTGCCGTGCCGGCGGGCTAGCCGATGAGCGCCTGCGTGATCTGCCGTGTGGTCTGCGCGGCGACCCCGGGGTTGGTGGCGGCGTAGGAGGTGTGGGCGTTCAGCCCCGTGGCCAGGGCCCAACCGCGGCCTCGGGTCCAGGTGGCGTCGTCCACGCCGAGCGCGTCGCGGAAGGCGGCCCGGGGCCCGGCCGACATCAACGTGAAGGCGATGGTCAGGTCGCAGGCCGGGTCACCGACGCCGAGCCCGCCGAAGTCGATGACCGCGCTGAGGCGGCCGTCGACGGTCAGCAGGTTGCCGGTGTGGAAGTCTCCGTGGAACCAGACCGGAGGGCGGTCCCATCCCGAGGCGCCGAGCGCCGCGTCCCACAGCTCGGTCATGGCGGCCCTGTCGAACGCGCCGCCGACCTCCGCGATGGCGGCGCGCGTCGCCTCGTCCCGGGCGGCCAGCGGCTGAACGGTGAGGTCCTCTGCGGGGGCCCGGGCCGGGGCCCCGCCGGGCACGAACCGCTGAAGCGCGGTCAGGAATCCGGCCAGTTCGACAGCGGTCTCGGAGGAGTCGGCCAGCGCGTCCGCGGTGGCCACCTCCCCGTCGATCCAGCGGGAGACGGCCCACGGCCAGGGATAGCCGAAGCCGGGTTCCCCCACCGCCACCGGGACCGGGACGGCCAGAGGCAGGTGCGGGGCGAGCCTGGGCAGCCACTCGAGTTCCTTCCTGGCCTGCCCGATGGCGCCGGCATGGCGGGGAAGCCGGACGGTCAGCTCCTCGCCCAGCCGGTGGATCACATGGTCCGAGCCGGCCTGTTCGAGCAGCCGCAGGGGCAGCTCCGCCCACTGCGGGAACTGCCCATCGACCAGGCGTCTGACCAGTGAGGTGTCGATCGGGGGACGGCCCGGGATGCTCGCGGATACCAAGACGGCTCCTGCGGTCGGCCCGCTGCGTGCGGCGGGCGGTCCTGTCCATCACAGTGCGTCGCACGCACCCGTGTCGACTGACTTTCCTGTCCCGGCCCGGACGGCGGGCGGGGTACTCGTCAGTCCTGTGCGGAGCGTCGCGTCAGGCGTCCATGGCCTCGGCGAGTGATCGGGGGCGCAGATCGGTCCAGTTGACCTCGACGTACTCCAGGCAGGCGTCCCGGGTGTTCTCCTCGAAGACGGTCGTCCACCCCCCGGGAACCTCCGCGAAGGACGGCCAGAGCGAGTGCTGGCCCTCGTCGTTCACGAGGACGAGGAACCGGCCGTCGGCGTCGTCGAAGGGATTGGCGCTCATACGCGGTGCCTCCAAAGGGATTAGGTTAGGCTCGCCTAATTGAAATCGAGCTTAGCCTTCTCGCTTTCCGCTCCACAAGGAGACGTTCATGAGGTTGGGGGACGACGCCTTCGCCGCCTTCGGACTGTCCGGAGCGCCCGGCACCGAGGCCTTCTGGGCGACTGCCAGGTCCCCCGCGTCGATACCCGAAGGCGACGACTGGACGACCCTGTTCCTGCGGCGCGGGTCCGAAGCGGCGAGCATGGTCTTCGAGAGCTGGTCGGAGCCGGTGCCCCTGCGGCGGTGGGGCAGTACGGACTGCTGGTACGCCGAGGTGCGGATGCCGGCGCGGCTGCGGGTCACGTACCAGTTCCTCGTGGGTGACGCGGCGTACGCGGACCCGTTCAACCCGGTCGGCGCGGGCGGTGACCGGTCCATCGCCGCCACCCCGGACGCCCCGGCCCAGCCGTACTGGCCCGCAGTGGGCGCCGGCACCGACGTCGTACTGCCCCTCCCCCGCACCCGGCTCCGCTGGAGCAGCGAACGGCTCGGCGGGCGGCGTACCGTGCGGGTCCATCCGGCGGGCGGCGGCGGACCGGTGGTCCTGCTGCTCGACGGGGACGACTGGCTGTACCTGCACCCGGCGACGACCGCGTTCGACTCGGCCGTCGCCGGTGGGGCGATGCCGCCGGTCACGCTCGTCTTCCTGCCGGCGAAGGACAGGACGGCCGAGTTCGGCTGCCGTCCCGAACTGTGGGAGGCGGTCCGGGACGAACTGCTGCCGCTGGTGGCGGAGTGCGGGGTGCCCGCCGACCGGGACCGGCTGGTGGTCGCGGGGCAGAGCCTCGGCGGGCTGAGCGCGCTGTACGCGGCGCTGGAGTTCCCGGACCTGGTGTCCCGCGTCGCCTGCCAGTCGGCGTCGTTGTGGTGGACGCCCGGCGCCGCGGATCTGGCGGACCCGTTGGGCGGGCCGGTCGGCGGCGCCGTCGCCGCGCGCCTGCGCGGGCGGCCCGACCTGTCCGGTCTCCGGGTCGCGTTCGACGTGGGGGAACACGAGACGCGGATGCTCCCCCACTGCGGCCGGGTGGAGTCGCTCGCCGAACAGGCCGGTGCGACCGTGCGGGTGTCCCGCTCGGCGTCGGGGCACGACCGGGCAGGCTGGCGGCACGCCCTGCTCAGGGATGTCGCCTGGGCGCTCGCCTAGGCGGTTGCCGCCGGGTCACCGGGCCACGGCCAGGCAGTAGGCCTCGTCGGTGGCGAGGAGGTTGCGGTGCGTGTCCTCGGCGGTGATGACGCCGTCGTCCAGGACGAGGACCCGGTCGGCGGCGTCGAGGAGGGCCGGACTGCTGGTGATGACGAGGGTGGTGCGGCCCCGGCGCAGCTTCGCGATGTTGCGTGCGACGAGTTGTTCGGTGACCGCGTCGACGGCCGTCGTCGGATCGCGCAGGACGAGGACGTCGGCGTCGGCGGCGAGGGCGCGCGCCAGGGACAGCCGTTGCCGCTGGCCCCCGGAGAGGTTGGCGCCCCGGTCGCGTACGGCGTAGTCGAGTCCTTCGCGGTGCAGGGCGACGACGTCCGTGAGCATGGACGCCTCGACGGCCTCGGGGACCGCCCGGCTGCTGCCCGAGGGGTCGATGTTCGAGCGGAGGGTGCCCGCGAAGATCTCCCCGTCGTACGGGTTGACCAGCATGTGCTCGCGGACCGCCTCGGCCGACAGGTCCGCGAGGTCCTGGCCGCCGACCCGCACCGCCCCCTCGTACGCGTCCGGCGGGACGTGCAGGGCCAGGACCGAGGCGAGGTCGGCGGCGGCGCGCGGCTGGTAGGCGGCGACGGCCACGAACTCGCCGGCGGCCACCCGGAACCTGACCTTGCGCAGGGCCCCGTGCCGGACGCAGTCGACTTCGAGGTCACCGCCGGCGGCCGGCCGTCCAGCCCCCGGGGCCGTCACCGGCGGCGCGGTCAGGACCAGCGCCATCCGCTCGGCCGACGCACGCGCGATCATCACGTACTTCGGCATCTCGGAGAACAGCTTGAGCGGTTCCATGATGAACTGCGCGAGCCCCACGGCCATGACGAGCTCGCCGATGTTGATCTGACCGTCGAACGCCAGCCAGCCCGCCGTCAGGGTCACGGCGGCGGCGAGGACCGCGTTGAGGGCCAGCGCGGTGCCCGCGTACACGCCGTTCACCCTGGCGACGGTGACCGCCTGGTGCTTCGCCTCCGTGCTGACCCTCCGGTAGGACCGGAACGCGGCGTGGTTGCCGCCGAAGCCGTGCAGCGGGCGCAGGCCGATGATCAGGTCGGCGACCTTCGCGCCCGCCCGTGCCACCCGGGCCTGCTGTTCGCGGGTACTGGAGCCGATCCGCCTGGACATCACGCTCAGGACCGACAGGATCGCGACGGTTCCCACGATCACCAGCCCTCCGAGCCGTATGTCGGCCAGACCCAGCGCGAGAGCCGCGATCACCACTGCGACCAGGGAGCTGATCAGCAGCGGCACCACCTCGATGATGTCGGCGGTCTGGTCGGCGTCCTCGGTGGCGATGGTCAGCACCTCGCCGGACTTGAGATCGACGTCCCTGGCCACCGGCTGGAGTCCGCAGGCCGCGACCCGCACCCGCCAGCGGTGCGCCTCCGTCGTGTTGGCGCCTTGCAGGATGCGCATGCCGAACCGCCACGACAGCGACACGGTCGTGATGATCACGGCCAGCGCCGCGATGGAGACAGCCAGGGCGCCGGGGCTGCGGTCCCGCATGGTGTGTTCGACGATCAGCCCGAGGGCGATCGGGAAGGCGGTCTCACCGGCCTGGTACAGGCCCATGAGGACGGTGCCCGAGACCATCGCGCCGACGTTGCGGCGCAGGGCGGTACGGAGGATGTCGGACCCCGGGCGGGGCCGCTGCGTGTCAGGAGTTGTCATCGAGGTGGCGGGCAATCGCTTCCGGGGTTCGCAGGGTGAGCAGGTCGCGGATCGTGATCACTGGACCGTACTCCCGGCGGAGCAGCCCGGTCAGCCGTACCGCCAGCATGGAGTGCCCTCCGAGGGCAACGAAGTCGCTCACCGCGCTCACCTCGTCGTCGTCCAGGTCCAGGGCCTCGGCGAAGAACTCGCACACCACCGTCTCCGTCCCGGTCTCCGCGCTCCGCTCCCCCGCCGTGGTCAGCGCGCCCAGCGGCTTGGCCTCCGGCAGCGCCTTGGTGTCGGCCTTCCCGTTCACGGTCAGCGGGATGGCGTCGACCTGGGCGTAGTGCGTCGGGCGCAGGAAGTCCGGCAGTCCGGCGCCCACTTCGGTTGCGACCGCCGCCAGGTCGGAGCCGTCCAGCACCAGGTAGGCGGCCAGCCGGTACGCCCCGTCGACCTGCGGGTCGGGCTGTGCGACCGCGGCGACGAACCGCACCGCCGGGTGCGCCGCGAACACGGCCTCGACCTCGGCCGGTTCGATCCGGTGCCCCCTGATCTTGACCTGCTGGTCGGTGCGGCCCAGGTACATCAGGTTCCCGTCGGACCGCCGGACCACCAGGTCCCCGGTGCGGTACATGCGCCCGCCGGGAACGCCGAACGGGCACGCCACGAAGCGGTGCGCGGTCTGGGCGGGCCGGCCGAGGTAGCCCCGCGCGATGCCGATGCCCGACACGTACAGCTCCCCGGGGACGCCGTCCGGGAGCGGCCGCAGCCACGGATCGAGCACGTACACGTCCGTGTTGTCGATCGCCACCCCGACCACCGGGTCCTGGCATTCGAAGGTGCCGACGCCCAGCGTGTTGATGGTGTACTCGGTGGGTCCGTACAGGTTGTAGCCGGCCGTTCCCTCGGTCTCGGCGAGGCGCTGCCACAGCGCCGGGGTGACGGCCTCGCCGCCCAGCAGCACCAGCGCGGGCCTGTGTGACGGGTCGTCGAGCAGGCCCTCGGCCACCAGTTGCTGCGCGTAGGTCGGGGTCACGTTGACGACGTCGATCCCGTGCGTGAGGCAGTACTCGACCAGGCGGGGCGCGTCGCGGCGCAGTTCCTCGTCACAGATGTGCACCTCGTGACCGTCGGCGAGCCACAGCAGTTCCTCCCACGACATGTCGAAGGCGAACGACACGGTGTGCGCGACCCGGAAGGTCCGGTGGCCGTGTTCCGCGAGCACCGGCTCGAAGATCCGCCGCTGGTGGTTGATCAGCATGTTGGTGAGTCCGGCGTACTCGGTCACCACGCCTTTGGGCTTCCCGGTCGATCCGGAGGTGTAGATCGTGTACGCGGGGTGCCGCAGGCGGTCCGGGTCGTCCGGCGCGAACGTCACGAACGGCTCGGCGTCGGGCAGCGGACGGTCCAGCTCGACCAGGCCGCCGCAGAACGGGATCAGCCGGGGCGAGACGGTACTCACCGTGAGGATCAGGTCCGGGCGGGCGTCCGCGACGATCGTGGCGATCCGCTCGTCCGGGTGGTCCAGCTCCAGCGGCACGTACGCGGCGCCGGTGCGCAGTACGGCGAACAGCGCGACGATCGAGTCGAGGGAGCGCGGGATCGCGAGGCCCACGGTCGTCTCGGGTCCGACGCCGCGCCCGGCGAGGACACCCGCCACCGCGCGGCTGCGGTCGCGGAGTTCGGCGAAGGACATGGTCGAGCCGTGGGCCACGAGTGCGACGCGCCGCGGGTCGCGGTCCGCCGCCCGGTCGAACCGGTCGACGACGGTGTCCGTGCCGACCTCGGTGCGCTCGGCGGGCCCGGGCGCCGTGGCCAGGCCTCGCAGCGCGCCGACCGGGCCGGTCGACCGGGCCAGGTCGTCCAGTACGCGCAGGTAGTCGTCGAGGAGGCGGCGGGCGTTCGCGGTGTCGTCGTCGCGGTACTCCAGCTTGACGGTGAGCCGGTCGCCGGGGGTGACGACCCAGGTGAACGGGTAGTGGGTGGAGTCGTCGGCCCGTACCGAGGTGATGCCGTGGTCGGCGTTCATCTCGGCGAAGGCGTCCATGTCCAGGAAGTTCTGGAGCACGAACAGGTTGTCGAACAGGGTGTCGTGTCCGCCGGCGCGCTGGATCTCGCCGAGGCCGAGGTGCTCGTGCTCCATGGCCTCGACCCTGGCGGCCTGTACGGCCGTCAGGTACGCGCGGACCGTGTCGCCCGGCCGCGCCCGCGTCCACATGGGGACGGTGTTGAGCAGTACGCCGACGATGTCGGACAGTCCCTCGCCCTCACGGCCGGAGACCGTCACACCGAACACCGCGTCGGCGCGGCCCGTGCGGGCGCCGAGGAGGAGGCCGAACGCGCCGGTCAGCACCGAGTTCAGCGTGACGCCGTGCTCCCTGGCCGCTTCCCGCAGCCGGTCCGACCGGTCGGCGGACAGCGTGTGCACGAGCGCGCGCGGCAGGTCGTCGGAGAGTGCGGGCGCCGGTCCCGCGAGCAGGGTCGGGCCGGCGAGGGCTGCCAGGTACTCCGCCCAGAAGCGTTCCGATGCCGCGGGGTTCCTGGCGGCGAGCGCGCGGGCGTGATCCTCGAAGCTCGGTGTGGCCGGGACCGGAGCCGGCTGCTCGCCCGCGAGAACGGCCCGGTAGGCGTCGAACAGGTCCCGCAGCACGATCTCGCGGGACCAGCCGTCCCACAGCAGCAGGTGGTAGCTGAGCAGCAGGCCGTCGCGGTCGTCGGGCAGGCGCACCACGGTCAGCCGGACGAGCGGTGGCTCACCGGGGTCGAAGCCCGTGTTCCGGTCCCGGACGCGCAGGGCCTCGACCTCCTCTTCCGTCGCGAGCGCGACCGTGCGGACGTCGGCCCGCCGGCCGGCGGCGAGGACCTGGACGGGGTTTCCGTCGTCGTCGGTGGTGAAGCCGGCGCCCACGACCGGGTGCCGCGTGATCACGTACGCCATCGCCTCGGACAGCGCGTCGGTGTCCAGGCGCCGTTCGAAGGTGAAGTAGCTCTGCGCGACGTAGTGGCCGGCCGAGCCCGCCATCTGGGCCTGGAAGTACAGGCCCCGCTGGAGCGGGGTGACCGGTGCCGTGCGCTCGGCCGTCGCGGAGGCGTCCGCGATGCGCTCCAGCGCGCCGTACCAGTGCTCGGTGATCTCGTCGGGGATGCCCTCGGCGAGGGTGAAGGCGGCGTGCAGGCTGCCGGTGGCCGCGTCGATCCACGTGTTGACCTCGACGGCGTACGCGCTGCCCGGGTCGCCGCCGGTGAGGTGCAGCGCCTGGGACTCGCTGCCCCGGCCGAGGTAGTTGAACAGTACCTGCGGGCGGTCGGTGAGCAGCGGGGCGGTCTGCGGGTTGAGGTACCTGAGCCCGCCGTAGGCGAGGTGCGCGCGTTCGTCCGGCCGGCGCTCGGTGAGCTCGCGCGCCGCCGTGAGGGGGTCGGTGTGCGGTGTGAGCCTTACGGGAGCGATGGCGGTGAACCAGCCGACCGTGCGGGTGTAGTCGTGGTGCTCGACGACCGGGACCCGGCCGTGCCGCTCCAGTTCGATCGCGAGGTCGGTGGGTGACGGCTGGATGTGGGTCAGCGCGGCGCGCAACGCGCCGCACAGCAGTTCGGTGGTACCGATCCCGAGTGCGGTGGGCGCGGTACGGGTCACGCGGTCGGTCGTTTCGGGCGGGAGTACGACCGTGGTCTGCCGCAGCCCGTCGACGGAAGGCAGCAGCGCGGGTGCCTGGAGGGTGGTGATCCAGTGGTCCAGGTCGTCGGTCGCGTGGGTGGAGTGGGACGTCAGCGCCGCGGCGTACTCGGCGTAGGGCGTGGTCGGCGGTGCCAGGGGTGCGCCGCGCATCGCGGTGGTCAGGTCGTCCAGCAGGACCAGCCAGGACACCGAGTCGACGGCGAGGTGGTGCACGGTGATCACCAGGGTCCGGCTCGTCTCCAGCCACGAGAACGCGATGACCTCCCCGGACTCGGGGTCGAGCTGTCCCGCGGCCTCGTTCGCCGCCGTCGTCGCATCGGTCGTGTCCGGTCGTACGACGGTGACCTCGCGGACGGGTTCGGTGCGCAGTGCCCACACCCCGTGGTCGGCGCGCAGCCGCAGGCGGAGCACCGGGTGCGCGGCCACGACGGCCCGCGCGGCGCGCTCGGCATCGGCGAGCCCCGTGCCCTCGGGAGCCGCCAGCGTTCTGGCCTGCGCGAAACGGGCGAGCGAGCCGCCCAGTTCACGCCGGCGCAGGATGATCGGCGTCGGCGCCAGCGGGCCGTCCTCGTGGCGGGCCGGCGCGGGGGGCGGGGTGGGTGGGGCGCTCGTGTCCAGGTGCTCGGCGAGCGCGCGTGGGGTCCTGAACAGGAACACGTCCCGCGGCGCGATCGGCAGGCCGAGCGTCCTGGCGCGGTTGATCACGGTGATGGCGACGATGCTGTCGCCTCCGGCGGTGAAGAAGTCGGTGTCGGGGTGCGCGGTGGAACCGGGGAGCGTGTCCGCGAAGATCTTCACCAGCGCGGCGAGGGCGGAGGTGTTCCGCCGGAGGCCCGGTGACACGTCCGCCCGCTGGGGGACGGCCGCGCCGTTCCCCCTTGTGGGACGCGTCACCGCACCGGTCTTCTTCTCCCCAGTCTCCTGCCAGGCCGTCAGGGTGTCGTCCTGAGAGGTCCGCTCGGACAGGGCCTCGCGGTCCAGTTTGCCGTTGACCGTCAGCGGCAGGGCGTCGACCGGCACCACCCGGTTCGGCACCATGTGTGCGGGCAGTTTCGTGGACAGGGCACCGGTGAGGTCGCCGGGTGCCCGGCCCACGACGTGCGCGATCAGGTGGTCGCCGGAGCCGGCCACCGTGACGGCCACGTCCACGACACCGTCGAGTTCCCGGACGGCGGCTTCCACCTCGCCGAGCTCGATACGGAAACCCCTGAGCTGCACCTGGTCGTCGGCACGGCCGGCGAACTCCAGCTCGCCGTCGAGCGTCCGGCGGGCGAGATCGCCCGTGTGGTACATGCGGGAGCCGTCGCCCGCGAACGGGTCGGCCACGAAGCGGCCCGCGGTCAGTCCCGGCCTGCCCAGGTAGCCGAGCGACACCTGGTCGCCGGCGACGTAGACGGCACCCACCCGGCCCGCCGGGACCGGCCGGAGCCGGTCGTCGAGGAGATGGGTGACCAGGCCGGGAAGCGCAGCGCCGATCGGGCTGACGGCGCCGCCGGGACCGAAGTCCTCGTCGGTCAGCACCCGGTGGGTGACATGGACGGTGGTCTCGGTGATGCCGTACATGTTGACCAGCTCGGGCGAACCGGTACCGTGCCGCTCGACCCAGCCGCGCAGCCGCCCGAGGTCCAGCGCCTCGCCGCCGAAGATGATCCGGCGCAGCGCGGGGAGCGGCCAGCCGGCATGCCGGTCGGCCTCGATGAACTGGTAGAACGCCGACGGTGTCTGGTTGAGAACGGTCACCCCGCGCTCGCGGACCAGCCGGTGGAAGTCGACCGGTGAGCGGGTCAGCCCGTACTCCGGCACCAGCAGCTCACCGCCGTGCGCCAGCGCGCCCCACAGCTCCCAGACCGCGAAGTCGAAGGAGAAGGAGTGGAACTGGACCCACACGTCGTCCGGGCCGAAGTCCATGCCGGACCGGGTGTTCGCGAGCAGCGTCACCACGCTGGAGTGCGCGACGACGACGCCCTTGGGCCTGCCGGTCGATCCGGACGTGTAGATCACGTACGCGGGGTCGTGCCCGCGGGCACGGGACTCCGGGGCGGTGGTGGCCGGCGGCGGCTCCTCGCCCTGGACCAGCACGCGGGCCGTCGGCACACCCGCCCGGGACAGCAGCCGTGTGAAGCGGTCGCGCTGGTCCGGGGCGACGAGGACGACCTGCGGGGCCGCGTCGGCGAGGACGTACTCCAGTCGCTCGTCGGGGTACGCCAGGTCCAGCGGCACGTACGCGCCGCCCGCGCCGACGACCGCGACCAGGGCGACGACCTGCTCGACGGAGCGTGGTACGGCGACGGCGACCCGCCGGCCCGGCCCGATCCCGGCCGCGCGCAGGACCGAGGCCAACCTGTCCCTGGCGTCCGCCAGTTCGCCGTAGGTCAGGGACCGGGTGCCGCCGTCGAGGGCGCACTGGGTGACGGCGGTGGCGGACGGGGCCCGGCGCGCGGCGGCGTCGAACAGCCCGCCGAGGGTCGTCGGGGTGGTCGGCGCGGGGCGCCGGATCGGCTCGGACGCCAGGTCGTCGACCAGGGTGTCGGGCCGGGTGAGCAGGCCGGTGAGGGTCCGGGTGAACGTGGCCAGGATCCCCTGGGCGCCCGCCTCCCGCAGCAGCTCGCCGTCGTGGATCAGGTTGAAGCGCGGGCCGCCGCCGGGTGTGCGCTCCACCACCAGGGTCAACGGGTAGTGCGGGGCGCCCTCGTTCACGATGCCGGTGATGACCAGCGTGTCGTCGGGCCGCCGCAGACCGGCCACGTCGGTCGCCACGTCGAACACCACCAGGGTGTCGAACAGCGGGCCGGTGCCGGCCTGGCGGGCGACCCTCGCGAGAGCGACGTGCTGGTGGGGCAGCACCGCGCTCCGGTGTGCTCTGACGGAGGCGAGCAGGTCGCGTGCGGTGGTGGCTCCGGTCCAACGGGCGCGTACGGGGACCGTGTTGATGAACAGGCCGACCATGTCCTCGATGCCGGGCACGTCGGCGTCGCGTCCGGACACCGTGGAACCGAACACCACGTCCCTGCCGTGCAGGATGCCGCCCAGCGTCACCGCCCAGGCGCTGTGCACGGCCACGCTCAGCGGCACGCCGGCCGACCGGGCGGCCGCGTCGACGTCCTGCTCCGGCACCACCGCGGTGTCGGCGAACCGGCCGGACGGGGTGTGTCCCTCGGCGACCAGCGAGGGGCCGGGCAGATCGGCGAGCTGGTCCCGCCACACCCGGTCGCTCACCTCCTCGTCGCGTCCGGCGAGAAGGCGTGCGTGGTCGGGGAAGCCGCCGAGCGGGTAAGCGGTCCCCGGCGTGTGGTACTCGGCCAGCAGCGTGCGCAGCATGGGCGGCACCGACCAGCCGTCGGCGATGATGTGGTGCACGGTCTGCACCAGGACGTTGTGGCCCGGGCCCCCGCGGATGAGCGTGTACCGCATCAGCGGGCCGGTGGCCAGGTCGAACCCGGCGCGGCGGTCCCCCTCGGCGTGGGCCCGGATCTCGTCGTCGGTGATGCCGGGGCGGTCCAGCGTGGTGAAGGGCGCCTTGACGCCGTCCTCCAGCACGGAGACCACACGGCCGTCGGCGAGGGCGACGAAGCGTGCGGCCAGGTTCGGGTAGAGCGTGAGCAGGCGGGTGGCCGCCGCCGCGAGCCGGCCGGCGTCGACCTCGCCGTCCAGCGTCAGCAGTTGCTGTTCGACGTAGCTGCCCGTCGAGTCGTCGTCGTAGGCCGAGTGGAAGTACAGGCCTTCCTGCAGCGGGGTCAGCGGCAGGATGTCCCGCAGCGCCGGGCCGTCCAGGGCGTCGACATCCGCTTGTGTGAGCGGCAGCGGGCGGAAGTCGCTGGGCGAGTGGCCGCCCTCGTCGAGCGCGGCCAGCCCTGCCAGGGCCTGTCGGTAGTAGGCCTCGATCGTCGCGATGTCCTCGTCGGTGAACATGCCGTCGGGCCAGGAGATGGCGGTGACCAGTTCATAGGCGCCGGTCGGGGCGGGTTCGGCGATCGCGTTGAACTCCAGGGCGCGCGGCAGGCGCATCCTCGGGTCGCGCCTTTCGCCCAGCCGGCCGGTGGTCCGTGCGGGTTGCCAGTCCGTGGACGTGCCCGCGTCGAAGCGGCCCAGGTAGTTGAACAGCACCTGGGGTGCGGGCGCTTCGAAGCCGGTGCGGGTCAGGTAGCGCAGGGCGCCGTAGGAGACGCCGTTGTCCGGGACCCGGGACAGGTCTTCCTTGACCGCCTTGAGTGCGGCGGTCAGGTATCCGGGCGCGGTGAGGTCGGCGGCCGCGCCGGGGTCCACGGTCACCGGGAACAGGGTGGTGAACCAGCCCACGGTCCGCGACAGTTCCGGCTCGAAGCCGGCGGACGGAGCCACGAACCGTCCCTCGCGTCCGTGGCCCTCCAGTTCGATGTGGGCGAACGTCTGGTCCTGGCCGAGGTCCCGGCGCCACCGGGCGAGGGTGACGGCGAGCGCGGTCACCAGTACGTCGTTGACGCCCGCGTGGAACTTCGCGGGCGTCTCGGCCAGCAGCGCGGCCGTGACCTCGGCGCCGACCGAGACGGTCCGTACCCGCTCCCGGGCGACGGTGTCGGCGTCAGACAGCGCGCGCCGGCCCACCGGCTCGTCCGCTCCCGGCAGGGGACGCCGGAAGTAGGCGCTGTCCGCGTCGAACGCGGCGCGCTCCAGCAACTGCGTCCAGCGCCGGAACGACGTGCCCACCGGGGGCGGGTCGATCGGGGCGCCCGAGGCGAACTGCCGCCACGCCGTGGCCAGGTCCTCCATCAGCACCCGCCAGGACACGCCGTCGATCACCACGTGATGGACGACGACGACCAACTGCCGTGCCTCGCGGCGCCAGACGGCGCGCAGCATGGCGCCGCCCGTCGGGTCCAGCCCGTCGGTGGCGAGCGCGACGCACTCGTCGAGGGGTCGGTCGCTCTCCTGCCACAACGCGTCCGGCTGGTCCGTCTCGCCGGTCTCCGGGATGTCGAAGCCCCATCGGTCGCCGCGCACCAGCCTGGCACGCAGCATGGCGTGCCGGCCGACCACGGCGGCGAGGACCTCGTCGAGAGCCCCGGGCGTCAGGTCCCCCGGGGTGTTCAGTACCACCGACTGCACGAAGCCGTCGATGGCGTCCGTGGTCTCGCCGAGCCACTGCACGACGGGCGATCCCACGACGGAGCCGGTCGCGACGTCGCGGTGGTCCACGACGGCGGTGTCCTCACGGCTCGCCACGGCCGCCAGCGCCCCCAGGGTGCTGTGGGTGAAGACCTGCCGTGCGGTGACGTGCAGACCCTCGTCCCGCAGTGCGCTCAGCAGCGAGATCGCCGAAATGCTGTCTCCGCCGAGCTGGAAGAAGTCCTGGTCGGCACCGACCTCGTCCAGCTGCAGCAGCGCGGCGACCGCCGCGCACACCGCGCGCTCGTTCTCGGTGACGGGTCGCACGACCGAGGCCGTCCCGATCACCGGCTCGGGCAGTGCCTTGCGGTCGAGCTTGCCGTTCGCGGTGAGGGGGAACTCCTCCATCACGACGATGTGGGCGGGCACCATGTACTCCACCATGTGCTCGCCGGCCCAGGCCCTGACGTCGGCCGCCCGCAGGCCGCCGTTCCCGGCTGACGGGATCACGTATCCCACCAGGTAGGTGCCGCCGGCCGCGTTCTTCTTCGCTACGACGCAGGTGTGCCGTACCCCGGTGTGCTCGGCGAGGCCGGCCTCGACGTCCTCGATCTCCAGCCGCATGCCGCGGATCTTGATCTGGTTGTCGGCGCGGCCGAGGAAGTCCAGCGAACCGTCGGGGGCGTAGCGGGCGAGGTCCCCGGTCCGGTAGAGCCGTGAGCCGTCGTCGGCGAAGGGGTTGGCCACGAACCGGGACGCCGTGAGGCCGGGCGCGTTGACGTACCCGCGTCCCAGGAGGAGGCCTCCGACGTACAGTTCGCCGCCGACGCCGACCGGGACCGGACGCAGCTCGTCGTCCAGTACGTACAACTGGGTGTTGGGGTTGGCCTTGCCGATCGACGTCGACAGGCGTTCCGCCGCTCCCCGGTAGACGACGTGCGAGACACCGATCGTGGTCTCGGCCGGTCCGTAGCCGTGGTACATGGGGATGTCGAGCCGGGTGCGGAACCGTTCGTACAGCTCCGGGGTCAGCACCTCGCCTCCGCACCACACGTGCCGCAGGCTGTCGAGGCGCCCGGAGTCGCCGCACATCTCCAGCAGCACGTCCAGCATGGACGACACCAGGTACGTGAAGGTGACACGCTGCTCGGCGATCACGCTCAGCAGGTGGTGCGGGTCGCGTTCGCCACCGGGCCTCAGGACCACGAGCCTTCCACCGGACACCAGCGGCAGGAAGATCTCGTTGATGGAGATGTCGAAGGACAGCGGCGCCTTGAACAGCGACGCGTCGTCGTGGCCGAAGCCCAGGACCTCGTGGACCTGCCACAGCAGGCGCTCACTGATCGCCTCGTGCCGGATCATCGCGCCCTTGGGCCGCCCGGTCGAACCGGACGTGAAGATCACGTAGGCCAGTGCGTCGCCGGGGACGGTGACCCGGGTGCCCTCGGCGGGGTGGGATCCGAACCGCCAGTCACCGAGGTCCACGGCCACGGCCTCCGGTTCGCCCTCGGCGTGCTCGCCCGAGGTGTTGAGCTGCGCCACGACCCGGGCGTCCTCGATGACGACGGCTCGGCGCGCGGCGGGCCAGTGCGGGTCGAGCGGCACGAACGCGCAGCCCGCCTGGAGCACGCCGAGCAGTCCGATCACCATGTCGGCGGAGCGTTCCAGGGAGATGCCGACGGCCTGTTCGGGGGTCAGCCCGCGTGCGAGGAGATGGTGGGCCAACTGGGCCGACAGCTCGGCCGTTTCGCGGTAGGTCAGCGTCCGCCGGTCGTCGACGACGGCGACGGCGTCCGGCCTGGTCCACGCCTGCTCGCGGAACATCTCCACCAGGGTCGGGCGGACCCGGCCGGCCTCCGTGGCGTTCCACCGGGCCAGTTCCTCCCGCCGCGCCGCCGCGCCGGACGGGCCGATGGTGCCGAGGGGCCGGTCCGGGAAGTCGGCCAGGTCGTCCAGCGCGAGTCGTGCGTCGTCCGGCACGACGCCTTCCGGGAGGGAGATGTTCCGGCAGTCCGGCCCGACGTTCCAGTCGCCGGGCCCCGAGCCGCCGTTGTCGACCCATCCGAGGACGTCGGCGAACAGGGTGCCGGGGGTGAGGTCGATGCCGTCGGGGCTCCGGCCGGTCGCCCAGTACGACAGCCCGATGGCGCACGCCTCGGCGATGGTCCGGTCGGAGAAGTCGCCGGTGCGGCGGCGTACGGCGGTCAGGTGCCCGGGAGAAAGCTGAACGAGACGAGCGGTCGGTTCCGTCATCGTAGACTCCACGCCCCTTCCAAGGAATGAAGGCAGGCTAGCCTAAGTAAGGCATACCTAACTACCCTCTCGCCAGGCCCGCCACAGCCGCGCGTACCGGCCGCCCAGGGCCACCAGTTCCCCGTGCGTTCCCTGCTCCACGACGCGGCCGGCGTCCAGCACGGCGATGCGGTCCGCGGCCATCGCCTGGGTCAGCCGGTGCGCCACGAACAGGGTGGTCCGGCCCGAGCAGGCGGCCAGCACCGCCCGTTCCAGCTCGGCGGCGCCCTCGCTGCCCGCCTCCGCGGTCGACTCGTCCAGGACCACCACGGGCGAGGGGCTCAGCACCAGCCGGGCGAGGGCGATCTGGGCGACCTGGGTGACGTCGAGGCGCTCGCCACCTTCGCCGACCAGCGTGTTCAGCCCCTCGGGCAGCGCGTCGACCCACGCTTCGGCGCCCACCGTGCGCAAGGCGCCCGTGAGTTCGGCGTCCGTCGCCTCCGGCGCGGCCAGCCGCAGGTCGTCGGCGAGCGGACCGGAGAACACGTGCGTCTCCTGGGTCAGGATGCTCACCAGGGCCCGCGCCCCGGCCTCGTCCACACCGGCGAGATCGGTCGGCCCGACGCGCACCGTACCGGCCTGCGGGGTGCCGATGCCCGCGATCAGCGCGGCGAGGGTCGTCTTGCCCGCCCCCGTCGCGCCCACCAGGGCGAGTGAGCCGCCGGCCGGGATCGTCAGGGTGACATCCCTCAGGACCGGCTCCTTGGTGCCGGGGTAGCCGAACGTCAGTCCTTCCACCGTCACCGGGTACGAGAGGGCGTCCGCCGTCACGGCCGACGCGTCACCCACCAGCCGGTCCGCCGCGTCCTCTCCCAGGACCCCGACCAGCCGGGTCAGACTCGCGCCCGACTTCTGCGCCTCGTCGAACGTGAACATGATGGCGCCGAGCGGAGTGAACAGCCGGTGGAACAGCAGCGGCGCCGCCGACACCTCGCCCAGGCTGGCGGCACCGGCCTCCAGCAGGGCGTACCCCACCACGATGATCAGGGCCAGCCCGATGAACTCGGCGCGGTTCTCCCTGCCGACGAACCGGCCGAAGAACCGGAACACCTCGATACCGAGATCGCGCACCCGCCAGGACTCGGTGGTGACCTTCTCGCGGAAAGCGTCCTCGAGGCGGTACGCCCGGACCGTGTCGATCCCGTTCAGGCCGCTCATCAGGGCCTGCGCGCGGTCGGCCTGGGCCACCCGCTGTCGCCGGTAGAGCGGGGCGGACCGGGGGAGGTACCAGCGCAGGGCCAGCGCGTACGCGGGCAGCGCGCCGGCGCCCGCGAGACCGAGCCGCCAGTCCAGGCCGAACATGCCGAACGTGGCGATGGCGACCAGGACGCCCGCCGAGAACACCGTGGGGACGGCCGTCCGGATGCCCTTGGAGATCACGGCCACGTCGTCACCGACCCTGGAGAGGACGTCTCCCCGGCCGACCTGTTCGATCCGGGTGCTGGGCATCGCCAGCACCGCCCGGACGGCGCCTTCCCGCAGGCGTGCGAGCAGATCGGCCCCCAGCCGCCCGATGAGGTAGGTCGACACCGCGGTGGCCGCCGCGCCGAGCAGCGCGGCGGCCACCATCAGGGCCCCGATCGTCACCAGGACGGAGGGCGATCCGCCCTCGGCCACTTCGTCGACCACCCTGCCGAGCAGGAGCACCGGGAGCACCTGGAGCGCCGCCCCTGCCACCGTGGTGAGTACGGTGGCGCCCGTCAGCCAGGGCACCTCGCGACAGTGCGCCGCGACCCATCGGGTGGCCTCGCGCCCGGTCGCCGTACGCAGCTTCGCCGGGGCGACGCGTGTGCCGGTGCCGCTCACACCTACCCGACCGACTTGACGAGCTCGTCGATCGCGTACGGCATGGACAGCATGGTGCCCTGGGAGATGGCCGCGCCGACCGCCGGGCCCTCACTGTCCAGCAGGTACGACACCTTGCCGTTCTTGACGGCGTCCAGGTTGGTGAACAGCTTGAACTTCTTCAGCGCGTCCTGGTCCGCCTTGTCGTTGATGACGAAGACGCGGTCGACGTCGACCAGGTCGACCCGCTCGGGGGAGAGCTTCGTGTAGAAGTTGCCGTCCGCGACCTTGTCGATCTCGGTCTGGTACGTGAAGCCGATGCCCGACACCAGCCGTCCGCGCACGTCGGTGGAGGTGAACGGCGCCACCGAGTCCTCGTACCAGGACAGGACGACGGCGGTCTGGCTCGCCAGCCCGGGATGCGCCTTCTTGGCCGTGTCGAGCTTCCCCTGGATGTCCGCCACCATCTTCTCGCCCTCGTCGGCCTTGCCGAGCGCCTTGGCGATGTGGAGCGCGTTGTCCTGCCACGGCGCGCTGAACGGCTCCTTCTCGGCCTTGGTGCGGCCCACCGTCGGGGCGATCTTGGAGAGCTTGTCGTAGGCGGCCTGGTCGATCTCCGAGTAGACCGCGATGATCAGGTCCGGGCGCAGGGCGGCGATCTTCTCGTAGTTGGGGCCGGAGTCGCCGTTCTTCATGATGACTTCGGGCTTGCTGTCGCCCCACTTTTCCTTGACCCAGGGCCACTGGGTGTTGATGTCGGGACTCCGGCCCGCCGGGTTCGGGTACTGGTCGACCATGCCGACCGGCTTGATGCCGAACGCCAGGATGGTCTGGTCGTCCGTGTAGCCGACGGAGACTACCCGCTCGGGGGCCTCGGTGACCTTCGTGGATCCGAACGCGTGCTCCACGGTGACCGGGAAGGCGCCGGCGGCGGCAGCCGGGGTGCCGTCGCCCGTCTTGTCCGCCGAATCGTTCGAGTCGTCCGATTCGGAACCGCACCCCGCGAGGAGGCCGACGCCGAGTGCCGCGGCGGACAGTGCCGCCGCCAACCGCCGCCAGGGCTTCATACGCGTCGTTCTGAGGAGCATCCGGAGATCCCTTGCTGTCGCGCTGTCCACTGCGCCCCGTCTGAGGGCAGCAAACCCTACCGCGTCCGAGTGAGGTTAGCCTACCCTTACTTTCACAACTCTGTGGCTGCTCCGCCGAGTTCGGCGTGGGTACGCCCTATCGGCACGATGAGCGGGCGGTCTCCCACCGGGTCGCCGATCACCTTGGCGCGCAATCCGAAGGCGTCGTGCAGCAGTTCGGCGGTGATCACGTCGCGCGGGTGGCCCTGCGCCAGGATGCGCCCCTCCCTCATCACGACGAGGTTGTCGCTGTACCGCGTGGCCAGGTTGAGGTCGTGCAGCACCATGACCACGGTGCACCCCGACTCGTGCAGGTCGTCCACCAGGTCGAGCACGTCGATCGCGTGCGCCAGGTCCAGGTAGGTGGTCGGCTCGTCCAGCAGCAGCAGGTCGGTGCCCTGGGCCAGGGTCATCGAGATCCAGACACGCTGCCGCTGACCGCCGGAGAGCGAGTCGACCGGACGGTCGGCCAGGTCGGACACGCCGGTCATGGCCAGCGCACGCTCCACGACGGCGGCGTCGTCCGACGACCACTGCCGCAGCCAGCTCTGGTGCGGGTGACGGCCCCTGGCGACCAGGTCGGACACCGTCAGCCCGTCGGGCGCGACCGGCGCCTGGGGCAGCAGGCCGAGCTTCTTCGCCACGTCCCTGGTCCGGAGCGTGACGATGTCCTCGCCGTCGAGCACGACCGTCCCCCTGGCCGGCTTGAGCAGCCTCGACAGCGTCCGCAGCAGGGTCGACTTCCCACAGCCGTTGGGACCGATGATCGTGGTGATCACCCCGGGCGGGATCGCCACGTCGAGGTCGTCGATGACGGTCCGGGCGCCGTACCCGACCGTGACGCCCCTGGCTGCCAGCCGTGAGGCACCGTCGACTTCGGACTCGGTCGCGGTGATGGACTGAACGACCACAAGGCCCCCTTGTTTAGGCTCGCCTTACTTTGTACCAGCTATCTGCGGTTCGCCCGCACCAGCAGATGGACGAGGAAGGGGCCGCCGATCGCGGCGGTGACCACACCGACCGGGAGCGAGACCGGCAGGGCCGTGCGCGCGATCAGGTCCGAGCCGATCAGCAGCAGCGCTCCCACCATGCCGGAGGCCGCCAACGGCGGTGTCGGGCACTTGGCCAGACGCATCGCCACCTGCGGAGCCACCAACGCGACGAAGGGGACCGGCCCCGCCGCGCTCACCGCCACGCCGGCCAGCAGCACCGCGCACAGCAGCAGGACCGCCCGCACCATCGAGTACCGGACGCCGAGACCCGCGGCGACCTCGTCGCCGAAGTGCATCGGCTTGAACTGGAAGGCGACGCACGCCACCACGACCAGGAGGACGAGCGTGCCCCACAGCGCCACCCTGACCTCGTTCCACCCCCGGTTGTCCAGCGAGCCGACCAGCCACGCCTGGGCCCGGGCCACGTCCCTGATGTCGGCCTCGACCAGCAGCCAGGTCGTGATCGCCTGCATCACGGCGCTCACCGAGATGCCGATGAGGATGAGCCGGAAGCCGTCGATCCCGCGCCGCCATGCCAGGAAGTACACCAGCAGGCCGGTGCCGAGACCGCCCGCGAGCGCCGCCGCGGACAGGCCCACGGCGTCGACGATCGCGGCGGCGGTGCCGCCCGACACGGTCACGAGGAACACCGCTACCGCACTGGCACCACTGGTGATGCCCAGGATGTCCGGGCTGGCCAGCGGATTGCGCGCGATGGACTGCGTGAGTGCGCCGGACACACCCAGCGCGATCCCCACGACGAGGCCGGCGAGGGCGCGGGGCATCCGCAGGTCCATGATCACGAACTCGTCGACCTGCTCACCCCGGCCGAAGACGGTGGCGACCACCCGGGGCAGGCCGATGGGGAAGTCCCCGACGCCGATGGACAGGCAGAAGACCAGGAAGACCGCCGCCGTCAACAGCAGCGTGACGCACGCGATCCAGGGCCGCCACACGAAGGACACGTGTCCGAGCCGCACCCCGGGCGTCAGAGCCGGCTTCGCATCCGCCCCGTTCGCCTTCACGCCGGCCCTGTTCGCTTTCACGCCGGCCCCGTTCGGCTTCACGTCCGCCCCGTTCATGCGTTCTTGAACTTTCCGCGCCACACGAGAGCCGCGAAGAACGGGGCGCCCAGGAGTGCGACGAGGACACCCGCGTCCAGTTCCCCCGGCCGCACCACCAGGCGCCCCACGATGTCGCAGACCAGCAGGACGACGGCTCCGAGCAGCCCCGCGTACGGCACCAGCCAGCGATAGTCCGGCCCGGTCAGGTACCGGGCCACGTGGGCCACCATGAGACCGATGAACGCGATGGGACCGCACGCCGCCGTCGCCGCGCCCGCCAGCAGGGTGATGGCGACGATGCCGACGGTCCGGGTCAGCGCGATGTTCACCCCGAGGCCTCGCGCCACGTCGTCACCCAGGTTGAGCAGGTTGACGGCGGGGAGCGTGGTCAGCGCCAGTACCAGCCCGACCGCGATGAACGCGGTCACCGGCCAGATGACGTCGAACCCGACACCGGCGACCGAGCCCGCGTTCCAGAACCGCAGCGCGTCGAGCGAGGCCTTGTCCGTCAGGGCGACCGCCGTGGTCATCGCCGCGAGGAACACGGTGACGCCCTGCCCGGCCAGCGCGAGCGTCAACGGGTTGCCTGCGCCCCGGCCGATGCTGGACAGCCCGAACACGACCACACCCGCGACCGCTGCCCCGAGGAAGGCGAACCAGACGTACTGGAACGGGTCGGTGAACCCGAACAGCGCGATCCCCGACACCACGGCGAACGAGGCTCCGGAGTTCACCCCCAGCAGGCCCGTGTCGGCGATCGGATTGCGCGTGTACCCCTGGATCAGTGCGCCGCCGATCCCCAGGGCGATGCCCGCCACGACCGCGAGCACCGTGCGGGGCACCCGCACGGTCCGCACGATGAGCCTGATCTCGGTGAGTCGCTGGTCGGGGTCGGACGCCGCGAACAGTCCGTGCCACACCTCGCCAGGACTCAACGCGCGCGCTCCGACGGCCAACGACGCCGCTGCCGCGGCCACGAGTACCACCGCGAGGACGCCCAGACCCGCAACCCGCCGTCGGCGGGCCTCCGTTGTGCTCCCGGGCGTGGGGCGTTCAACCGCAGTCGTGGCCATAGCGACGTAGACTAACGGGCGGTGGTGCCGGTTCCGTCGGCGACCGTTCGCGCCTCGTCGGAAGCGGACTTGAGCCCTCGGCCGAGGAGCGATTCCAGGATCTCCCCGACCCTGATGGCGGTGTTGGACAGCAGGGACGACGTGATGCCGTGGGTGTGCTCCGTGCCGCCCTGCAGGTAGATGCCGCAGCGCAGGCCGGGGTCGGTCGCGACGCGGTAGTCGCGCTCGACGCGGACGCGGCCCTCGTCGTCGCGCAGGCAGCGGTCCGCGACCTCGCCGAGAAGACCGAGGGGGTCAGCCGGACCGTAGCCGGTGGCGAAGACCACGACGTCCGCGTCGAGGAGCGACTCCTCGCCGGTGACCAGGGACTTCACGGTGACGCGGACCTTGTCCGGCGTCTCCTCGACGTCCGTGAGCCGGGACACGTTGAGGAAGCGCAGCCGCTCGGTGCCGAGCACCTTCTCCCGGTACGTCTGCCGGTACAGGTCGTCGATCAGGTCGATGTCCACCACGGAGTAGTTGGTGTTGCCGTGGTAGTCCATGAGCCGGCGTTTCACGCTGCCGGGCGCGGCGAAGTAGTCGTCGACCGCGGCGGGGTCGAAGATCCGGTTGGCGAATCCGCTGTCGTCGGCGGGGCTGTAGCCATAGCGGCTGAAGACGGCGCAGATCTCGGCCTCGGGGAAGCGCCGGTGCAGGTAGGCGACGTTCTCGGCGGCGCTCTGCCCGGCGCCGACGACGACGAATCGAGAGGGTGAGGTGCCCTCCAGCCCGCCGACCTTCGTCAGCAGTGCGGAGTTGTGCCAGACGCGGTCGCCGCGCTCCACGCCTTCCGGCAGGAGGGGGCGCAACCCGGTGCCGATGACGAGGTTGCGGGCCCGGTGAACCTCGAGTCCCTCCCCCGAACGGACCGTCACTTCCAGGTGGTGCACGGCCCCGTCACGGTCGACGGGTGCGACGCCGACGACCTCGTGACCGTAGGAGACCATGTCGTCTACCTGGGCCGCGGCCCACTCGAAGTAGTCGTGGAACTCCACCCGCAGCGGGAAGAGGTTCTTGTGGTTGATGAAGTCGATCAGCCGCCCCTTGCTCTGCAGGTAGCAGAGGAAGCTGAACTCGCTGGCCGGGTTCCGCAGGGTCACCAGGTCTTTCAGGAAGGACACCTGCATGGTCGCGTCGTCGATCAGCATGCCGCGGTGCCAGCCGAAGCGCGGCTGCTGCTCGAAGAAGCGAGCGGTGATCACCTCCTGCCCGCCGGGGCGTGCGTTGTGCTCGCTGATCGCGATCGCCATGGCGACATTGGACGGTCCGAAGCCGATGCCAATGAGGTCGTGGACCGGTGGTACGTCATCAGGAAGAACCTGTGACATGTCACTCCCATCGTGCGGGACAGTCGCCTGTCAAACGTGGGGGATTGCCGAACCGGGACATGCCGGCGGAGCGGCCGCCGGGAACTTAGGTGAGCCTAAGCTAATAGCGCGAAGCTGTCGATAGGACAACTCGGCAGCCGGCGCCGTCAATTGACCTGTCACGCACGGCTGTTGTGAACTAAGGTAAGCCTTGCTTTACTTGACCGGGCTGTCCCCTGCCTCGAGGAGGAACCCCATGCGGGTCGTCATGTTCGGTTACCAGACGTGGGGGCACCGCACCCTGCAGGCCCTCCTGGACTCCGAACACGACGTGGTGCTGGTCGTGACACACCCCAAGAGCGACCACGCGTACGAGAAGATCTGGAGCGACTCCGTCGCCGACCTCGCCGAAGAGCACGGCGTCCCGGTACTGATCCGCAACCGCCCCGACGACGACGAGCTGTTCGAACGCCTCGAGGAGGCCGACCCGGACATCATCGTGGCCAACAACTGGCGGACGTGGATCCCCCCGCGCATCTTCGGCCTCCCGCGCCACGGCACGCTCAACATCCACGACTCGCTGCTGCCGAAGTACGCCGGCTTCTCTCCGCTGATCTGGGCGCTGATCAACGGAGAGTCCGAAGTGGGCGTCACCGCCCACATGATGAACGACGAACTCGACGCCGGCGACATCGTCCGGCAGGACGCGGTACCGGTCGGACCGGCGGACACCGCCACCGATCTCTTCCACAAGACGGTCGGCCTCATCGCCCCGGTCACCACCGGCGCACTCGGCCTCATCGCCGCCGGACAGACGGAGTTCACCAAACAGGACCGGTCCCGGGCGAGCTTCTTCCACAAGCGGTCCGTCGAGGACATCCGCATCGACTGGAGCTGGCCTGCCGAGGACCTGGAACGCCTGGTCCGCGCCCAGTCCGAGCCCTACCCCAGCGCCTTCACCTTCCACCGGGGCAGGCGGCTCGAGGTCCTCGCCGCCGTGGTGTCACAGGGCCGCTACGGCGGCACTCCCGGCCGCGTCTTCTACCGCGAAGGTGACGGCGTGGTGATCGTCGCCGGCGCCGACGCGCGCACCGGCCGCAACCCGGGCCTCGCCATCACGCGCGTACGGACGGACGACGGGCGGGAGCTGTCCGCGACGGAGTACTTCACCTCCATGGGCGGCTACTTGACCAGCCGTCCCTGACCGCCCCCGCCACAGGGTGGGGCTGTGACCACGTCGGGCGCGGCCCTGCTCCCGGCGAACGCGGCCCTCGGCGCCGCACTCGCCCTGCTGCTCGCCGCCGGCGCCGCGGTCGCGGCGTCGGCCCGACTCGGGCACGCCCGCGCGATCGTCACCACCGGGCCTGGAGATCACCCGGCCGTCGGCCGCCGGTGCGCTGATCCCGGCACTCGACCGGACCAGCACCGCCGGGCCGGTCACCCTGCCGGCGCGTTCATCGGCATGCTCCTCGGCGGAGCCCCACCTCTAGTGGCCGGTGCGGTCCGGCTGTCCGTGCTGCCGGCGGTGGAGTCGGCCGCGGTCGTGGTCGTGCCGGAGCCGGTGGCGCGCGCCGAGCCGAGCAGGCGGACGCCCGGTACGTGACGTCGGGACACGGCGAGGGCCCGGCCGGTATGCGCCGGCCAGGCCCTCACACACTGCTGTTCCGGCGCCGTCAGCCGCCGCTCTTGCGCCGGAACGACCGCTGGCTCGCAGCCGGACCGTGCGCGCCGCGGACCTTCGACGCGTCGGTGTGCGCGGCGAGGGCCGCGGCCTCCGCCTGCTTCCCGCGTTTGCGTTCCAGGGCCTCGCGGAACTTGCCTTTCAGGTCGTACTGGCCGTCCTCGTCGGGCGTCAGGGCAGGGCTCTCGACGTCGGGCGACTCCGAACCTGCTTGCGATGAAGACTCTGCAGTCATGGTGACCTCCTGGGCTCGGACAACAGGACCCCAGCTTGTCATGCCGACCACCGCCCGGGGTACCGCCCCCGCCCAGCCGTGCGGGCGGGTGGTCCCGGGCTGGCACCCGGGACCACCGTGGACATCCCCGGGCGGCCCGGCCGCATCACGGTGCTCACCGTCCGGATCGTTCAGCCACCCGGCCGCCGCGGGAACAGCGTCCCGCCATCGAGCCGGACCGCCCGGCGGACGGAGCGGGCGGAATCGCCCGTACCCCGATGCCTGCCTAAGGTTGGGCGGGCCGACGGAACCGGAATTCTTGCCGACCGCAGGAAGGTGGGGCGCCATGGCGCGCAGTGTCGAATCGATCCGGCGGGCCGTCCTGGGCACCCTCGGCGCCGTGCTGGTCGTGATCGGCGTCGCCCTGCTGGTACTGCCCGGACCGGGTCTGCTGCTCGTGTTCGCGGGGATGGTGCTGCTGGCGCGCGCCGTCCCGGCACTGGACCGGTTCGTCACCCCCGTCCGCAGACAGGCGATGCGGGCGGCCGAGGAGAGCGTCTCCTCACCCTGGCGCATCACCGGCTCGGTTCTGGTGGGGCTGTTCCTCATCGCCGCGGGCGTCGCATGGGGCCTGCTTCCCCAAGTGCCGTACTCCGGATGGGCCACCGGGGCGAGCTTGATCATCTCGGGCGTCGTCCTGCTCGCCCTGCTCACCTGGAGCCACCGCCGCGTGCGCGCGGCGCGCAGCAGGCCCTGATCCCTCCGGCGCAGGCCGCGGCGCCGAGTGCGCACACTCCCCACCCGGGCACCGTTGACCAAACGGGACAGCGTTCCGTATCGTAATCGGGACAGTGTTCCGGTTCGGGTCGCCCGAGTTACGGACGCCCCTGACCGCCCCTCACCGCCGCCGACCGGACCAGCCCGACCGCGGCGGTCGTCGAACGGACCACGCATCATGAACGCACCGACTTGCGCAACCGGCCTCGCCGGCTCGCCCGCTCCCGTCCTCTCGGTCGCTCCGGTCGTGCTGCCGGCCCCCGGCCGGGCCGTGGACCTGGAGGTACGGGTCTGCGCACCCGTCACCGGGAGCGGCCTGCCGGTCATCCTCCTCTCGCACGGGCAGGGCTACTCGAACCACCTCTCCTCCCTGAACGGCTATGCTCCCCTCGCCCACCACTGGGCGGCGCACGGCTTCGTCGTCATCCAGCCCACCCACCTGAGCTCCAGGACGCTGAGGCTGGATCCCACCACTCCCGGGGCGCCGCTGTTCTGGCGGTCACGGGCCGAGGACATGACGCGCGTCCTCGACCAGCTCGACGCGCTGGAAGCCGCCGTTCCGCAGCTGCTCGGACGCCTGGACCGAAGCAGGGTCGCCGTGGCCGGGCACTCGATGGGCGGGCACACCGCGAGCCTGCTGCTGGGAGCCCGGCTCACCGATCCGGACGACGGAAGGGAAGTGGACCTGACCGAGCCCCGGATCAAGGCGGGTGTCCTGCTCGCCGCACCCGGCCGGGGCGGCGACGCCCTCAGCCAGTCCGCTGCCGAGAACCTCTCCTTCTTCCTGACCACCGACTTCTCCCGGATGACGACGCCCGCCCTCGTGGTCGCCGGCGACCAGGACGACTCCGCCCACCTGACGGTCCGTGGGCCCGAGTGGCATGCCGACCCGTACTTCCTCGCCCCGGCCCCCAAGTCCCTGCTCACCCTGTTCGACGCGGAGCACGGGCTCGGCGGGGTCGCCGGCTACGACGCCGCCGAGACGACGGACGAGAATCCCGAGCGAGTGGCCGCGGTCCAGCGGCTCACCTGCGCCTATCTGCGCAGCGAGCTGTATCCCGGGGACTTCGCCTGGCAGGCGGCGCGTGACGAGCTCACGGCCGGTCCTAACCCGTTCGGACGGGTCGAATCCAAGTAGGCCCCATCGTCCCCGTCCCAGCCCCTCGCCAGGTCTCTCGCCGAGCCTCTCGCCGAGAGACGAGACGACGGCCGGGCGAAGCAGGGGCCCGCACACAGGATCACCCGGCCCGGTCACCGCTCTCGCGGAGGCCGCACTCGCGATCCGCACGGCCGCCCGCCCGGGCGGGAACCGACCGGATCCGCACGCGCCGCCGCGGGGCCGCGCCGGTACGCCCTCCGGGCGACGCGCAGGAGTGCCTCGCGTGAGGTCTCCGCGGACCGGCCGGGCCTCCGGTACCCGCTGGTAAACTGGGGTCACGCTCTGAAGCGCCCGGGTCCGTACCGAAGGGTACGGACCCGGGCGCGTTCCGGGCGCCTGATCAGGAAGGTCCCCCATGAACGCGCAGCCGTCACCGGCCCCCGGCGCTCCCCGGGCCGGCAGGTCCCAGCGAACGACAACGCCGTCCGAGGCGGTGGACGGGCCGCCGTCCAGGTCCTTCGACGCGCTCGGGCTGCCGCCCGCGCTGCTGAAGACGATGACCGGCCTCGGCGTGACGGAGCCCTTCCCCATCCAGGCGGCGACCCTGCCCGACGCGCTGGCCGGCCGCGATGTCCTCGGCCGCGCGCGGACCGGCTCCGGCAAGACGCTGGCCTTCGGGCTCGCCCTGCTGGTCAGGACCGCGGGGCGGCGGGCCGGGTCGAAGCGGCCCCTCGCGCTGGTCCTGGTGTCGACGCGGGAACTCGCCCAGCAGGTGAGCGACGCGCTGACACCGTACGCGCGGACGCTCGGCGTGCGACTGGCGACGGTGGTCGGCGGGCTGGCCATCAACCGGCAGGCGGCGCAGCTGCGCGACGGCGCCGAAGTCGTCGTCGCGACCCCGGGGCGGCTGGCCGACCTGGTGTCGCGACGTGACTGCCACCTGAACGACGTGCGGATCACGGTGCTGGACGAGGCGGACCAGATGTGCGACCTGGGGTTCCTGCCGCAGGTCACGGGCATCCTGGACCAGGTGCCCGCCGACGGGCAGCGGCTGCTGTTCTCGGCCACGCTCGACCGCGACGTCGACCAGCTGGTGCGGAGCCATCTGCACGACCCGGTCGTCGCATCGGTCGACCCGGCGTCGGGCTCGGTCACCACGATGGAACACCACGTACTGACCATTCACCCCGCCGACAAGTACGCGACCGCGACGGAGATCGCCGCGCGGGACGGCCGGGTGCTGATGTTCCTGGACACCAAGGCCGGGGTCGACCGTTTCACCCGGCACCTGAGGGCCAGCGGCGTGCGGGCCGCCGCCCTGCACAGCGGGAAGTCGCAACCGCAGCGCACGCACACGCTCGCCCAGTTCGTGGAGGGGAAGGTCACCGTGCTGGTGGCCACCAACGTCGCGGCCCGGGGCATCCACGTCGACGCACTCGACCTCGTCGTCAACGTCGATCCGCCGGCCGACGCCAAGGACTACCTGCACCGCGGCGGGCGTACCGCGCGCGCCGGGGAGTCCGGGAGTGTGGTCACCCTGGTCACGCCCGACCAGCGGCGCGAGGTGAACCGGATGATGTCCGACGCCGGGATCCGGCCGACCGTCACCCCCGTGCGCTCCGGCGAGCAGACGCTGACCACCATCACCGGTGCGAAGCGTCCACCGGCCGGGGCGAAGGGCAGCGGTGGCAACGCACCCTTCCGCGGCCTCGGCGACCGTTCAGGGCGCCCCGCGAAGGAGTCCCGCAAGACCGCCGAGGCCCGCAAGGCGGCGGAGGCCCGCGCGGCGGCCCGGGTGCGCAAGGGCCGCTGACCCGGGGCGGGGCGGCTGGAGCGGGCGGGGTCCGAGAACCGGGAGCGGGCGGGGTCCGAGAACTTTGAACACATCGATGACAAAGTATGGACATGTCAAACGGAAGTCTCCTACCTTGGCGGCGGAAGTGCAGTCCCACCGCACGAGACCGGAGCGATTTCCGGCACGGTCCGGTCCCCACGCCCTGGAGGACCAATGCGCCAACGCCTGTTCAGGCGTGCCCGAAGACACCTCATTCTCCTGCTGACGTCGGCGGTCTCCGTCGGGGGCGTCCTGGCCGCCCCGGCGTCCTCGGCCGCCCCCGCGGACATACCGCCGCAGGAGCCCGGAGTCACGCTGCGCGTGTTCGACGTACAGACGCCGCTGGACGAGCTGTGCACCCTCAAGCCGGGCCAGACTCCCAACCACGACAAGCTCATGCCGACGGTCGACTGGTCCACCACCGCCGATTTCGGCGGGATCGCCGACAACTTCGTCTCGGAGGCGTCCGGTTACCTGCTCGCGCCACGTGACGGCACCTACGTGTTCCGGCTCACCAGCGACGACGGTTCACGGCTGACCCTCGACGGCACGACGGTGATCGACCACGACGGGCTGCACGGCGCGGAGCCGAAGGACGGCACGGTCCATCTCACCGCGGGAGCACACCCGCTGCGCGTCGAGCACTTCGACCGTGGCGGCGGACAGCAACTGCAACTCGCCTGGATGCCACCGGGCGAGAGCGGCTTCACCGTCGTGCCCCGCGAGGCGCTGAGTACCGACGCCGGGGTCGTCCGGGTGACGGCACCGGGCCGCAAGGAGTGCGAGGCCGGCCGCGACACCCCCGGCGACGGCCTGCCACTGACCTCGGTGCGCCCCGACCTCACCCTCACCGACCTGCGCCCCGACGGATTCGAACCGCAGGTCACCGGCATGGACTGGCTGCCCGACGGACGCCTCGCCATCAGCACCTGGGGCGGCACCGACAACGTTGCCGGAGAGGTGTACCTGCTCGACAACGTCACCGGCGCGACCAGCCGCGACAAGGTCACCGTCGAGAAGGTGGCGAGCGGCCTGCGCGAACCCATGGGCATCAAGTACGTCGACGGATCGCTCTACGTCTCGCAGAAGCACGAACTGACCCGGCTGGTCGACCGGGACGGCGACGACGTGACCGACGAGTACCGCACGGTCGCCACCTGGCCGTACGGAGGCAACTTCCACGAGTTCGCGTTCGGCCTGCTCTACCGGGACGGCTACTTCTACGTGAACCTGTCCGTCGCCATCGACCTCGGCGGCGCGACCACCACTCCGCAGCCCGCGCCGAACCGCGGAACGACGTACAGGATCAGCAAGAAGACGGGGAAGATCAGCCCGATCGCGGGTGGCCTGCGGACCCCCAACGGCATCGGCTGGGGTCCGGGCGGCAGTCTCTTCGCCACCGACAACCAGGGCGGTTGGCTGCCCGCCTCGAAACTCGTCCAGATCAAGCAGGACCGCTTCTTCAACCACTACACCGAGCCCACCGGCCCCTTCGAGGACTCCCCCGTCACCGAACCGGTGCTGTGGCTGCCGCAGAACGAGATCGGCAACTCGCCCTCCACACCGCTGTACCTGGACAAGGGCCGCTTCGCGGGCCAGATGCTGATCGGCGACGTCACCTACGGCGGCCTGCAACGCGCCTACCTGGAGAAGGTGAAGGGCCAGTACCAGGGCGCCGTCTTCCGCTACACCCAGGGACTGGAGGCCGGCGTCAACCGCGTCACCGTCGGCCCCGACGGAGCGGTCTACGCCGGTGGCCTGGGCGCCGACGGCAACTGGGGGCAGGCGGGCAAGCTCAAGTTCGGCCTGCAGAAGCTGACTCCCAACGGCGGCAACACCTTCGACATCCAGAAGATGCGGGCCGTGCCGGGCGGCTTCGACCTGACGTACACGCAGCCGGTCTCCGACGAGACCGCGGCGGAGCTCGCCGCGCGTTACGAGGTCGAGCAGTGGCACTACACGCCGACCGCCGACTACGGCGGCCCGAAGATCGCCGAGGAGGAGCTGGCCGTACGCTCGGCGACACTCTCGAAGGACGGCCGCACCGTCCGGCTGCGGCTGGACGGCCTCGAGCCGGACCGCGTGGTGCACGTGCGCTCCCCCCGCCCCTTCACCTCTGCGTCCGGTGAGACGCTGTGGAGCACCGAAGCCTGGTACACGCTCAACGAGATGCCCGGCAAGCAGCCGCCGCCCGCCACCCTCTACGAGGCCGAAGAGGCGCGTCTGACGGGCAGGGCCGGGATCAACACCGACCACGTCGGCTACTCCGGCAGCGGATTCGTCGACCGTTACGCCACGGAGGGCAAGGTCACCACGACGTTCGACGTGACGGTCCCGAAATCGGGCACCTACGACGTGGGCCTCCGCTATTCCAACGGCCCGAACCCGTTCGAGGGCACCAAGTCCCTCTCCCTGTACGCCAACGGCAAGAAGGTGCGCCAGACGGAACTCCCCTCCACCGGGGACTGGGACTCCTGGTCCACGCGGACCGAACGCCTGAGGCTGCGCGCCGGCCACAACGCGATCTCCTACCGGTACGATCCCGGCGACACCGGTCATGTCAACCTCGACCTGATCACCGTGCACCCGCACGGCGCGCGCGTCGCCCTCTTCGACGGCACCGCCGCCTCGCAGGAGCGGTGGCAGCACACGGACGGGCGGCGCGTGGCATGGCCGCTGGCCGAGGAGAAGTCGATGGAGGTGTGCTGCGGTGACATCCGCACCAAGGACGCCTTCCAGGACTTCAGGCTGCACGTCGAGTACCGCGTCCCACTGCTGCCGCCGGACGTGACCGGACAGGACCGCGGCAACAGCGGCATCTTCCTTCAGGACCGCTACGAGCTGCAGATCCTCGACTCCTACGGTGACACCTCGCCGGCTGCGAACGAGGCCGGCGCGATCTATCTGAAGAAGGCGCCCGACACCAACGCGGCGGCGGCACCGGAGACGTGGCAGACGTACGACATCGTCTTCCGCGCGGCCCGCTACGACGACAGCGGCCGCAAGACCGCCGACGCCCGGGTGACGGTGGTGTGGAACGGCGAGAAGGTCCACGACGACATCGTCCTCGACGGGCCCACCGCGTCGGGCAGGGCCGAGACGCCGGCCGCCGGGACGATCCGGTTGCAGGACCACGGCAACAAGGTGCGGTTCCGCAACATCCGCGTGGAGCCGCTGAGCTGACCCGCGGCCGTGCGGGGTGGCCCCTGACGGTCACCCCGCACGTCGCGCTCCACACACCGGTCGGCCAGGATCCCCCGGGCGCCTCTGGGTAGGGTGGGTGAGAAGTCCCCTGCAGATCGAACAAGGAGCGGAATTGAGCGAGCCGGCGTCCATCGCCCTGCAACTGGAGATCGCCCGGGAACTGGAGGTCGCGGAGACCTTCGACGCCGAACGGGAGATCGAACGCCGGGTGGCCTTCCTGGCCGAGCGGCTGACCTCCACCGGTCTGCGCTCCCTCGTACTCGGTATCAGCGGCGGTGTCGACTCGACCACCGCGGGCCGACTGTGCCAGCTCGCCGTCGAGCGGGCGCGGGCCGAGGGGCACGAGGCGCATTTCTACGCCATGAGGCTGCCGCACGGGGTCCAGGCCGACGAGCACGACGCTCAGCTCGCGCTCTCCTTCATCAAGGCCGACCACGTGCTGACCGTGGACATCAAGCCCGCGAGCGACGCCGCCCTCGAGGCCCTGGTCGCCGCCGGGGTGTCCTTCCATGACGCCGGTCACCAGGACTTCGTGCAGGGCAATGTCAAGGCCAGGCAGCGCATGATCGCCCAGTACGCCGTGGCCGGCGCGCACGACGGCCTGGTCGTCGGCACCGACCACGCGGCGGAGGCGGTCTCCGGCTTCTTCACCAAGTTCGGTGACGGCGCCGCCGACCTGGTCCCGTTGACCGGTCTCACCAAGCGCCGTGTGCGCGCCGTCGCCGACGCGCTGGGCGCGCCCGCCGAGCTGGTGCGCAAGGTTCCGACGGCCGACCTGGAGACCCTCGACCCCGGCAAGGCCGACGAGGACGCCCTCGGCGTGACGTACGACGAGATCGACGACTTCCTGGAGGGCAGGCCGGTGGAGGAGCAGGCCTTCGAGAAGATCGTCACCCGTTACCGGCTGACCGACCACAAGCGCCGGATGCCCATCGGCCCGTGAAGGGGGCGGCCCCGCGTCGGCTCGTACGGGTCCGCGCTGACCATCTGCCGCGAAACGGCAAGTGCGGCGGTCGGCGCGGCCCGCAGCGGCAGCGCCCGTTCGACCGAAGCGGGCACCGCGGTCAGCCGGGCCCGGGCCGGAGCGGGAAGCGTACGTCCGTCAACCGCTCCGACACCTCCCACAGACGGCGACCGGTCTCGGCGTCCGCCGCCGCGGGTGACAGCCGTACCCGTGCCGGCCCGCCGCGCAGCTCCGCCAGGCCGTCCGGTCCGATGAACTCACCGCCCTCCACGCTCGGGTCGGTCGCCGCGTACAACTGCGGCAGCGCGCCCCGGCCCGGGGACTGGGCGAGCGGGATGAGAATGCGGCCGAACAGCATCTTCACCATGCCGGTCGGCGCACTCGTCTGCAGGCTGGTGGCGGTGTAGCCGGGATGTGCGAGCATGCTGCGCACCGGGCTGCCGGCCTCGGTCAGCCGCCGGTGCAGCTCCCGTCCGAAGACGGCGTTGGCGAACTTCGACTGGTTGTAGAAGGCCATGGGTGAGTAGTCGCGCTCGCCGGTGAGGTCGTCGAAGAAGAGCCGTCCCTGCCGGTGGTTGGTCGAAGTCGTCGTGACCACGCGAGGATCGTCGCCCTCCGCCAGCAGGTCGAGCAGCAGTCCGGTGAGCGCGAAGTGGCCGAGGTGGTTGCAGGCGAACTGCAGCTCGTGGCCCTGTGCGCTCAGGCGTCGCGGCGGAGCCATGATGCCGGCGTTGTTGACGAGCACATCGAGCCGCGGATGGTCGGCACGCACCTGGCGGGCGAAGGCCCGGACCGAGTCGAGATCGGCCAGGTCGAGCCGGCGCACCTCGAGGCCGGCATCCGGATGCTCCGAGGTGATCTCCGCGGCCGCCCGCCGGCCCTTCTCCTCGTCGCGTACCGCGAGGATCACGTGTCCGCCCCGGCGGACGAGTGCCCGGGTTGTCGCCATGCCGAGGCCGCTGTTGGCTCCGGTGACGACGAACACCCGCTCGGTCTGGTCCGGAATCCGTTCGGCGGTCCAACGTCGCTGCTGTGTCATGCGGCATACGCTGCCGCGCATGGCACCGAGTGTCAAGACGCCTCTTGGTGCCACGCAAGGCATGGAGTTACGATGAGGTGGTGACCACTCGCCCCGAAGCCAGCCTGGCCCAGCGCAAGCGTCAACTCGTCTCGGACGAACTGACCGAAGCGGCCCTGCAACTGCTGGCGAAGCAGGGATTCGACGCGGTCACCATCGACGAGATCGCCACCGCCGCCGGGGTGTCGAAGCGGACGTTCTTCCGGTACTTCGCTTCCAAGGAGGACGTGGTCGTCCAGTTCCTGACCGACATGGGCACCGGCATACGCGCGGAGCTGGCGGCCCGCCCCGGCGAGGAAGCACCCTCGGAGGCGTTGAAGAAGGCCGTCTCGGTTCCCGTCGCCGCCTGCGCCGACCACTCCGACAGGGCGCTGCGGGTGGTTCAGCTCATCCTGCGTACCCCCGCCCTGCACGCCCGCTTCCTGGAACGTCAGGGGCAGTGGCGCGACGACCTGACGGCGGAGATCGCTCACCGACTGGGGGTCTCCCCCGACGTCGACCTGTATCCGCAACTGGCCGCCGGGATGACACTGACCGCGTTCAACACCGTCCTCCAGCGCTGGAGCGACAGCGACGGCGCCGAGGACCCTCTCGCACTGACCGACCGGGCCTTCGCCGTGATCGCCCCCGCCCTGGACGACGCCCGCTGACGGCGAGCGGACAGGCGGACGGCCGTACATTGCGTGCGATTTGTCGCTCGTAATCTTAATCTGACGGCTGTGGGTCCCGGACAGTCGACAGCCGGTTCAGCCGGCGGAAGGTGAGCTTCCATGGCTGAACGGCTCAAGGGGTCCGGCTTGGTGGGTGAACTGTCGGCCGAGTTCGCCGGCACGCTGATCCTCATCCTCTTCGGCTGCGGCGTGGTGGCCCAGGTGTCCGCGGGCGGGGCCCTCACGGATCCGGAGGGCGGCCTCGGGAACCACGACAGCATCTCCTGGGCGTGGGGGCTCGGTGTCACGCTGGGCGCCTATGTGGCGGCGAGGCTGAGCGGTGCCCACCTCAACCCCGCGGTGACCCTCGCCCTCGCCGTGTTCAAGGGGTTTCCGTGGCGCAAAGTGGTTCCCTACGCGCTGGCCCAGACAGCCGGAGCCTTCGTGGCAGCCCTCCTGGTCCGCTGGAACTACACCGAGGCGCTGGCGAAGGCCGATCCCGGCCACACCATCAGGACGCAGTCCGTGTTCTCCACGCTCCCCGCGAACGGAAACACCGCTCTCCCGGTCCATGAGTGGGGTGCCTTCCGCGACCAGGTCATCGGCACCGCCATCCTCCTGCTGCTGATCCTGGCCCTCACGGACCTGCTGAACTCACCGCCGGGCGCGAACCTGGCCCCCTTCGTCATCGGCCTGGTCGTGGTCGCGATCGGCATGGCCTTCGGCACCAACGCGGGATACGCCATCAACCCCGCCCGCGACTTCGGCCCCCGGCTGGCCAGCTTCCTCACCGGGTACGGCGGGGCATGGCGAGATCAGTACGGGAACCTCTACTTCTGGGTACCGATCGTCGGGCCGCTGATCGGTGGCGTGCTCGGCGCGGGTCTGTACAAGGTTTTCATCGGCCGGTTCCTGCCCGCGGCGGAGCCGGAGCCAACGGGGCGCGTACCGGCGCCCGAGGCCTGACACCGGCCGGAGAGGCGGCACAGCATGGCGGACTTCATCGGCGCGGTGGACCAGGGAACCACCAGCACCCGATTCATGATCTTCGACCACGACGGCAAGGAGGTGGCGAAGCACCAGTTGGAGCACGCCCAGATCCTCCCCCGCTCCGGGTGGGTGGAGCACGACCCGGTGGAGGTCTGGGAACGCACCAACTCGGTGATGCAGAACGCCCTGCGTTTCAGCGGACTGTCGGCCACCGATCTGGCGGCGATCGGCATCACCAACCAGCGGGAGACCACCGTGGTCTGGGACCCGCGCAACGGCCGCCCCTACTACAACGCCATCGTGTGGCAGGACACCCGCACCGACACCATCGCGGCGAGCCTCGCACGTTCGGGCCGGGGCGACGTCATCCGCCGCAAGGCCGGACTGCCACCGGCGACCTACTTCTCCGCCGGCAAGATCCAGTGGATCCTGGAGAACGTCGACGGCGTCCGCCAGGCGGCGGAAGCCGGCCACGCCCTCTTCGGCAACACGGACGCCTGGGTCCTGTGGAATCTGACCGGCGGCCCCGACGGCGGCATCCACGCCACCGACGTGACCAACGCGAGCCGCACGATGCTGATGGACCTGGAGACGCTCGACTGGGACGACGAACTGCTGGGATTCTTCGGCATCCCCCGGTCGATGCTCCCCGGCATCAACCCCTCGTCGCACGCACAGGCGTACGGTGTGGCCCGGACCTCCCGGCCGCTGCGCGCCGCCATTCCCATCGGCGGGGTGCTCGGCGACCAGCAGGCGGCCACCGTGGGACAGGTCTGCTTCGCGCCCGGCGAGGCCAAGAACACCTACGGCACCGGTAACTTCCTGGTGCTCAACACCGGCACGGAACTCGTCCGCTCCGAGCACGGCCTCCTCACCACCGTGGCCTACCAGTTCGGCGACAGCCCGGTGGTCTACGCGCTGGAGGGCTCCATCGCGGTGACGGGGTCGGCGGTGCAGTGGCTGCGCGACCAGATGAAGATCATCAAGTCGGCGGCCGAGAGCGAGGAACTCGCCCGCACCGTCGACGACAACGGCGGCATGTACTTCGTCCCCGCCTTCTCGGGCCTGTTCGCCCCCTACTGGCGTTCCGACGCCCGGGGAGCCATCGTCGGCCTCGCCCGGTACAACGACAACGCGCACCTCGCGCGGGCGACCCTGGAGGCCATCTGCTACCAGAGCCGCGATGTCGTCGAAGCCATGGAACAGGACTCCGGGGTTCACCTCGACGTGCTCAAGGTCGACGGGGGTGTGACCGCCAACGACCTCTGCATGCAGATCCAGGCCGACGTCCTCGGCGTGCCGGTCAGCCGTCCCGCCGTCGCGGAGACCACCGCACTCGGCGCGGCCTACGCGGCGGGACTGGCCACGGGGTTCTGGAGGGACACCGAAGAACTGCGCACCCACTGGCACGAGTCCAGGCGCTGGGAACCCCAGTGGTCCGAGGACCGGCGCGTGCGGGGGTACGCCGGGTGGAAGGCGGCTGTGGAGCGCACGCTCGACTGGGTCAAGCTCCCCTGAAACGGCTCCCGCCCGCGGAAATAGGACTCGCGCGAGGAGGACAACCGGCGTCACCATAAGGTGATCTCCATGTCTGTCAGATTGAGTTCCGCGAGGACTCGCTCCGCGCTCCGCACCACCGCGCGCACCTCTGCCGAATTGCTCCTCATTCTTGTCATGCTCTCCGTGGCCCTGTGGGTCCTCGGCCGCATGTGGTCGGTCGTGTGGCCGCTGATAGTCGGTCTGCTCCTGACCACCTTGACCTGGCCCTCGGCCCGTTTCCTGCGGCGCCACGGGTGGCGTCCCGCCCTCGCCGCGGCAGTGGTGACCGTGGCGTTCCTGCTGGTTGTCACGGGCATCGTGGCACTGATCGCGGTGCCGATGTCCTCCCAGACCGACGAGTTGACCGACGGCGTGATGGAAGGCATCGACCGGCTGCGCGAATGGGCCGCGGGACCGCCGCTGAACATCGACGACGGCCAGATCACCAGTGCGCTCGACACCGCGATGGCGCGCGTCCAGGACAGCATCGGCAGCGTGGTCAACACGGTGGCCACAGGCCTGAGTACCGTGGTCAACGGTCTGATCACCGCGGTGCTCGGCGTGTTCCTGATGTTCTTCTTCCTCAAGGACGGGCCGCGGTTCCTGCCGTGGCTCACCCGCCAGTTGCCCGGCCGGCTCGCCACCGACGTCCCGGCCGTCGCCCTGCGCAGCTGGGAGACCCTGGGTTCCTTCGTCCGCTCGCAGGCACTCGTGGGTCTGCTCGACGCCGTCTTCATCGGCCTCGGGCTGTGGATCCTGGACGTGCCACTCGTACTGCCTCTCGCGGTGCTCACGTTCGTCTCCGCGTTCGTGCCCATCGTGGGTGCCCTGTTCGCGGGCTTCGTCGCGGTACTCATCGCGCTGGTGTCGAACGGCCTGACGGACGCGCTGATCGTGCTGGCGATCATCGTCGTGGTGCAGCAGCTGGAGGGCAACGTGTTCCAGCCCATCATCCAGAGCCGAGGGCTCGGACTGCACGCGGCGGTGATCCTGCTGGCGGTGACACTGGGCGGCAGCCTGGCCGGCATCGTGGGCAGCCTGCTCGCCGTACCGGTCGCCGCGATCATCGCGGTGATCTGGAACTACGTACGCGAGCAGCTCGTCGATCCACTGGAGGAGCCCACTGCGGCCGACGCCTGAGCGGACTCCTCAGGCGCCTCGCTGATCGACCGGCGTTCGCCGTGTCCTCGGTGACCACCCTCGGCGCGACGCTGGTCCAGCCCTCGGGTGCGGTGTGCTTCATCCGACGCGTCCTCTCCGACGGTTGCTGGCGCGGTGGCGACGCCGATGACAGCAGGCACGGAGCAGGCCGGCCCCTGTCCTGAACAGAGCGGTGCGTCGCGCGAAGTCGTGGTCGTGCGTTCCTCGCCCGCTGTCCGGTTTCGACCGGTCGCGCGCACGGACCACCGATCTCTCCGCCTGGTTGTACGGCAAACAACGCATTGCTCCGGGGCGGGAGTTGGGCTTGGATCGGCCGCGGTGCCCGGTGGGGGCCGGGGACGGACGCATCAGGGGGATTCATGCGCGGAAAGTTCAGATCCATGCTGCTCGCGGTCGCCGCATCGGCGTGCGCGACGACGCTCCTGGCGCCCACGGGCGCTCTGGCCGCGCCGAACGGACCGGAGAAGGCCGAGGAATCGTCCGTCCGGCGGGTCACCGAGGGGGCCAACGGCCCCTCCGGGGACGCCTCCGTCAGTGCGAACGGCCGGTACGTCGTCTTCGGCTCGTCCGCCGACAATCTGGTGCCGGACGACACCAACGCCGTTCCGGACGTCTTCCTGCACGACCTGCGGACCCGCCGCACCACACGGGTCAGCCTGACCGCGGACGGCGCCCAGGCGGCGTACGGCGGCAGTGCGCCGGTGATCAGCGCCGCCGGCAGGTACGTCGTCTTCCGGTCCCGCGGACTCGTCCAGGACCAGGGGCAGGAGGAGGGACAGGAGCAGTACGGGTACTTCCGCCGTGACCTGAGGACCGGAGCGACCGAGCGGGTCGGCGGTCCCGACGACCTCTACCCGCAGGACAGCGGCGCTCTGGTGGGGGCCTCGGTCAGCGCGGACGGACGCTACGTCTCGTTCACCGCGCGGCAGACCCGGACCGGCCGTCCGGGCCACCGCACCGCCGTACGGGACCTTCGCACCGGCGAGTTGACGGTGCTTGAGTCCCCCTGGGCGAGCGAAGCACACCTCAGTGACGACGGCCGCCGGCTCGTCCACTGGGAGAGTGTCCCCGCTCCCGTCCAGCATCCGCCGAGCCGGGTCTTCCTGCTGGACCTGCGAAGCGGTGAGTCCCGGCGGCTGGACGTGGCGGCGGACGGCTCCACCACCACGGCGCGTTCGGGGTATCCGGCGATCAGCGGCAACGGCCGGGTCGCCGCCTTCTCCTCGTGGGCGACCGACCTGGTGCCCGGGGAGGACCCCAACGGCGCACAGCACGACATCTTCGTCACCGACCTGCGCACGGGGGCGATCCGGCGTCTCGACGCCCCCTTGGCGCAGGGCTGGAGCACCGCCCCGTCCGTGAGCCGCGACGGCCGGTACGTCGTCTTCGGCTTCACACCGTCCGGCACCACCTGGGGCACGACCCACTTGTACCGGACCGATCTGCGCACGGGGCGCACCACCCCGGTCAGTCACGCCCCGGACGGGACGCCCGCTGCCGCTACCACGGGTGAGCGGCCACTCGACGCCCACGGCCGCACCATCGTCTTCTCGTCAGCCGACGGCGGCCTGGCGCCCGGTACTCCGAGCCCGGGTGGCGACGTGTACGTCCGGACGCTGCGCTGATCCCCGCGGCGCCACAGCGCCGCCGCATCCGCCCGTCCGCCCGGCCGCCTCGAGGGAGGCGGCCGGCGCCGGTCCGTCCACGAACCGAAGGGAACCCCCTCCATGCGAAGCGGACTACGATCCGCGGCCGTGGCCGCCGCGGCCGCGTGTGTCGCGGTACTGCTGTCGCCCGCGGCAGCACAGGCGGCACCGCACGACGCGCACCACGAACGGCCGGGGAAGAAGCCGAAGGCACCGCACACCCTTCGCCTCACCCAGGGCGCCGACGGGGAGTCGGAGGCACCCTCGCTCAGCGCCGACGGCCGTTACGCGCTCTTCACGTCGTCGGCGTCCAACCTGGTCCCCGGCGACACCAACGGCGCACCTGACGTCTTCGTACGGGATCTGAGAACGGGCCGCACGCAACGTGTCGGCACCGACACCGCCGGAGGCCAGTCCGCGCTCGGCGCTACCGCCGGGGCGATCAGTGCGAGCGGCAGGTACGCGGTCTTCGTCTCGGCGTCGACCGACCTGATCCCGGGCGAGGTCCACGACAGACCGTCGGTCTACTGGCGGGACCTGCGCAGCGGGGAGGTGAGGTACGTCGGCAACGACCTGGGCGGTTCCCTGCGCTGGGCCCTGCACGCCTCCGTCAGCGCCGACGGCCGGTACGTCGCGTTCGCCGTGAGCGAGACCGTTCCCCGGCCGGGCGCGGGAGTGGCGGTGCGGGACATGCTCACCGGGGAGCTGACGGAGCAGCCGTCCTGCCTGCACCGGCCCCACACCCCGCTGCTCAGCGACGACGGGGGCGTCATGGTGTACACGTGCGGCAGCTACTGGCCGTACGACGATCCGGCTTCCGACGTCGTGGTGGCGGACCCGCTGACCGGCACCCGCCGGTCGCTGCACTCGACGCCCGAGGGCACGCGCGGCAACGGCAGGGCGACCCAGGCCGGCATCAGCGGCGACGGCCGCCACGCCTCCTTCACCTCGACGGCCACCGACCTCGGCCCCGAGGACACCAACGGTGCCGGTTCCAACGTGTTCGTCCGCGACCTGCGCACCGACGCCCTGCGCATCGTCGAGGCACCCGACCCCGCCCTCTCGACCGCCGACGGGGCGCTCAGCGGCAACGGCCGGCACCTCCTCTTCCGTGCGTTCACGAGCGCGTCGGATCCGGGCACCTGGTACCTGCGCGACCTGCGCAACGGCCGTACCAGGGTGGCGATCACGGACGCCGACGGGGCGCCGGTCCAGGTGGACACCGGCAACCGGCCGCTCGACGCGCGGGCTCGCACGGTGGCCTTCTCCTCGGCGGCGGACAACCTGGCCCAGGGGCCGCGCAGCCCCGGTGCGGACGCCTACACAGGTCGTCTGCGCTGACCGGACGGGCGTCGCCCCGAGGGCGTTGGGCGCCCGCCAACCGCCGCGGCGGGGCTAGCGGGCGTCCAGCGGCCGTTCGAAGAACGTCTCCAGGACCACCGTCGCCCGGGTCCCGCTGACCCCGTCGATCGCGTGGAGGCGGCGCAGCACGTCCTGGAGCCGCTCGGTGGTGGCCGTGCGCACCTTCACCAGGACGGCCGCGGTGCCCGCGATGACGTGCGCCTCCTGGATCTCCGGCACGGCGGCGAAGTCCTCGGCCCGGTCGCCCATCCACGCGGTGGAGTCGACCAGCACGAAGGCGAGGACCGGACGGTCGAGCGCCTCGGGGTCCACGTCGACCGTGGTGGCCCTGATGACTCCCCGGTCGCGCAGTTTGCGTACGCGCTCGTGGGCGGCGCCCGCCGACAGGCCGACCGCCTTGCCCAGAGCCGCGTACGGCCGGGTGGCGTCCTTCTGGAGCAACGCGATCAGTCGGCGGTCTATCTCATCAACTGACTTCACTCAAGAACCATATCTGGTTCGACAATAGGCGTGTTACGTTGCATCACATCCTGATCACTTTCGTTGGGAGGGTGCCATGTCCGCCGTCGACGGCCCGTACGAAATCCTGGACGACCGCTTCCGCACTGGGCGCTGCGCGAACGGTGACAGCAGGCTGGAGGTCCTGCACGACGGCTGCCGCTGGGCCGAGGGCCCGCTGTACCTCCCCGCCTGGCGCCAGCTGGTCTGGAGCGACATCCCCAATGACCGCATCCTGCGCTGGGACGAGGCCACCGGCGCGGTCGGGGTCTTCCGCGACCCGGCCGGCCACAGCAACGGCAACACCCTCGACCGGCAGGGCCGCCTGGTCACCTGCGAACAGGGCAACCGCCGTGTCACCCGCACCGAAGCCGACGGGACCGTGACCGTCCTCGCCGACCGCTTCGACGGCAAGCGGCTCAACAGCCCGAACGACTCCGTCGTACGCTCCGACGGCACCGTCTGGTTCTCCGACCCGGACTTCGGCATCACCAGCGACTACGAGGGGCATCGCGCCGAGTCCGAGATCGGCGCGTGCAACGTGTACCGGATCGACCCGGCGTCGGGCGACGTGCGGCTCGCCGCGGGCGGCTTCGACGGGCCCAACGGCGTCATCCTCTCCCCCGACGAGGAGCGGCTGTACGTCTCCGACTCCCGGGCCGCCCGGATCCACGCCTTCGACATCCACGAGGACGGCACACTGTCCGAGGGGAAGGTCTTCGCCGAAGCCCGGGGCGACGTGCGCTTCGACAACATCCGCTTCGACGACGAGGGCCGCCTGTGGGCCGCCGCGCTGGAGGACGGTGTCCACTGCTACGACCCGGACGGCACCCTCATCGGCCGGCTGCGCGTGCCCGAGCCCGTCTCCAACATCGCGTTCGGCGGCCCGAAGAACAACCGTCTGTTCATCACGGCGACCACCTCCCTGTACTCACTGGTGATGTCGGTGACGGGCGCGCCGCGCCTCTAGACCCGCCGCCGACCGCGGCCGGTGACGGGCGAGCGCGACGGCGGCCGGCGTCACGGCTGACGTGCGCGGTACAGGTCGCGCAGCAGGGCGATCTCGGCTCCGTGGTGCAGTACTTCCTGGTTGACCCACCAGACGATGTCGATGAACGGGTCCTCCTCGTCGCTGCCGTGGGGGTACGTGCACCGGCCGACGGTGTCCAACGCCGCGTCGTCGGCCCGCAGCAGAGCGTTGCGCCAGGCGGTGGCGCCCGCCTCGAAGGCCGCGACCGCTTCCGAGGCGCTGCCGCTGACGCGGTAGTCGTCGCGGGTGAGTGCGTGGGTGCCGGCCGTGTGATCCGCCCGCAGGAAGAGCATCTCGCTGAGGTGACTCAGCCGCCATGCGAGGGTCGTGAAGGGCGGCGGCGAGGGATGCGGGTGGGGCGCGGCGTCCCTGCCCCAGTCACCGGCGCCGGTCAGAAGGGTCGCGTGCGGCCCCGGTCCGTCCGCCCTCCGCCGGACCGACCAGCAGCCCGGCACCGGCTCCCAGAAGTACTCCTCGTCCGTCAGGCGGCTCACCGGCGTCCGAGACCCGTCGCCGCTGTCCATGACCGGTCCGGCCGTACGGCCGGTGAGGCGCTCACAGGCCCGTTCGAACTGTTCCAGCAACGGAACCAGACGAGACGGTGTCATCGGACACTCCTGCCACGAACGAGACGAGCCCCGCAGGGAAGACGGTCCTGCCGAGGGGCCACCCTGGCACAACCGCCGGCGTTCCGCGTCCCGATTTCCGCCGTGCCCGCCGTCGCCGTACCCGGACGGGACGCGACAGGTGACCGGCAGTGACCGCGGACGACCGCGGTACGTATGAAGAAGTGAACCGGTGTACAGGAAAAGGCCGTTGCGACGTAGGTTGGGTGAAGCACCCATGCCTCGGCTGAAAGACGGACCGTACCCATGAGCGACCCTGTGACGACACCCGGCACCGCAGCACACCAGAGGATCGACACCTCGGTGCCGCATTCGGCCCGGATCTGGAACTACTGGCTGGGCGGGAAGGACAACTACCCGGTCGACGAGGAGGCCGGCGACGCGTACACCGCCGTCTTCCCCGGCATCGTCACCGTCGCCCGCAGCAGCCGTGCCTTCCTGCGCCGCAACATCACGTACCTGGTCGCCGAGGCGGGTGTCCGGCAGTTCCTCGACATCGGGACCGGCCTGCCCACCGCCGACAACACCCATGAGGTCGCCCAGCGCATCGCCCCCGAGACCCGGATCGTCTACGTCGACAACGACCCGATGGTCCTCGCCCATGCCCGCGCGCTGCTCTACTCCGCCCCCGAGGGGGCGACCGCCTACATCGACTCCGACGTACGCGACCCCGACAGTGTCCTGACGGCCGCCGCCAGGACACTGGACTTCGGCCGGCCCACAGCCCTCATCCTCAGCAACATCCTGGGACACATAGCGGACTACGACCAGGCGCGTTCCGTCGTCACCCGGCTGATGGGCGCGCTGCCGTCCGGCAGCTACCTCTCCGTCAACGACGGCTCGCGAGGCATCGATCCGGAATTCGACCGGGCCCAGGACGCCTACAACGAGAGCGGTGCCGCTCCGTACATCCTGCGCACCGTCGACCAGATCACGGCGTTCTTCGACGGCCTGGAGCTCGTGGAGCCGGGTGTCGTCCCGGTCACCCACTGGCGTCCGGAGGCCGGCTCCGCCACCACGGAGCCCATCGGCGAACACGGGGGCCTCGCACGCAAGCCGTGACACCCTGACCGGGGACGGCGGCGCCGCGACGGGAACCACGCGGCGCTCCGCCGCCGGACGCGCGAGGCACCCGTCACCGGCCGCCGCCCGACTCGACCGACAGGAGCTGTGTCCATGTCCGAATGGCCGTTGCCCGAGACGTTCGCCGGCAGTTCCGGGGCCGTCCGCTGGAACCGGCTGGGCGGGGCGGACCGGCCCCCGCTGGTCCTGCTGCACGGCACGCCGTTCTCCTCGTACGTCTGGCGTGCGGTGGCCCGTTCGCTGGCACGCGACCATCAGGTGTTCGTCTGGGACATGCCCGGCTATGGAATGTCGGAGAAGTCCGCGGGCCAGGACGTGTCCCTGGCGGCCCAGGGCCGGGTGTTCACCGAGTTGCTGGACCACTGGGGCCTGGCGGACCCTCTCGTGGTCGCCCACGACTTCGGCGGCGCCGTCGCTCTGCGGGCCCATCTGCTGCACGGCGCCGGATACCGGGCCCTCGCCCTGGTCGATCCGGTGGCGCTGGCACCGTGGGGTTCGCCGTTCTTCCGGCTGGTCCGTGACCACGCCGAGGTCTTCGGGCAGTTGCCCCCGGCGCTCCATGAGGCGCTGGTGCGCGAGTACGTGGGTTCCACCGGCGGCCCGGGGCTGCACCCGGCGGTCCTGGAGCGGCTCGTCGCCCCCTGGCTCGGCGCGTCGGGGCAGCCTGCCTTCTACCGGCAGATCGCCCAGGCGGATCAGCGGTACACCGACGACATCCAGGACCGGTACGCCGGTATCGCTGTTCCCACGCTGATCTGCTGGGGCGAGGACGACGCGTGGATTCCCGTGGCGAAGGGACGCGAACTCGCCGCTGTCGTCCCCGGTGCCAGGTGGGAGCCGATCGCCGGCGCGGGTCATCTCGTGCAGGAGGACGCGCCCGCCGAGCTGACGGCCGCGCTGCTCGACTTCCTCCGCCGCGTCCCCTGACGGTCGCGCGACGGTGTGCCGCGGGGCGGGGTGCCGCGGGAAACGAGCGTTCCCGGGCACCCCGCCCCGTTCGGCGACCTCCCGGTCAGGCGGGGGTGATGTTCTCCGCCTGCGGGCCCTTCTGGCCCTGGGTGATGTCGAAGGTGACGGCCTGGCCTTCCTGCAGCTCCCGGTAGCCCTGGGCGTTGATGTTGGAGTAGTGCGCGAAGACGTCGGGGCCGCCCCCGTCCTGCGCGATGAAGCCGAAGCCCTTTTCAGAGTTGAACCACTTGACGGTTCCGCTGGCCATGCCTTTGCCTTTCAGCCGATATCGGATCCGCACCGTGCGAATCCGGAGGTGGTCGTCCTGGTCCTCCGGCATTGCACAGCAAACCGCCCGCACTCCGGCGCGGGCGGTCTGGGCGAACCACGACATCTGCTGCTGACGCTACACGGCATATCCGAGCCTCACCAGTGAGTAAGGGGTGTGAGCGGCAACGATGTTGCGACCCGGAGCCTCGTGAGGGCGTGCCGGAGCGCGTCACACCTCGGTCATCAGCCACGCATGGCGCGAATGACTCTCCTCCCCCTGCTCCGGGTGGACGCCCTGCCGCAGCCGTCCTGCAGGGCCACCGGGCCGCGGGTGACGGAGGTCGTACCCTGCGCCATACGGGGGAGGCGGTGAGGCTGCCGCACCACCCGGTTCCGTAAGTGGTCTAGCAATGAGTAGTCCACACACGGAGTCGGAGATCGATATGACCGTCAGGAAAGGACTGGCCCTGGTGATCGGGGCTGTCATGTGCACCGGCGTGCTGGGGGCCGGCTGTGCCCAGCAGCAGTCGGACGCCTCCTCCCAGGACGCGCAGACGCCCGGCAGATCCGCGTCACGACCGGCGTCCCCCCACCCCGCTCCCCCGCGCTCCTTCCCCCGCCCCCTCCCCGGGGTCGGGCCGGCCATGCGGGCCCGGGTCCCCGACGCCTCGCGGCAGGCCCTGGTGGTCACGGGCGCGACGGAGACCTCGTCCGAGGCGCGGGCGGTGCTCTACGAGCAGTACCCCGCACAGGGCTGGCGCGCCGTCGCCGGCCCCTGGCCCGCCCACAACGGCCTGCGCGGCTGGACCGACGACCACGAGGCGGGCGACCTGCATACGCCGACCGGCGTCTTCCGCCTCAGTGACGCCGGGGGCCGGCTGCCCGACCCGGGGACCCGGCTCCCCTACGACCAGGACCCGGAGTTCGCCGTGTCGGGCACCGGGCATCTCGGTGAGCCGCTGGAGGGTTCCTTCGACTACGTGATCGCCATCGACTACAACCGGGTGCCCGGCACCACCCCGCTGGACAAGACCCGCCCGCTGGGCGAGGAGAAGGGCGGCGGTGTCTGGATCCACGTGGACCACGACGGGCCGACCAACGCCTGCGTGTCCCTGAGCGAGGAACACATGCGCGCGTTGCTCAACGCTCTGGATCCGGACAAGGAGCCGGTCGTCGTCATGGGGCCGGAGCCGGTGCTGGCGCAGTAGCACCGCCCCCGGGTGTCCACCCGCCCTGGACGCCCGGTGCGAGACGGCGACGGAGCACTACGTCCTCCTGGCCGAGCCGGGCGTACCGGTTCGTGTCACGCGGCCTTGACCGGGTGGGGTCGCGCTCGGCCTACTGGATACGCAACTGGGCGTATTCGGGGGTCTGGTCCAGTGTTGGCCCGTATGTCAGCCCCCGGCCGGGACGCAGGTCAGGAGTCCGACAGTGCGGCGTCGATGGGCAGCGGCGGCATTCGTGCTGGCATGGGCGCTGCTGCATCTCGTCGGCCCCCGGCCACCCGGGTTTTCGGAGCCGGTCCCGGGTTGTGACACGGCTCCGGCATCGGCGGGGGTGACGTCGACGGTGTCGGCGGCGTTCGCAGAAATCGCCGGGCAACCGTGTCCGCGCGAAGAAGACCCGTCGCTCCGTCAGGTCGCCGCCCGGTCCCCGAGGACCGCGGGAACGGCCGGGACCGCCGACGACGTGTCCGCCCGCACCCCGGCGTGGGCATCCTCGGCGCGGCAGGACGGCACGGACCTTCGCCCGCCGGGACCGGACGGCGGGCGGGCGACGCCAGGGGCCGCCCAGGGCGGACCCGCTCTGCAGACGCTTCGCTGCTGAGCGACGGCAGTACCGACAAGGCCTGCGCCGCGCGGCCTGAGTACTGCCCGCCGAAACGCGGTTGCCAGCAGGCCTTCGTGTGTCCGGAGATCCGACGACGCAGGAGGCAGACGAATGTCCGACAAGCGCATAGAGGTGGTCGGGCCGGGAGAGCTCGGCGCGGACGACCGGAAGATGTGGCGGGAGATCAGAGCCGCCTCCGGATCCCCGGCGAATCCGTTCATGGACCCGGCGTTCACCGCGGCGGTCGGGCTGGTCAGGCCGCAGGCCGGGGTCGCGGTGCTGCGGGAGGACGGGCTCCCGGTCGGGTACTTTCCGCACGAGCGGGGCTTCGCGGGGCGCGGGCGGGCCATCGGACTCGGAGTCTCGGACAGCCAGGGCGCCGTCCTGCGCCACGGCATCCGTCTCGACGCCCGCGCCCTGCTGGCGGCCTGTGCACTCTCGTCCTGGGAGTTCGACAGTCTGGAGGCCGGACAGGACCTGTTCCTGCCCCACGCGACCGAGGAACTGGCCTCCCCCGTCGTCGACCTCGGTGACGGGTTCGAGCGGTACACCGAGGACCTGCGCCGGAACTCGCCGGGTTTCCTCAGACAGACCCTCGCCAAGGAGCGGAAGCTCGCCCGTCAGGTCGGCGAGGTGCGGTTCGTGTACGACGACCCGGATCCCGGGGCGTTACGGGTGCTCATGCGGTGGAAGTCCGCCCAGTACCGGCGAACGGGCCGGCGGGACCGGTTCGCGCAGGCGTGGATCACCCGGCTGGTGGAGCTGCTCGCCCGGAGCGACGACCCCGAGTGCCGAGGAGTGCTGTCCGTGCTCTACGCCGCCGGCCGGCCCGTGGCCGCCCACTTCGGGCTGCGCTCGCCCACGGTCCTGTCCTGGTGGTTCCCGGCGTACGACCGCGCGTACGGCAAGTACTCCCCCGGCCTCCTGCTGTTGTCGCGGATGCTGGAGGCGGCTGCCGCCGACGGGATCGAACTCGTCGACCTGGGCAGCGGGCCGGCGCGCTACAAGGAGTCGTTCAAGACGCGTGACCTGAGGGTGCACACGGGCGCCGTGGTACGTCCGGGGCCCGGTGGCCTCCCCTACCGGCTGGGGCGGGAGCCGGTGCGGGCCGCCCGTCGCTTCGTCCACGACCGGCCGGGGCTGGCCCGCGCCGCCGCCCGGACGCTGGAGGGGCTGGGGCGGTTGCGGGACCGCTGACACCGCGTCGGCCGACGCACGTCGGGATGCCCGCCGCGGCTGCTCGCGGTGCCGTGGCGGGACCGGTGCCGTCCGTCCCGCGCTCAGCCGACGGGCGGCATGTCGGTGGGCGTCGAGTCGAGTCCGGGCCTGCGCTCACGCCACGCGCCACGGGTGAAGTCGGGGATCTCGACCGGACGGCCGTCCCTGGCCAGCGACGTGGCGCTCAGGGGAACGGGCGCGCACCAGGCGGCCGAGTCGTAGATGTCGATGTCCGGTACCAGCCCCGCGCGCATCAGCTGGACGGTGCGCCACTGCAGGATGTAGTCCATGCCGCCGTGGCCGCCGTTGTTCGCGGCGTCGTCGCCGACCTTCTGCCACAGCCAGTGGTCGTACTCCTTGCGGTAGCTCTCGAAGTCGCGCCAGGTGTGGCCGCTGTGGTCCGGTTCGACGTAGATCCGGGCGCCGGTCGGAGAGGGCCCCGCGTAGTCCTCGACGATTCCCCGGCTGCCGGCGAGGGTGTTGATCCGGCTGTACGGCCGGGGCGAACTCACGTCGTGCTCCGCCCGGATCGTCCTGCCCCTCTCCGTTTCGATCATGCAGGTGACCAGGTCACCGTTGATGTAGGTCTCTTTCCATGAAGGGTGGTCCCTCGGCACGTAGCGCGCGCGGTAGTCGGCCAGCCCCTTCGGGGCCGTCGCGGTGGCCCGCAGCGTGGCCATGCGGTCGCCGCGGTTGATGTCCATGGCCGCCGCGATCGGCGCCAGACCGTGCATGGGGTAGAAGGAGGCGGTACTGCGGGTGTGCCAGAGCCGCCGCCAGGAGTCGGTGTAGTACGTGTCGGAGAAGAGGAGTTCACGCAGGTCGTGGAGGTAGCCGCCGTGGCCGTTGGTGATGTCCCCGAAGAGACCGTCGTGCGCCGCCCTGAGCATGGCCAGCTCGTTGCGGCCGTAGTTGCAGTTCTCGGACAGGAGCAGGTGCCTGCGGGTGCGCTCGGAGGTCTCGACCAGGTCCCACAGCTGGCGGAGTTCCGTCGCGATGGGGAGTTCCACCACGGCGTGTCTGCCGCTGAGCAGCGCCGCCCTGCCGTGCTCGTAGTGGAACTCCCACGGTGTGGCGACGTACACCAGGTCGATGTCGTCCCGCCGGAGCATCCGGGCGTAGGAATCCGCCGATCCGCCGTACTCGGCGGGGCGTGGCCTGCCCTTGCTCTCCAGGCGGTCAGCGGCGCGTTTCGCGCGGTCGGCGCGGATGTCGCAGACGGCGGTCACAGTGCAGCCGGGGACGGCCGCCCAGCCGGTGATCATGCCGCTGCCCCGGTTGCCGAGGCCGATGACACCGACACGGACGGTTCTGTGGGCGTCGAACGGGACGCCGATCATCGACTTCTGGCCCGGCCTGCGGCGGGGCGCCTGCTCGGCCACCGCCGAGGCGGACGGGGCCGACGCGGTCATCCCGGCCGCGAGCGCGCCGGTGGCGACGGCGCCGCCCAGGAGCAGTCGGCGTGAGACAGCGGGCGTTTCGGACATGACGGCAACACTCCTCGTGGGCGGTCGGCATCACGGTCGGGGCACTGTCTGGGCGTTGTCGAGCACGGTGGAGCGCGGTCGAGCACGGTCGGGCTGTCGAACGCTTTCGGGGCATGACTCTGCGGGCTCTGCCCTTACATGTCAATACGTGCTCGATGCAAAGCCGTTCCGAGCACTTCCACGCACATCCCGCACCGGAACGGGCGTCGCGTTCCCTGCCCTGGCCTCTGGCGGGGACCGGTCAGAACAGCGGCTCCTGGTCGGGCGAGGGCCGCCCTCGCCGGTTCCGGCGGGGGGTGCTCGGTGCGGGTGCCGTCTCCCCGAACAGGGGGGCCGTACCGTATTCGTCCGGCTCGGCCGGGACGATGGCGGGCCCGGTGCCCACGTTGAGGACCAGCGGGGCGTCCCGGTCGAAATCGCCGGGTGTCATCGCCACCCACTCACGGTCCTGCCGCTCATCCACGCACCGACACCTCTCTCGCGCCGCCCGCCGCGACCACGCGACGCTACCAGCCCCGCGACGGCGCGCTGATCACGGCTCCCGCCTGGCTCGCCTCCATCGTTCCCGGGCGTTCGGCAACCGACGCGTCAGGACCGGTTGTCCCGGAAAGAGCAGTCGCCGAATCAGGTTCGCCCGCCCCCGTCACGGTGACGCGAGCGCCTGGGAGTCGGACGCGGGCCGCGCGTGTCCGCGTACCCGGCATGTGGTCCGGACCTCGGAACGGGTCGGCCGTACCGGCGTGGTGGTCACGATCGGCTCATGGCCCGTGCCGACGGAGGTCTGCGGCCGGCCGGCCGGCGGCGCGGACCGGTGCGGCCCCGCGTACGGGGGAGAACGCGGGGCCGCACCGGCAAACTATCGGAGGAAACCCCCGCCTGCCAGCCCCGGCCACCCCTGAGCCACCCGAAGGCCTCACCCGACCGGCCCACTTCAAGGCCATCCCGCCGGGGCGCGCGCGCATGGCGCGCTGCGAGGCCCACCGTGCGGGGCACACACTGGTGCCATGGGCTACCTCGATCCGCCGGCGGCGGTGTCACGGCGATTCGCGCAGATGCCGGTGAGCGCGGCGTCGGCTCGGCGGTTCGTGCGGGCCTCTCTGGACGGCGTCACCTCGGACCTGGTGGACACCGCTCAGCTTCTGGTCAGCGAGCTGGTCACCAACGCGGTGCTGCACGCACGCACCGAGGTCGAGGTAGCGGTGTCGCGCCACGGCGGCCGGGTGCGCGTTCGGGTCGTCGACCGTCGGCCGAGCCGGGGGCTGGTGCCGCAGTACTGCCCGCCGTACGCCGGTACGGGACAGGGGCTGGCACTGGTGGAGCAGCTTGCCTCGCGGTACGGGGTCGACGCCGATGACGAGCACAAAACCGTGTGGTTCGAGCTGTGGCCCGACGGTCCGCCACCGCCGTCGCCCGGGTGGGAGACCGGCGTGCCGCCGTGCGCCTCCCACCGGACGGTGACGCTCGTCGACGTGCCGGGCGCCCTGGACTCGGCGTGCCGGCAGCACCGGCACACGGTGCTGCGCGAGCTGACTCTCGCCGCGTCCGCCGGAGATCTCCTCGGAGTGTCGCCCGAAGACCTCACGGCCGCCAACGACATCAACAGCGTGATCAGTGCCTGCGCGACGGCCGCGGTGGAGGAACCGCTCCCCGAGTCCGATCTCCGTTCCCTGTTCCTGCCGCTGCCGGCCGACGCCGCACCCGCGGTACGAGCCCTGCGGCGCGTGCTCGACCTGGCCGAGGAGCGGGCCCGGGAGGAACGGCTGCTCACGCTGCCGGCGCTGCCGCGCAGCCGTGCCTTCCAGGACTGGCTCTTCGACCAGATCGTGGGGCAGCTGACCGGGGGCCACCCCACCGCGTGGACCGTGATGCCCCGCGAACCGGAGGTCAGCTCCGCCGAGGTCGTGCCGTGGGACGCCGGTCAGGTACGGAGCAGCAGGATTCCGACCATCGCCGCCGACGACGGGAACCGGATCATCGCGGCGAACGGGCCGGCGGCGGACCTGTTGGGCTGGGGACCGGACGACCTCGTCGGGCGCAGGCTCACCACGCTCATCCCCGAACACCTGCGCCGACGGCACACGGCGGCGTTCACCTCGATGCTGCTCACCGGTCGCACCCGCATCGTGGGCCGCTCCGTGCCGCTCCCGGCGCTGCGCCGTGACGGCGGGCTGGTACCGGTCCGGCTGTACATCCAGACGCAGGAGACGGCCGACGGCCGCACCGTGTTCGTCGCCCAGCTCACTCCGCGGGCTACCACGCCCCTCGAGGTGCCGAAGACTCCCGGCGGACACCGGCAGGCGGCGGCCCGGGTGCCCTACGGAGGCCGGGCACCGGCCGCCCCGGAGACCGGCCGCAGGTCGAGCGGTGCCGAACGCGGCATGTCGGCGCTGAACAGGCTGTCCCTCCTGGCCGACCTGGGGGCTGAGCTCAGCAACACGCTGGACCTGGACGAGGGGCTGCGGTGCGCCGGCCGGCTCCTGACGCGGCGGCTGGCCGACTGGTGCGTGGTGGACCTGTTCACCGAGCACGCCCAGGTGGACCGGGTCTGCGTCGTGCACCGGGACCCCCGTGGTCTGCGCCCCGCGGCGTACGAGGGCAGACTCCCGGCGGTCTCCGAGGAGTCGCGCGGACCGCTGGCCCGTGTGCTGCGCGGCGCGGGGCCTCTGCTGCTCACCGACGCTCCGCCGCCGGACCGGGCGGAGAGCGCGCTGGACCGGAACTACCTCGAACTGTTCCGTGGGCTCGGGGCGGGCAGCGCCGTCGTCGCTCCGCTGCGGGCCCGCCGCAAGATCTTCGGCGCCCTGACCCTGACCCGTGAGCCGGGCGGGCGGCCGTTCACCGAAGAGGACCTGGCCCTGGTCGACGACCTGGTCCACAGCCTGGCGCTCGGGGTGGACAACGCCCGTCTGTACCAGGAGACCCGCTCCATCGCGGAACGGCTCCAGCGCTCCCTGCTGCCGGTGCTGCCGGACGTGGAGGGTCTGCAGCTGGCCGCCCGCTACGCCGCCTCCTCGACCACCGCGCAGGTGGGCGGGGACTGGTACGACAGTTTCGTCCTGCCCAGAGGGGGCACCGCCGTGATCATCGGTGACGTCACGGGGCACAATCTCGACGCGGCCATCGCCATGAGCCAGCTGCGCAGCATGCTCCGCGGCATCGCCGTGGACCGTCAGGAGCCGCCCGCGGAGGTGCTGCGCCGCCTGGATCTGGCGAACCACAGTCTCCACCGGGAGGCCACCGCCACCTGCGTCTACGGCCTGATCAAGGGCCCCGCACACGGCCCCTGGGAGCTGAAGCACTCCTCCGCAGGTCATCTGCCGCCCCTGCTGACCACCCGGGAGGGCGAGACCCGTTACCTCGATGACGGCGCGGGCCTGCTCCTCGGTATGGATCCCGACGTGCCCCGGCCCACGGCCGGCCACACGCTGCCCGCCCACTCGACACTGCTGCTGTACACCGACGGCCTCATCGAGCGCCGCGACGAATCCCTCGACGACGCCTTCGACCGGCTGCGCCGGCACGCGGCCGACCTGGCCCACGAGCCCCTCGACACGTTCTGCGACGAGCTGCTGATCGGCCTGGGGGCGGACAGCGCCGACGACATCGCGGTCCTCGCCGTCCGCCCCACCCCGCCCTCGTGATCCGTGGCGTCCACGTCCTGCCGAGGGCGGGGACGTGACGGGTCAGGTCCGGCGGTCCGCCGCCAGCAGCTCCGCGATCTGCTCGTGGAGTGTCTGCGGCACCCGGACGGCCCAGCGCTCGACTGCCTCGGCGCTCAGCTCCCGGCTCCACCGCCAGCTGTTGCGGGCCGCCACGCGTACCTCGTCCTCGCGGGCGGCGGCGGTGGTGGAGGTGTAGCGGTCGACGTCGGCTGCGGGCAGGTCCTGTTCCAGTGCCCGGCTGGGGGTCAGCCAGTGTGCGGTGCTGTCGCGCAGGAGCCGGCAGAGCTGCAGTTGCTGCGGCGCGACGACGCCGTGCAGCAGGTTGTGGGCGCGGGCCACTTCGCCGCGGGCCAGGACGTGGGCCAGCATCAGGGTCCAGTTGGCCAGTTCGTCGGTGAGCTGCTGCGCGGTGCGAGCGGGCTCGGGCGGGCGGAACGCGGCCAGGCGCCGGGCGGCCCGGGTGAGGCGGCCGGTGCGGTCCAGCAGGACGGCGGCCTCGGGGCGGGGCAGGTGCACCATGCCCTCCCAGGTCGGGACCTCGTCGATGCCGGATCCGGCCGGTGTGATGTGGAACTCACCGCGCATCAGGTCGTCGAAGACGACGGCGAGGATGCCGTACATGTTGGTGTACGCCAGCCGGAGCGGGGCGAGCCGGCCGAGGAACGCCCGGGCGTCGAAGTCGTCGAGGTGCTTGTCCTCGACGTAGAGGTAGGCCTCGATGTCGGAGTGGGCGTCGGCTTCGCCGACCGTCCAGGAGCCGTAGAGGAGGACACCTTCGAGGCGGGGTTCGGTCTGGGCGAGCTGCCGCAGGCGGGCGATGCGGTCGTCCAGGGCGGGGCAGGCGGAGTGAACGGGCATGGTGTGACTGTCTCCCGAGTGAACGCGCGGGCACGATGGATCGACGCCCGGCGTCTGCCGGGCGGATGGCTGCGGACCGTGCGGTCGGTTCAGGAGACGCCCATGGCGGGGATTGTAGGCCATGCCGGTGGATCACGGGGTGACGATCGGGAATCGCGGGTCGGGGCGTTCCATGAGGCTGCCCAGGGTGGCCAGGGCCGCGATGTCGCCGGCCGTGGTGATCTCGCCGGCCGCGATGGCGTCGGCGAACGTGGTCGTGCGGCCGGTGACCGCGTCGAGCGTGGCTCGGGTCAGGCGCAGGGTGAGGTGGGGGCTCTCGCCGCGGGGGGCGTCGCCGGGCATCGGGGTGAGCGCGCCGTTGGACAGCAGCAGGGTCCAGGCGTCGGGGGCGTCACTCGTGTCGTCGGTGATCTCCCAGCGCAGGAGGAGGCGTCCGGCCTCGGCGGCGCGGGGGCCGTCGATGCGTACGGCCATGGACTGGAAGATCTGCTCCGCGGTCAGCGCGCTGATGATGCCGGACGCTCCGCGGCCCGGGGCTTCGAGGACTCCGCCCCGCAGTTCGGCGGCGCCGGTGAGGTAGAAGTTGCGCCAGGGGCCGCACTCGGAGCCGTGACCGAGCCGTTCGAAGGTGGCGGCCTGAAGGGAACGGGCCTCGGCGTGGTCGGGGTCGGCGAACAGGACGTGGTTCAGTACCTCGGCGACCCAGCGCAGGTCGCCGCGGTCCCAGGAGGCGCGGGCCTTGGTGACCACGGCGTCGGCGCCGCCCATGAACTCGGTGTAGCGCAGGGCGGCTTCGCGGGGCGGGTGCTGCCACAGGTGGGCGGGGTTGCCGTCGAACCAGCCCATGTAGCGCTGGTAGACGGCCTTGGCGTTGTGACTGAGGGAGCCGTAGTGGCCGCCGATGTGCGTGCGTTGCTCCAGCGCGGGCGGGAAGCGCAGTCGCTCCGCGATCTCGGCGCCGGTGTGCCCGGCGTTGATGAGGCGTACGCACTGGTCGTGCAGGTAGGCGTAGGCGTCGCGCTGCTCCTCCAGGAACCGCACGGCGCGGTCCTGGCCCCAGGTGGGCCAGTGGTGTGAGGCGAAGACCACGTCGGTGGTGTCGGCGAACAGGCGGAGGGTCTCGGTGAGGTACCGGGCCCAGGCGCTGGGGTCGCGGACCAGGGCGCCGCGCAGGGTGAGGACGTTGTGCAGGGTGTGGCAGGCGTTCTCCGCCACGCAGAGCAGCCGCAGTCCGGGGAAGTGGATGTTCATCTCCGCGGGGGCCTCGGTGCCCGGGGTGAGCTGGAAGACCATGCGGATGCCGTCGACGGTCTCGGTCTGACCGGTGGTGCGCACGTCGAGGTTGGGGGCGATGAGACCGACGCCGCCCAGGGACGTGGTCTGGCCGAGGCCGCAGCCGATCTGCCCCGCGGGCCCCTTGGGCAGGGCGGTGCCGTACATGTAGACGGAGCGGCGGGCCATCGCGGGGCCGGTGATGACGTTCTCGCCGGCCGCGTGGGCGAGGAACCCGGCGGGCGCGAGCACCGGGAGCCGTCCTTCGGCGGCGTCCGAGGGGTCGGCGACGCCGTGGACGCCGCCGAAGTGGTCGATGTGCGAGTGGGTGTAGAGCACCCCGGTCACCGGGCGGTCACCGCGGTGCTCCCGGTACAGGGCGAGGGCCGCTGCCGCCACTTCGGTGCTGATCAGCGGGTCGATGACGAGAACGCCCAGGTCGCCCTCGACGAAGGTGATGTTGGACAGGTCCAGGCCTCGGACCTGGTACACGCCCGGCACCACCTCGTACAGGCCCTGACGCGCGGTCAGGCGGCTCTGCCGCCACAAGGACGGGTGCGCGGTGGGCGGGCAGTCGTCGTCCAGGAACGCGTAGGCGTCGGCGTCCCAGACGGTGCGGCCTGCCGCGTCGCGCACCACGCCCGGCCGGAGCCGGGCGATGAACCCGCGGTCGGCGTCGGCGAGGTCCTGGTCGCCGTCCGGGAGACGGCCGTGGGCGGCGGGAGCGGCGGGAGTGGTGCCGGGCATGGGGGTTTCCTCGGGGTCGGTGACGTACGGGCGGGGTCAGGCCAGGGTGGCGAGGCCCTTGGCGATGCCGTTGCGCTGGATCTCCGAGGTACCGGTCAGCACCCGGAACATGCGCATCTTCCGGAAGAGGTACTCGATCTCGTGACCCTGCGTCAGCCCGTCCTTGCCGTGGATCTGCACGGCCTCGTCGAGGAGGCGGAAGGCGGATTCGGCGACGAAGAGCTTGCACATGAACGCCTCGGTGCGTACGTCGTCGCCGCGGTCGAGGGCGGCCAGCGCGGCGTACGTCATGGAGCGCGCGGCGTAGAGGTCGGTGGCCATGTCGGCGAGTTTGTGCTGGATGGCCTGGAGGGCGAGCAGGGGTTTGCCGCCCACGGTGCGGGTGAGGGCGCGGTCGCGGGTGAGGTGGAGCGCGCGGCGAGCGGCGCCGATGGCCGACGGGCAGTGCAGGAGGCGGTTGACGGTGACGCGGCCGAGGGCGATGCGCAGGCCCTTGCCCTCCTCGCCGAGGAGGCTGTCGGCGGGCACCCGGCAGTCGTCGAGGACGATGTCGCTCTCGACGTGCTCACCGGACATGGGCGTGGCGCCGTCCGTGACCCGGCACCCGGGGCTGTCGAGGTCGACGAGGAAGGCGGAGTAGGAGTCCTCCTCCGTGTCGGCCATGCGCGCCACGACGATGGCGAAGTCGGCGAACGGTCCGGCGGAGCTGAACACCTTGTGCCCGGTGAGCCGGTAGCCGTCGCCGTCCCGGACGGCGGTGGTGCGCATGGCGCGTACGTCGGAGCCGGCGTCCGCCTCGGTGAGGGAGAAGCAGCAGGCGCGTTCGCCTCGGACCAGCGGCAGGAGGTGGGTGTCGAGCTGTCGGGGGGTGGCGTGGCGGAGGATGTCGCCGGCGCGCAGCGGGCCGCCCATGTCGCCGAGGACGCTGTGGCCGAGGACGCGTCCGGAGGCGGCGACCTCCTCCTTGAGCACGGCGAGCTGCGTGTACGTCAGGGCCTGGCCGCCGTACTCCTCGGGGAGGTGGATGCCGTAGAAGCCGAGTTCCCGGCAGCGTTTCCAGACCGGTTCCAGGTCGGCGCGGGTGAGGCGGGAGGTGCGGGTGATGTTGTTGTCGTGCTCGTACTGGGCGAGTTCGCCGTCCAGGTACGTACGCAGACGGTCGACGAGGCCGGCGAGGCGCGGGTCGTCGGGGACGGGGTGGAAGGAGAGGCTCATGGTGTGGTGCTCCGGGTCTTCGGTCGGTTCAGTGCACGCGGCGGGTGGCGTGTGCCCAGTACGGTTCGCGGACGGCCTTGCGGTCGAGCTTGCCGTTGCGGTTGTGCGGCAGTTCGCCGACGAAGTCGACCGATCGGGGCTTCTTGAAGCGGTCCAGGCGCAGGGCGCAGAAGTCGGCCAGCTCCTCGGCGGTGACCAGGGTTCCGGGCCGGGTGACGACGACGGCCTTGACCGCCTCGCCCCACTTCTCGTCCGGGACGCCGATCACGCAGGCCTCCTGTACGGCGGGGTGCTCGTACAGGGCGGTCTCGACCTCGGTGCTGTAGATGTTGAAACCGCCGGAGATGATCATGTCCTTCTTGCGGTCGACGAGAAACAGGTAGCCGTCCTCGCGCATCCAGGCCAGGTCACCGGTGTGCACCCAGCCGTCGCGGAAGGTCTGGGCGGAGAGTTCGGGGGCCCGCCAGTAGCGGCGGACGCAGTCGGGTCCGCGCACGATGATCTCGCCGACCTCGCGGGGCGGGAGCGAGTTCCCGTGTTCGTCGACGACTCTGACCTCGGTGTCGTAGGCGGCCCGGCCGCAGGACTGGAGGAGTTCGGGGTCGTCGGTGACAGCGCGGGCGATGTCGGCGCCGGACAGGCCGGCCACCACGCTGGTCGTCTCGGCCAGGCCGTAGCCCTGGGCGACCACGGGGCCGAACAGGGCGACGGCGTCGCGCAGCCGCTGCGGCGAGACGGGCGCTCCGCCGACGCGGACGCTGGTGAGGCTGGACAGGTCGCGCTCGGCGGCGCCCGGGTGGGCGAGCACCGCGTTGAGCATCGCCGGGACCAGGAAGGTGGCGGTGATGCGTTCGCGTTCCACGGTGTCCCAGAACGCCTGCGGGCTCCAGTTCGGCAGCACGTGCGTGGTGGAGCCGCCGAAGACTCCGGCCAGCAGGACCATGCCGGTGGCGTGCGTGATGGGGCCGCAGGCCAGGTAGCGGGTGTCGGGGCGGGGGCGCGACTCGTCGTTCATCAGGGTTTTGCGCATGTTGGCGAGCCGGTTGCCGAAGGTCTGCACCGCCGCCTTCAGTGAACCGGTGGAGCCCGAGGTGAAGTTGAGAACGGCGGGGGCGTCCTCGGCGGTGTCCACGGCCACGGGCGCCGGGTCGCCTCCGGCGAGCAGGTCGTCGTACGACAGTGGTGCGCCGTGGGCCCGCCGGGTGGGCGCCGGCGCGTCCAGCGTGATCGGAAGGCAGTCGGTGCCGGCCGCCGCCAGGGCCGCCAGGGCGTCCTCGCGGTGCGCCTCGTCGAAGACGAGGACGCGGACGGGGGCGTCGCGCAGGATGTGCTCGATCTCGCCGCGGCCCAGCCGGGCGTTGACCGGTACCCGGATCAGCCCGGCCTTGTACAGGGCGAACTCCACCTCGACCAGCTCACCCCGGTTCCAGGCGAGACAGGCCACGGCGTCGTCGGGCCCCAGCCCCCGCCGGACGAGCGCGGAGGCCAGCCGGTTGGCGCGCTCCTCCAGGCGGGCGTAGCTCCAGGTCCGGTCGCCGCAGACCAGGGCGGGGTGCTGCGGCCGGTGACGGGCGCTGCGTGTGAGGTAGATGCCGAGATTCAACGACGGACTCCTGTGCGGGTGGGGGCGGTTGACGGTGCGTGGTCGCCGGGCAGGCGGTGACACGACTTCACCCTTGAACTAGGTGAATGTTTCCAGACAGACTGTTCGGTAACACATCGCCTGTCAAGAGTACGTAGACTGGCCGCCGCCCGGGCGGACATGTACCACCGGGCCTGGAAGGCCGGTCAGTGACCGGACGGAACCGGACAGGGAGACGGACAACGGGGATGGCCGAGGACCGACGCATCCGCAAGACGCGCAGGGCACTGCGCGACGCACTCGTGGGACTCGTCCTGGAAAGGGGCTTCACGGCGCTGAGCGTCGAGGACATCACCCAGCGCGCGGACGTGGCGCGGGCGACGTTCTACAGCCACTTCCGCGACAAGGACGAGCTGTTCGCCCGGGTCACCCGCGAACTGCTCGACGAACTCGACGAACGGCTGCGCCCGGCGATGGCGGAGACCGCGGTCGGCTTCACCGGCAAGCCGGTGCTGGAGATGCTGCGTCACGCACTGCAGGAGCGTGACCTGTACCGGATCGTGCTGCGGGGCGAGGGGGACGGCAAGCCGCTGCGGATGTTCACCGAGGCGTGCGCCCGGGTCGCCGCCGAGGAGTTCCGGGGCCGGTCCGAGCGCAACGACGTCAAACCGCGCATCGACGCCGACCTGCTGGCCCGGGTCTGGGTCGGCGAGCAGGTGTCGGTGCTCCAGTGGTGGGTGGAGCACGAGGCGCCGCCGATGCCGGCCGAGGAGGTGGTCCGCATGCTGCTCGACCTCGCCCTGCGCGGCCGCTACTGGGCCACGGGCTTCGACCGGCCGGCCTGACCGCGACCCGGCCGCCCCCTTCGGCCCTCGCTCCTCACCCCTCACCGCCGAGGGCGCGGGCGTCGCGCTGCGGACGGATCGCGGCCATCGCCACCGCACCGCACACGGCCATCACGACGGCGGACAGCAGGAAGGCGATCGAGTACCCCGTGGCCTCGGAGGCCGCGCCGTCCACGAGGCGGCCGGTGAGGTAGGGCACGAACATGCCCGGCAGCGTGCCGGTCGCCGCGACCACCCCGAAGACCGCGCCACGCCGGGCCGCGGGCACGACGGCCGCCGTGGTGACGTAGTGCAGGGGCAGCGCGACCGCGTGACAGGCGAAGGCGAGCGCCACCAGGACCAGTTGCAGCGGACGCTGCTCGGCGAAGGGCAGCAGGGCGAGCGCCGCGCCGGAGACCAGGACCGCCAGGCCCTGGGCGAATCCGTCGATGGCCCGGCCCGGGCGGCCGCGCCGTTTGCGCCGGTCGACGAAGGCCGGGACGGTCAGCAGCAGGACCAGGCTGAACGCAGAGACGGCGCTGATGGTGACGGACGCGCTGGTCGCGGCCATGCCGAGCTGCGTCTGCAGGTAGACCGGCAGCCAGGCGCTGGACATCGCGAGCGCCCAGTGCGAGCCGAAGGCGCTGAGGACGCCGCCCACGACGGTGCCGCTGAGCAGCAGCCGCGACAGTGGGGGTGCCGGCGCGCCCCCGGCGGGAGGGGCACCGTCGCGCGCCCCGGCCTTCCGCGCCGGCGGCGAGCCCGCGTCCGCCTCACCCACGGCGCCCGCGGCGCCCGCCGCACCGCCGTACGGACCGTCCTTGCCGACCGCGTACCAGACGAGGCACCACGTGGCGCTGGTGATCGCCAGGGCGATGAAGGCCGAGCGCCAGCCGAGATTCACGATGAGCCAGGTCAGCAACGGGGCCGAGACGGCGGTGCCCAGGGCCGCACCCCCGATCTGCAGGGCCGAGGGCATCCCGCGCCGGCCCGGCGGGAACCAGGCGTAGAGGGCGTGCATGGACATGGACGCGGCGGGTCCCTCCGCGGCCCCCAGCAGCAGCCGTGCCGCGATCAGGGCGGGTACGGACGCCGCCAGGGCCGGCAGTTGCGCGACCGCCCACAGGGCGGCCATGACCAGCAGGAGGGTGCGCGTCGACCAGCGGGCGGACAGGAGTCCGACGACCAGGCCGGAGACGCTGAACAGCGCGTAGAAGGCGCTGGAGATCAGTCCGTAGGTGCTCTTGTCGATGCCGAGTTCGTCCATCAGCGGGACCGCGGCGAGGCCCAGGACGGACTTGTCCGCGTAGTTGATCATCATGAAGGCGACGACCATCACGAGTATCAGCCAGGCGCGGGACCGGTCGTACGCCGGTTGCTCCGGAGCCTGTCGGACCCGGGGACGTCGGGACAGGAGAGGGCGAACGACCACAGCGACTCCAGGCTCGTTACTGAACTATCTGTCCATTAACTTTCTGCTAGTTCGGCAACGTAGTTCTCGTCTCCTCCGCGGTCAACGGTCAGGAGAGGACCTTTGTGCGGACGCCCCGGGCCGTCGGACGCCGTCGGCCCTGCCCGTTCGGGCATCCCCTTCTGCCTCAAGGGCTCCTGACGCCCACGAAACGGGGCGTTACCTTCCCTTCGTGAGCATCAGGTCCCGGCGAGCGCCCGGGTGAACGACGAACGGCTGACCGTTGCGGAAGCGGCCGAAGACACGGACGATCGACAGCCGGAACAGCCAGAACGGCAGGATCAGCCAGAACAGCACGATCAGCCGGAGCAGCCGGAGCAGCCGGGCCAACCGGAGCGGAAGCGGAAGCGCCGCGGGCCCGGTCCTTTCACACTGCTTCTGCTACCGGGCCTGGTGACCATCACCGGCGTGGCCACGTTCCTCGCGCTGACGGGCGGCATGCCGTCCCCATGGCCCGAGGACTCCGACACGGACCAGGCCGCGGCCGTCGACATCGACCCCTCCTACGTCCCCTGGCTGCGCAAGGCTGCCTCGGCGTGCACGCTCCTCGAGCCGTCGGTACTCGCCGCCCAGATCGACCAGCTCTCCGGCTGGAGCGACGACACGGACGCGCTCTCCGGCCAGAAGGGCATCGCCGCCTTCACCGACACCGAGTGGCGGACCTGGGGCAAGGACGACGACGGCAACGGGCAGTCCTCACCCCGCGACCCGGCGGACGCGATCATGGCGCTCGGCCGGCGGGACTGCTCCCTGGCCGAGAAGGTGACCGAACTGCGCACCGAGGGCCGGGTCAACGGGGACCTCGTCGATCTGATGCTCGCCGCGTACTCGTCGGGGACGGACGCCGTGACGAAGGCGGGGCGCGTACCTCCGACGGCCGAGACCTATCTCGCCGAGGTCGCGGCCCTGCGCCCGCGGTACGAGGCACTCGACCGGGCCGACTCGGGCGGCGGCGCGGGCGGGCCGTCCGGCGCGCTCCTGGCGGCTCCGGTGAGCCCGCTCACCATCACCTCGCCCTACGGCTCACGGGAGCACCCGCTGACCGGAGTGACCAAGCTGCACACCGGCGTGGACTTCGCCGCGCCCCAGGGCGCGCAGGTCGTCGCCGCCCGGCAGGGCCGCGTCGTGTTCGCCGCGCTGACCACCGCGTACGGCAACCGCATGGTGATCGACCACGGGACCATCGAGGGCAAACGGCTGGAGACGACCTACAGTCACCTGTCGTCGCTGGAGGCTGCCGTCGGGCAGGCGGTCGAGGCCGGCACGCCGATCGGACGGGTCGGCTCCACCGGTCTGTCCACCGGCCCCCACCTGCACTTCGAGGTCGTGCTCGACGGGTACTACACCGATCCGCGCCCCTGGCTCGTGGCCGGCGACTAGGACCGGCGGCCCATGTCCGCATCTGTGGGTCGTACGGCCGGACGGCCATGGCGCTCACCATCCGCGCTGCGCAGACTGGACACGGCTGCAGGAGACGCCGGCGACCGGGGAACAGGCGGTCGGCGATGACGAACGACGACCCCTCCAGGGCCGGCTTCGTGTCCGGGACACGAAGCCGGCCCTGGAGGGGTCCGAGCTGGTGCGGGTCACCACGAGCGAGCTGATCTACCACCACTCGCGCCGGGTGTACTCCTTCGGCGGGGTTCAGCGCACGCCTGACCCTGCGGGAGGCAGGGCACCCGATGGTGCGGGCCGTGATGGACGCCATGGCCGTCGGCCCGTCCGCTCCGCACGGCCTCGAGTCCCTGGCGCGCGGCGCGAGGGTCAGCGCCCGGCAGTTGCGGCGGCTCTTCCGCGCCGAGACCGGGATGACGACCGGCCGGTACCTGGAGTCCGTACGGCTGGAGTGCGCTCAGGCGCTGCTCGAAGGCGGCAACGACGACATCGCGGGCGGTGGCGGACTGGTCGGGCTTCGGTTCCTCGGAATCGATGCGCCGGGTATTCAGGAGCAGCCTGGGTGTCGCGCCCACGGCCTACCGGGCGCGCTTTCGCACCACCGCGGTCTCCCGTGAGCCGGGGCCGGCAGCGTGGCTCTCCACGGCTAACGGGGTTTGATCCGGCGGATAGCGTCCAGGGACACAACATGACCCAGTCCAAGCGCGAGACAGAGCGAAAGTACGAGCCGTCCTCCTCCGGCGCCGACGGGCTGCCGGACCTCACCGGTGTCGGTCCCGTCGCCTCGGTCACCGCGGCCCGGCACGAGGAACTGGACGCGGTGTACCACGACACCGCGGATCTGCGGCTGGCCGGCGCGTCGGCCACGTTGCGCCGGCGGACGGGCGGAGCGGACGCCGGCTGGCACCTGAAGCTGCCGCTCACCGGCGACAGCCGGGAGGAGGTGCGGGCTCCGCTGTCGGACGAGGTGCCCGAGGCGCTGCGCGAGCTCGTCCGGTCCCGCACACGGGGCGCGGAGCTGCGACCCGTCGTACGGATCCGGTCCACCCGCTCCGTGCGGCACCTGCGCGACGCCGAGGGCGGCGTGCTGGCCGAGCTGAGCCTCGACGAGGTGCGCGCCGAGTCGCTGGAGGCCGGTGACGGCCACGCCGAGTGGAGCGAGCTGGAGGTCGAACTCGCCGACGGGGTTCACGCCGGGCTGTTGGACACCGTGGAGAAGAAGCTCCGCAAGAAGGGGATCACCCGGTCCGACAGCCCGTCCAAGCTCGTCCGGGCTCTGCGGGAGACGGGGGCCGGGGGCCGGCAGACGGGGCGGCGCCCGACCTCGGACGGGGTGACCCCCGGGTCGCCCGGCGCGTATGTGGTCGCCTATCTGCGGGAGCAGGTCGGCATCCTGGTGGCGCTGGATCCGGCGGTCCGCCGTGATCTGCCCGACGGGGTGCACCAGATGCGGGTCACGTGCCGTCGCCTGCGCGGTTGCCTGCGCTCGTACCGGTCGGTGCTCGACCGGCGGGTCACCGATCCCGTGCGCGCGGAGCTGCGGTGGCTCGCGGGTGAGCTGGGGGTCGAGCGGGACCAGGAGGTGCTGCGCGAACGCGTCGGCGCCGCGCTGGAGGAACTGCCCGACGACCTGGTGCTCGGTCCCGTCGCCGCCCGGCTGCGGGTGTGGGAGGTGTCCCAGGGCGACGAGACACGGACGCGGACGCGGGAGGCCCTGGCCTCACCCCGCTATCTGCGTCTCCTGGACGCGCTGGACGCACTGGTGCGGCGGCCGCCGCTGCGTGCCAAGGCCGCGGGGAAGCCGGGCCGGGTCATGGCCAGGGCCGTTCTCAAGGAGTACGACCGCCTCGCCGGGCGTATGGGCCACGCGCTGGAGCAGCCGGCGGGGCAGTCCCGGGACGCGGCGCTGCACCAGGCGCGCAAGGCGGCCAAGAAGGTCCGCTACGCGGCCGAGGTCGCGCGTCCGGCACTCGGCAAGCCCGTCACCCGCCTCGGCAAGCGTGCCAAGGCGGTGCAGAAACTGCTCGGGGACCACCAGGACGCCGTCGTCGCCCAGGACACCCTGCGGGGGCTGGCGGTGTCGGCCCACGGGGCGGGAGAGTCCGCGTTCACGTGGGGCCTGCTGCACGGCCGGGAACGGGCGAGGGCCGACGCCCGGCAGCGTGAACTGCCCTCGGCGTGGCGGGCGGCGTCGGACCCCGCGCTCCGGGCGTCGCTGAGGCACTGACCCGCACCGCGGCCCCGGCGCGCGGACCACCCGGGCCGGGTGAACGGGTGGACTTGCGTCAGTCCGTTCGGTCCGGGTGGGTCCCCGGGCCGTCGCCGTGTCCGGTCAGCGGTGTCGGCGAGAGGTCGGCGGGTTCCTCGCCGGCTTCGAGCAGGGTGTCGGCGGCGCCCACGATCAGGGGGTCGGGGCGGCCCACGGCCCGGTGGTCCTTGGCCGGATAGTCGCAGCGGTCCAGGAGACTGCGCATGGCCTCCAGCCGGCCCCGGCGCTTGTCGTTGTTCTTGACCACCGTCCAGGGTGCGTGGGGCGTGTCGGTGGCACGGAACATGTCGACCTTGGCCGCTGTGTAGTCGTCCCAGCGGTCCAGTGACGAGAGGTCCGTCGGGGAGAGCTTCCAGCGGCGGACGGGGTCGACCTGGCGGATCGCGAAACGTGTCCGCTGCTCGGCCCGGGACACGGAGAACCAGTACTTCACCAGCAGGATGCCGTCGTCGGTGAGCAGGCGCTCGAACAGTGGGGCCTGCTGGAGGAACTGGCGGTACTCGGGTTCCGTGCAGAAGCCCATCACCCGCTCGACGCCCGCCCGGTTGTACCAGGAGCGGTCGAAGAAGACGATCTCGCCGCGGGCGGGCAGGTGGGCCACGTAACGCTGGAAGTACCACTGTCCCGCCTCCCGCTCGGTCGGCTTGTCCAGGGCGACCACGCGGGCGCCGCGGGGGTTGAGGCGTTCGGTGAAGCGCTGGATGGTGCCGCCCTTGCCGGCCGCGTCGCGGCCCTCGCACAGGACGACGATCCGCTGCCCGGTCTCCTTGGCCCAGCGCTGCATCTTGAGCAGTTCGATCTGCAGGACCCGTTTCTGCCGCTCGTACTGCGACCTGCGCACCTTGCGGTCGTAGGGGTGGTTCTCCCGCCAGGTGTCGATGGGGCTCCCCTCCGCGTTGAGCAGGATGGGCTTCTCCGGCCTGCGTTCGTCGATCCTCATGCCCTCGAGGAGGCTGTCCTCGGCGGCATCGTCGCCGGTGTCGTGGGTCCTCGTCATCGCGCCTCCTCACGCTCGGTCTCCGACCGTCCTGTACCCGTCCGTGTGCTCACGCCGCGCGCGGCCTGGCCCGCACGGGGCGTGCGGGTCCTGCCGGGGTCCGGACTGCCGTGACCCGGTACGTGGTCCGGGCGGGGTCGGTCAGCGGGTCGCCCAGGGTGATCCGGCCGGCGGCGTGCAGCTTGTCGCACTCGGCGGTGGGCAGCGCCACGTAGCAGCCGCCCCTGCCCGTGGCGGAGTCCAGCGGCCGCCAGTAGCTGTATCTGCGCCGCCCGCCCGCGCGCACGGTGACGAACACGGGGGTGCGCGTGTCGGCGACGATCCGCAGGACGTCGGCCTCGGCGAGGCTCAGCGGGGCGCACGGACGGGGCCGGCGGCGGTTGGTCGCGCGGGGTTCGGCGGTCTGCGTGCGGACGACGGTAAGCGGCATCGACGGTGGCCTTTCGGGACAGGGGACTCGAGACCGCCTACCCGCTCCGGCCGGTGTTGATCTCGCTTGCCCGCATTCTTGTGCATGCCACTGACAATGCCGCTCCCGCACCGCCGGAACACGCAGGTCAGTCCCGGGGTTCGCCGACGCGCCGCAAGGGGTGGGGGTTGAGCCGGGCGAAGCCCTCCTGACGTTCGTAGGGGAAGTAGGGGTAGGGCGCCGTTGTGGCGCTCGCGGCGTCGAGCCTCGCCATCTGGTCATCGGTCAGGGTCCACCCGACGGCGCCGAGGTTCTGCCGCAGCTGCTCCTCGTTGCGGGCGCCGATGATGACCGAGGAGACGGTCGGGCGCCGCAGCAGCCAGTTGATGGCGATCTGGGGCACGGTCCGGCCCGTCTCCTCGGCGATGGCGTCCAGGGTGTCGACCACCCGGAAGAGGAGTTCGTCCGCCACGGGCGGCCCGTAGTCGGCCGTGGTGTGCAGCCGGCTGCCGGCCGGGAGCGGCCGGCCACGGCGGATCCGGCCGGTGAGCCGCCCCCACCCGAGCGGACTCCAGACGACGGCTCCGACGCCCTGGTCGAGGCCCAGCGGCATGAGCTCCCACTCGTAGTCCCGGCCGACGAGGGAGTAGTAGACCTGGTGTGCCGCGTAACGCTGATGCCCGCGGGCGTCCGCGTCGGCCAGGGACTTCATCAGCTGCCAGCCGCTGAAGTTCGAGACGCCGGTGTAGCGGATTTTCCCGGCCCGTACGAGGTCGTCGAGCGTGGAGAGCACCTCCTGGACCGGGGTTCCGGCGTCGAAGGCGTGCAGTTGGAAGAGGTCGATGTAGTCCGTGTCCAGCCGGCGCAGGGCCTGGTCGACCGCCGTGATCAGACGCGCCCGCGAGGTCCCCGCGTCGGCCGGGCCGTCGCCCATCGGCAGTCCGGCCTTGGTGGAGATGATCACCTGGTCGCGCCGCCCCTTCACGGCGGCGCCGAGCACCTCCTCCGACGCCCCGCCGGAGTAGACGTCGGCGGTGTCGAACATGTTCACCCCCGCTTCCAGGCAGATGTCGACGAGCCGGCGCGCCTCCGCCTCGTCCGTACTGCCCCAGGCGCCGAAGAGCTCCCCCCGGCCGCCGAAGGTACCGGCGCCGAAGCTCAGTGCCGGGACCATGAGCCCGGACGCTCCGAGTCTCCTGTATTCCACAACCGCATCCCTTCGTCCGACGTCCCGTCGCGGCGCGGTGGTGTGCGTCGTGCACGAGACGGCAATCATTAACGGGACTTGTGTTCCGTTAACATGTCGGAAGAGTAGCAGGAACCGAGTCACTAATGGAACCGGAGTACCGTTATGACATCCGACAGTGTGGGTCCGGGCACCGTCCGCCCGGGCGGACGTACCGCTCGCGTACGGTCCGCGGTCCTCCGGGCCGCCGGAGACGCCCTGGCGGAACACGGCCTGGCCGGCCTCGACCTCGCGGACGTGGCCCGCCGCGCCGAGGTCGGCAGGACCACGGTCTACCGACGCTGGGGAACCCCGGCCAACCTGGTCGCCGACCTGCTCGCGGACATGGCCGAGCAATCCCTGCCCCGCACGGAGACGGGCACCCTGCTCGGCGATCTGCGCGCGAACGCCCGGCTCGTGCAGCGCACACTGGCCGACCCGCGCCAGGGCGCTCTCTTCAGAGCGGTGATCGCCGCCGCGACCTGCGACGCGCAGGCGGCCGCCGCACTCCGCCGCTTCTACGACGTCCGCGTCTCCGAGTGGGAGCCCTGCGCCCGACAGGCCGTCGAACGCGGTGAACTGCCCGAGGGCACCGACACCCGCGAGGTGGTCCGCGCGGTCTCCGCCCCCCTGTACTACCGCCTGCTCACCACCGACGAGCCGCTCGACGAGGCGACCGCGGACCGCGCCGCCGCGGCCGCGGCGGCGGCGGCGCGGGCGGGAGTCTTCGCCCCGGCGTGACGCCCTCGCCCGGGACCGCGCCCCGGTGACGCCGCTCGCCGGGCACCCGGAATCCGCCATTGCCACCGGGACACAGGGCAGGCGGCCCGGCCCGGGGAGGATCCCGGGCGCACCCTCGCGCTGTCGTGCGCGAACACCGGTCAGCAGCGATGTGACGAAGCCGTCACAAGCCCTTCACCGAACGCACACTTCCGGCCGAGTTCCGTTCTCCGTGTTCCTGACGGTGCAGACGGTGCGCCGGGGCCCTGCCTAATGTCCCGGGCCATGCGATCCACACGAACGAGCCGCTTCGGCCTCGCCACGATCATCGCCCTCGCCCTCGCCCTGTTCGGCCTGGCGCCCTCCGCGAGCGCGGCCGACCCCGCCCCGGCCGAGCTGACGTTCACCACCGACGCGGCGACCACTCAGCCGGGCGGCACGGTGAACCTGTCGATGACGATCAAGAACAACAAGACCTACGACATCTGGTTCGTGTACCAGACGATCGACCCGACCTGGCTGACCACCCAGCGGCCCGACCTCAAGTACGGCTTCACCGGATGCACCCTGGCATCCGAGGCCGGCGCCGTCCCGTGCGCCGGGACCGGACCCGCCAACCTCGGCACCAACTACGGCGCCACCATCCCGCCCGGTCAGAGCCGCACCGTCACCCTGACCCTGCAGGTCGCCGCCGACTCCGGCTGCAACGGCAACATCGGTTTCTACTCGTACTTCTACGCCGAGTTCAGCGACAGCACGAGCGTCAACGGCGGCCCTGTCCACACACCGGAGACCCGCGTCCTGTGCGCCTGACCGGGCGCCACCCTGCGCACTGAGCCCACCGGGCACTGACGGCGGCCGGCCCACGACGGGCCGGCCGCCGTCAGCGCGAGCAACATCACGGTTGACCTGATCTCGCTCCACCCCCGGTCAGCACACTGGTCGAGACCACTGGCACACACGCTCCACGGAGTCCAGCATTCCGGGCCCGCCGCGTTCCGGCTCGCAGCAGTACACGGGCCTGCCAAGGTGGTCCGCCGCACAGAGCTCGCGGTCGCCGGCCGCCCACGGCCGCACCCGTTTCGAATGAATAGACACATACGCTTTTCCGTCAAGTTCCGCAGCAGGCACACAAAAACTCCACATGAGCCTCACTATGTGACGCGACGGAAGCGTCGACGACCGGCGTCTCAGGGGGGCGACGGCGTGGTCATGGGGTGGGGCGTGCTCCGACAGGAGCATGACCCTCCCCTGCCCGGGGGAGGGAATCTCACCGCATGAAGCGGACCATTCGCACTACGGCACTCGCAGTGAGCGCGCTGCTCGCGTCGCTCGGGCTGCCTGCCGGTCCGGCCCACGCCGACGCTCCGACACCACGCGTGGACCTGCGCGTGCTGGTCGTGAGCGACGGAGGGCCGGCCACCGATGCCATCGCCGCCGAGCTGGAGACCGCGGGCACGCCGTACACGGAGGTCGACCTCCAGGACGCCGGACGGCCCGTGATCGACGCCGGGTTCCTCGCGGACACGGTGGACGGACGACCGCGCGCCAGGTTCCAGGCCGTCGTCCTGCCCAACGACAACCCGTTCCCGGCGGCCTCCGCCGAGATGGCGGTGCTCGCGTCCTACGAGCAGACGTACGGAATTCCGCAGGTGGACGCCTACACTTACGCGCGCCCCGAGGTCGGGCTGCAGTACGCGGTCGGTACCGGGTACGCCGGCAGCGTCGACGGTGTCCGCGCGGAGGTGACGCAGGCCGGGCTGGCCGGCCCCTTCGGCTACCTGGACGGGGCTGTACCGTTCGAGGACAACTCCCCCACCGTGGGCGAGTCCTACGCCTACCTCTCGACACCCGCACCGGGGGCCGACTTCGTCCCGTACGTCCAGGCCGCGATACCCGGGCGAGCGACGAAGGGCTCCCTGGTGGGCGAGTACCGGCACGACGGACGGCGGGAACTCGTCGTCACCTTCGTTTACAACCAGCACCAGCAGCAGTTCCGGCTGCTCGCCCGGGGCATCGTGGAGTGGATGACGGGCGGGGTCCACCTCGGTGCCGACCGCAACTACTTCGCCGTGCACGTCGACGACGTCTTCGCGGCCGACGACCGCTGGGACACCGAGCTCAACTGCACGCCCGGCGACGTGGACTGCCCGCCGGGCGAGGGCACACCGAACCCCATCCGGATGGTCCCGGCCGACGTCGACCACGCCACCGCCTGGCAGGACAGCCGGAACTTCACGCTCGACCTGGCCTACAACGGCTCCGGCAGCGTCGACCACCGTCAGGACAACAACGGCGCCGACCCGCTCGCCGACAAGCTGATCGCCGACCGGGGCCGCTTCCGCTGGATCAACCACACCTACACGCACGCCTTCCTGGGCTGCCGGCAGGACACCAGCGTGGTCCCGTGGAAGTGCGCAACCAACCCCGACGGCAGCACCCAGTGGATGAGCCGGAACGAGATCGCCGACGAGATCGCCACCAACCGCGTCTGGGGCGAGAGCGCCGGACTGCCGCTGGAGAACGACGAGTTGGTGACCGGCGAGCACTCGGGTCTGAAGGTGACCCCGCAGCAGCCCGAGGACAACCCGAACCTGGGCCCCGCCCTCGCCGACAACGGCATCGCCTGGCTCGCCTCGGACAACTCCCGCGACCCGGTCCAGCGGCAGGTCGGCACCGCCACGACCGTCTCCCGCTACCCGATGAACGTCTTCTACAACGCCGGGCGGGCGGCCGAGCAGGTCGACGAGTACAACTGGATCTACACCGGCCGCGCCCAGGGCGGCAGCGGCATCTGCGAGGACAACCCCGCCACCTCCACCTGCCTGTCCGCCCCGCTGGACACCGCCACGGGCTACGCCGAGCACATCGTGCCGCTGGAGACACGGATCGCGCTCGGGCACGTCCTGTCCAACGATCCCAAGCCGCACTTCATCCACCAGTCGAACCTCGCCGAGGACCGCATCGCCTACCCCGTCCTCGACGGCGTCCTCGACGGCTACCAGGACCTGTTCGCCGACAGCACCCCCGTGGTGAACCTCCGCATGGAGGACATCGGCGTCGAGATGCAGCGCCGCGCCGCCTGGCAACGCGCGCTCGACGCCGGCCAGGTCACCGCCTACCGTGTCGGCGGCACCGTGACCGTTCAGGCACCGGGCGGTGTGACCGTGCCGGCGACGATGCCCGCGGGCACCCTGCGCGGGGACACCGGCTTCGGCGACGCCTACGCCGGCGCGCTCTCCGGCTGGACTCCGACGGCCGACGGGGCGCTGACCCTCACCCTGCCGTCCTCGGTCGCGGTCACGGACGCCCCGGCCGCCCTTCCAGGCGACACGGCCGCCACCACGTCCACCGCGCCGACCACCCGGGTGCCGGCCGGTGTGACCGAGCCGCTGCCGTACGGCGCGCGGCGCTGAGCGCCGCACCACCACCGAAGGTCCGAACACACCCACCTCGGCCGTGGAGCACATCCATGCACGTTCCCCACGGCGCGCGACACTCCGGCGCGTCGCGCGTCACCCTGCTCACCGAAGGCACCTACCCGCACAGCCACGGCGGCGTGAGCGTCTGGTGCGACCAACTCGTCACCGGAATGCCCGACCTCGACTTCGTCGTCACGGCCGTCACCGGCACCGGGCGCGAACCGCTGGTCTGGGACATCCCCGAGCACGTCTCCCGAGTCGTCTCCGTCCCCATGTGGGGGCCCGCTCCGCAAGGGCGTGCGCCTCGCGGGCGGGAGCGCAACCGGCTCGCCGACGCCTACGAACGGTTCGTGACCGCGCTGCTCGACCCGCGCGCCGAGGACGGGTTCGGCCCCGCCCTGTACCGGCTGGCGCGGGCCGCCGCCGACGGGCGGCTCAGTCCGTTCCTGCGCGGGGACCGGGCGATCGGCATCCTGACGGCGGTCTGGAACCGGCCCGGACTGCCCGTGCGCGAGGCCCGGCCCACCCTGCACGACGCGGTGACCGCGACCGCGCTGCTGGAGCACGCCCTTCGCCCGCTGGCCGCACCGTACCCGGAAGAGGGGGTGGCGCACGCGGTCAGCGGCGGTGTCGCGGTCCTGCCGGGCCTGGCCGGACTGGAGCGGCACGGTGTGCCGTTGCTGTTGACGGAACACGGCGTCTACCTGCGCGAGCGCTACCTCGGTTACCGCACCGCCCCCTACCGGTGGCCGGTGAAGGCCCTCCTGCTGGGCTTCTTCCGGCTGCTGGCCGAGGAGACCTACCGCCGGGCCGCCCTGATCACGCCGGGCAACCGGTACAACCGGCTGTGGGAGGAACAGGGCGGTGCCGCCCCGGAGTCCATACGCACGGTCTACAACGGAGTGGACCCGGCCGCGTTCCCGCCCGCCGGGCCGGAGCCCGCGCAACCAGTGCTCAGCTGGGCCGGACGGGTCGACCCGATCAAGGACCTGGAGACCCTGATCCGCGCCTTCGCCCTCGTACGGGCCGAAGTGCCCGCCGCGCGGCTGCGGTTGTTCGGCGGCACCCCGCGCGGTGGCGAGGCCTACCGGGAGCGGTGCGAGGCGCTGGCGGCACAGCTCGGGCACGGTGACGCTGTCACCTTCGAGGGCCGGGTCGAGGACATCAAGGACGCGTACGCCGCCGGGAACGTCGTGATGCTCTCCAGCATCAGCGAGGGCTTCCCCTTCACCCTGATCGAGGCCATGTCGTGCGGACGGGCGACCGTCTCCACGGACGTGGGCGGCGTCCGGGAGGCCGTCGGCGACACCGGTCTCGTGGTACCGCCGCGCGATCCGGCCGCCATGGCCGCCGCGGCACTGGAACTGCTGCGCGACGCCGAGCGGCGCCGGTCGATGGGCGAGGCGGCCCGGCTGAGAGTGATCGAGCAGTTCACGCTCCGCCAGACCATCGACACCTTCCGGTCCATCTACCTGGAGCTGTCGGCGTTCGGCGGTACGGCCGCGCACGTGGCGGCTGCCGAGGAAGGGGCCGTGTTCGCTACGGCGCTCGGCACGCCGGTCAGGAGTGCGACCGGATGAGCGGGCCCATGGCTCTGGAACCGGGCGGCGCGGAGCAGGACACGCTGGCGCTGCGCCTCGGCGAGGGGCGCACACTCGCCCTGCGCGCGGTCGACCAGCACACACTCGCCCTGGTCCGCCCCGGCCACGACGGCCGACGCGACGCGGTCGACCGGCTGGCCGCCGAACTGGCCGACCGCATCGCGCCCGCGGTCCATTCCTACGAGGTGGCCGCGCTGCTGGAGTCCGAGGGACTGACCGGCGAGGTGATCCGGGAACGGTACGGGCACCGTGACCTGTTCTCCCTCGCCACTGCGCTGTACGAACGCATACCGCGTACCTTCCCGGACCCGCCGCGCCCCGCCGACCCCTGGCGGCCCGACCACGTGCGGTGCGCGCTGCGGGGCACGTTGTTCGCCCTGCCGGGTCTCGCCTACGCGCTCGCCGGGCGCCTGCTGACCGAGGGCGGCACGGTGCGGGCGCTGGTGGTGGCGGGACTTCTGTCCTGGGCCTGGAACCAGGCACTGGGCCACCGGGCCTACCTGCGGCTGGCGACGGGACGGCGGGAGGCCGGCCGAACTCTCCTCAAGGGGGCGCCGCTGGGCGCCGTAGCGGCGACGGGGGCCGGGGCGGTCCTCGCCGGGTCGGGTACCACGGCGCTAGCCGTGACCGCTCAGTCGGGGTATCTCGCGGCGGCCGGTGTGCTGCTCGTACTGGGCCGGGAGCGGCTGCTGCTGGCCGCGCTCGCGCCGGTGATCGCGGGTGCGGCGACGCTGCCGTGGTGGGAGCCCGGGGCCGCGGTGCGGGCCGGGCTGCCGCTGCTGTCGCTGCTCGGCGCCGTGGCCGCGGCCGGCTGGGCACTGCGCGGCACCCTCGCGTCCGCGCCCGTACCGGACGCCGCCCGCCCGCGGCTGCTGCCCTCGCTGCCGTACGGTCTGTTCGGGCTGGCCGCCGGGACGCTGGTGTTCCTGGCGGGCCGTCAGCACCCCTGGGCCGTGATCGTGCTCACCCTGAGCATGGGCCCGGCGGAGTGGCTGCTGTACCGCTACCGCGGCCTGTCGGTGGCGGCACTGCGGGCCACCGCCACGCCGGCCGGTTTCCGGCTGCGTTCGGCGGCCGTTCTCGCCGGCTGCCTGCTGGTCTACCTCGGGCCGCTGGTGCCGGCGGCACTGCTCGTCGACGCCGAACCCGTCACGCTGCTGCTGCTCGCGACGGCGCTGTGGACCTCCCTGCTGCTCCAGGCCTTCGGCGTGGCCTGGCCGGCGGCCGCCCTGTGTCTCGCGGCGGCCGGCGGTGCCGGCACGGTCGCCCTGGCAGGGCTGCCACCGGGCCCGGCCACCGCCCTGCCGCTGTGCTGCGGCGCCGCCGCACTCTGCCTCACCGTGTGCGTGCTGTGGCTGCTGGGCCGGCCGGCGGCCCATGGGTGATCCCGCGGCACAACCGCCCTGCCGACGCCGGCCCGCACGGGCCTCCCCGCGCATCGTCGGCCCACCGACCCACCGTGCCACCGACCCACCGACCCACCGACCCACCGACCCACCGACCCACCGACCCACCGACCGGAAGGATCCCGCGTGACCGCCACACCGCTCGCCGCCGTCACCGGAGCCGAGGGATTCATCGGCTCCCACCTCACCGAGGCGCTCGTCGCCTCCGGCCACCGGGTGAGAGCCATGGCGCAGTACAACTCCTTCTCCTCCTACGGCTGGCTGGAGACCCTCTCCCCCGACGTCCTCGACCAGGTCGAGATCGTCCTCGGCGACGTCCGCGACCCCGGCTCGGTCCGCCACCTCGTCGAAGGCGCCGACTGCGTCTACCACCTGGCCGCCCTCATCGCCATCCCGTACTCCTACCGGGCACCGCACAGCTACGTGGACACCAACGTCACCGGCACCCTGAACGTGCTGGAGGCGGTCCGCGCCCAGGGCACGCCCCGGCTGGTGCACACCTCCACCAGCGAGACGTACGGCACCGCGCAGACCGTGCCGATCACCGAGGACCACCCCATCAACACCCAGTCGCCGTACGCCGCTTCCAAGGCGGGCGGGGACCGGCTGGCGGACAGCTATCACGCCAGTTTCGACACGCCGGTGGTGACGCTGCGGCCCTTCAACACCTACGGCCCCCGGCAGTCGATGCGGGCGGTGATCCCCACCGTCATCGGCCAGGTCGCGGCCGGCGAACGCACCATCACCCTCGGGGACCTGCGCCCCACCCGGGATTTCACCTTCGTCAAGGACACCGCCCAGGCGTTCCTGGCGGTCGGCACCGCGCCCGCCGAGCGGGTCGTGGGCCGTACCTTCAACGCCGGGACCGGCGGCGAGATCTCCGTCGGCGACCTGGTGGCCCTCATCGGCAAGGTGATGGACACCGCTCTCGACGTGCGGGAGGACGAGCAGCGTCTGCGGCCCGCGAACTCCGAGGTGATGCGGCTGGTCGCCGACGCGGGCCGGCTGCGGGAGGCGACCGGCTGGGGCCCGGCGCACGACCTGGAGCAGGGACTCGCGCACACGGTGGCGTTCTTCCGCGATCCGGGCAACCTCGCCCGCTACAAGACCGGCATCTACAACATCTGACCACGACCGGCACGTTGACCGAGGGGGAACCTCATGCACGCAGTGATCCTGGCCGGAGGCAAGGGCGTCCGGCTGCGGCCCTACACCACCGCGCTGCCCAAGCCGCTCGTGCCCATCGGCGACCAGCACGCCATCCTGGAGATCGTCCTGCGCCAGCTCGCCACGGCCGGGTTCACCGGCTGCACGATCGCCATAGGCCACCTCGGGGAGATCATCCGCGCCTACGTCGGCGACGGCTCCCAGTGGGGGCTGAGGGTCGACTACGCCACCGAGGAGAGCCCGCTGGGGACCATGGGGCCGCTGCTCACCATGCGCGAGCGGCTGCCGGAGCACTTCCTGGTCATGAACGGCGACATCCTCACCGACCTCGACTACGCCGATATCCTGCACCGGCACAGTGCCTCCGGCGCCCCGCTGACCATCGCCACGTACGCCAGGAAGGTGCACATCGACTTCGGAGTCCTGACCACCGAGGCGAGCAGGGTCGTCGCCTTCACCGAGAAGCCCAGCATGGACTACCGCGTCTCCATGGGCGTGTACGGACTGACCCGGGCGACACTCGACACCTACACGGCCGGACTGCCCCTGGGCTTCGACGAGTTGGTGCTCGACCTGTTGCGCGCCGACGATCCGCCGCACGCCTACGACTTCGACGGCTACTGGCTCGACATCGGCCGTCCCGACGACTACGACCGGGCCAACGCGGAGTTCACCAGCCGCAAGTCCCTGCTGCTCAAGGGAGCCTGAGCACCGCATGCGCATTCTCGTCCTGGGTTCCACCGGCTTTCTGGGCGCCCACGTCGCCGAGCGGCTGCGCGCCCTGCCCGGCGCGCGGGTCCTCGGCGGCGGCCGCTCCCCCGCCGCCGACGTGCCGGCCGACCTCGCCACCGACCCGGTCGACCGGCTTGCCGAGGCGCTGGCGTCGGCGGCCGTCGACACCGTCGTCAACTGTGCGGGAGCGACCGGCGGCGATCCGGTGACGCTCGCCGAGCTGAACGCCCGCGGCCCCGCCGTCCTGTGTGCGGCGTTGCGCCGGGCCCGTCCCACGGCCCGTCTGGTCCACCTCGGTTCGGCCGCCGAGTACGGGCCGGGGGCCGAGCGGGTCAGGGTGCCGGAGTCGGGGGCCACCCGGCCCCTCACCGCCTACGGCGCCACCAAGCTGGCCGGCACCGTCACGGTCGCCACCTCCGAACTGGACGCGGTGGTCCTGCGGGTCGGCAACCCGGTGGGGCCGGGCGCGCCGCCCTCGGGCCTGCCCGGCCGGGTCACCGGACTGCTGCGCGCGGCGGGCACGGACCCGGACGCCGTGCTCCGGCTGGGCGACCTTTCGGCGTACCGGGACTTCGTGGACGTACGCGACGTCGCACGGGCGGTCGAGCGCGCGGTCACCGCGACCGGGCCGCTGCCGCGCCTGCTCAACATCGGTGGCGGCGACGCCGTGCCGGTGCGCCGGCTGGTGCGGACGCTCGCCGACACGGCCGGTTTCCGCGGCCGGATCGAGGAGCAGGGCGCCGGCTCCGCCCGCTCGGACCAGGTGTCCTGGCAGTGCTCCGACATCGCCGCCGCCCGGGCCGCCCTCGACTGGCGGCCGTCGTACTCGCTGGACGAGTCGCTGGCCGCGCTCTGGTCGGCCGGCACCCGTCCGCCGTCCCCCGCCCCGGAAGGCGACCGTCCGTCGTGAGCCTGCTGATCCCGCTGTACGTCCACCCGGCCGAGGACCCGGGTTCCTGGCACCGGCTCATCACGGCGGCCGACCGCACGTACGGGGTCGTCATCAACCCTGCCAGCGGGCCGGGCGACGCGTCCGATCCCGCCTTCGCCGCGGCGGCCGGCGCGCTGCGTGCGGCGGGCGCCCGCCTGCTCGGTTACGTCGACACGGACTACGGCACGCGTCCGGCGGCCGAGGTCGCCGAGGAGGCCCGGCGGCACCGTGAGTGGTACGGGGCCGACGGTTGCTTTCTGGACCGGGTGAGTTCGGCCGCGACCGAACTGCCCGCCTGCAGAGCGCTGGTGCGCGGGTTGCGCCGGCAGGGCTCGGCCCCCGTCGTGCTGAACCCGGGGGTCCACCCGGCACCGGGTTACGCGCGTCTGGCCGATCTCGTCGTCACCTTCGAGGGGCCCTGGTCCGCCTACGTGTCCGCGTTCAGCCGGCCCGACTGGACGCTGCGGCACCCACCGGAGCGCTTCTGCCACCTGGTGTACGGGGTGCCCGAGGCGCTGGCCCCGCTCGCCGTACGCACCGCGCACGAGCGGGGCGCCGCGGTCTCCGGGCCCGTCACCGGCGAGCCTCCCAACCCTTGGGCCCGCCTCACTCCCGTACTGACCGGAGCGGAGCGGTGAGGAGGAGGAGATGGGCGCTCGCCGCGCTGCCGGCGGCGCTCGCCCTCGCGGTGGTGACCGGGTGTTCGGGTGCGGACGGCACCCCGCCGCCGGGCCCGTCCGCGACCTCGGTGTGGCAGCCCCGGCCCGGGCTGGCCTGGCAGTGGCAGCTCGACGGCCGGGTCGATCCGTCGGCCGACGTGCCGGTCTACGACATCGACGGCTTCGAGAACGACGCGGCCGACGTGGAGCGGCTGCACCGCGCCGGCCGCAAGGTGATCTGCTACGTCAACGTGGGTGCCTGGGAGGACTTCCGGCCCGACCGGGACGCCTTTCCCCGTGCGGTACTGGGCGAGCCCAACGGCTGGCGGGGCGAACGCTGGCTGGACATCCGCCGGATCTCCGTACTGCGGCCGATCATGGAGCGGCGGTTCGACATGTGCCGCGACAAGGGCTTCGACGCGGTCGAACCCGACCTGGTGGAGGGATACGCCGACAGGACGGGCTTCCCGCTCACCGCGCGGGACCAGCTGGCCTACAACCGCATGATCGCGGACATCGCCCACGAACGCGGACTGGCGGTGGGCCTGAAGAACGACCTGCCGCAGATCCCGCAGCTGGTGCACGACTTCGACTTCGCGGTCAACGAGCAGTGCGCCGAGTACGGCGAGTGCGCGCGGCTCACGCCGTTCGTCGAGGCGGGCAAGGCGGTCTTCCACGTGGAGTACAGCGAGCCGACCCGTGGTTTCTGCCCCGAGTCACGCCGGCTCGGACTGTCCTCGATGCTGAAGAGGCCGGAGCTCGACGTCTGGCGCGATCCCTGTTGACCTCCGAGTACGGCAGGATGAGGCCATGAGCGTAGTCAAGATCAACGTACTGACCGTGCCCGCCGAGCAGCGCGAGACGCTGGAGAAGCGCTTCGCCTCGCGGGCCCATGCCGTGGAGAGTTCCGACGGGTTCGAGTGGTTCGAGCTCCTGCGGCCGGTGGAGGGCACCGACGACTACCTCGTCTACACGCGCTGGCGTGACGAGGAGTCCTTCCAGGCCTGGATGGAGGGGCCGATGAAGGCGGCGCACCAGGGCGGTGGCGCCGAGGGCGGCGAGCGTCCGAAGCCCGCGGCGAGCGGGTCCACGGTCTGGTCCTTCGAGGTGGTGCAGCAGGCGGCGCCGAAGGAAGCGTGATGCGGGCGGTGGCGGCCCCGGTTCGGCCGGGGCCGCCACCGTTCCTCAGCCGAGCTGGACGAGGAGGTCTCCGCCCTCGACCTGCTGGATGCGGTTGATGGCGAGCCTGGTCACCGTGCCGGACTTCGGGGCGGTGATCGTGGCCTCCATCTTCATCGCCTCGATGGTGGCCACCGTCGCTCCGGCCTCGACCTCGTCGCCCTCGGCGACGGCGAGGGTCACCACGCCCGCGAACGGCGCCGCGACATGGCCGGGGTCCGACCGGTCGGCCTTCTCCGTGACCGGGACGTCGGAGGCCGCCGACCGGTCGCGGACCTGGATCGGCCGGAGCTGGCCGTTCAGGGAGGACATCACGGTGCGCATGCCGCGCTCGTCGGCGTCACCGACCGCCTGCAGTTCGATGAGCAGACGGACGCCGGGGTCGAGGTCGACCGTGTACTCCTTGCCGGGGCGCAGCCCGTAGAAGAAGTCCTTGCTGTCCAGGACGCTGGTGTCGCCGAAGGAGGCGCGGTGGGTGTCGAACTCGCGCGCCGGTCCGGGGAACAGCAGCCGGTTCAGTGTCGCCCGGCGTTCCTTGGCCAGCCCGGTGCGGTCGTCGGCGGTCAGCTCCGCCATCGGCTTGGCCTCGGCGCGGCCCCGCAGCGCCTTCGTGCGGAACGGCTCGGGCCAGCCGCCGGGCGGGGTGCCCAGCTCGCCGCGGAGGAAGCCGATGACGGAGTCGGGGATGTCGAACCGGTCGGGGTTCTCCTCGAAGTCCGCCGGGGAGACGCCGGCGCCCACCAGGTGGAGGGCGAGGTCGCCGACCACCTTGGACGAGGGCGTCACCTTCACCAGGTGACCGAGCATGCGGTCGGCGGCGGCGTACATCGCCTCGATGTCCTCGAAGCGGTCGCCGAGGCCGAGTGCGATGGCCTGGGTACGCAGGTTGGAGAGCTGGCCGCCGGGGATCTCGTGGTGGTAGACGCGGCCGGTCGGTGCGGCGAGGCCCGCCTCGAAGGGGGCGTACACCTTGCGCACGCTCTCCCAGTACGGTTCGAGGTCGCCGACGGCCTGGAGGTCGAGGCCGGTGGGCCGCTCCGTGTGGTCGGTGGCGGCGACGATCGCCGACAGGGACGGCTGCGAGGTGGTGCCCGCCATGGACGCCACCGCCCCGTCGACGGCGTCCGCGCCGGCCCGGATCGCGGCGAGGTAGGTGGCGAGCTGGCCGCCGGTGGTGTCGTGGGTGTGCAGGTGCACCGGCAGGTCGAACTCGCGGCGCAGCGCGGAGACCAGCGTCGCCGCCGCCGGTGCCCGCAGCAGTCCGGCCATGTCCTTGACGGCCAGGACGTGCGCGCCGGCGTTCACGATCTGCTCGGCGAGCCGCAGGTAGTAGTCGAGCGTGTAGAGGCGCTCGGACGGGTCGGAGAGGTCGGCGGTGTAGCACAGGGCCACCTCCGCGACGGACGTGCCGGTCTGCCGTACGGCATCGATGGCGGGCCGCATCTGGTCGACGTCGTTGAGGGCGTCGAAGATGCGGAAGACGTCGATGCCGGTGGCCGCGGCCTCCTGCACGAAGGCGTCGGTCACCTCGGTCGGGTACGGGGTGTAGCCCACGGTGTTGCGGCCGCGCAGCAGCATCTGGAGGCAGATGTTGGGCACGGCCTCGCGCAGGGCGGCCAGCCGCTCCCACGGGTCCTCGGCGAGGAAGCGCAGCGCGACGTCGTAGGTGGCGCCACCCCAGCACTCCAGGGACAGCAGCTGGGGGAGGGTGCGCGCGACCTGCGGGGCGACGGCGAGCATGTCCTTGGTGCGGACCCGGGTGGCGAGCAGCGACTGGTGGGCGTCGCGGAACGTGGTGTCGGTGACTCCGATGGTGGGCGAGTCGCGCAGCCGGCGCGCGAAGCCCTCGGGGCCCAGCTCGGCGAGCAGTTGCCGGGAGCCGGCCGGGGGTTCCCCGGCGGGCAGCGGCGGCAGCTTGGTCAGCGGGTCGGCGATGCCGGGGCGCTCGCCGTGCGGTCTGTTCACCGTGACGTCGGCGAGGTAGGTCAGCAGCTTGGTGCCGCGGTCGGCGGAGTGGCGGGCGGTGAGCAGGTGCGGGCGCTGCTCGATGAAGGACGTGGTGACCTGGCCGGCCTGGAAGTCGGGGTCGTCCAGCACCGCCTGCAGGAAAGGGATGTTGGTGGCGACGCCGCGGATGCGGAACTCGGCCACGGCACGCCGGGCGCGGCCGACCGCGGTGGTGAAGTCCCGGCCCCGGCAGGATAGTTTCACCAGCATCGAGTCGAAGTGGGCGCTGATCTCCGTACCGGCGTGGGTGGTGCCGCCGTCGAGACGGATGCCCGAGCCGCCGGGCGAGCGGTAGGCGCTGATCCGGCCGGTGTCCGGGCGGAAGCCGTTGGCCGGGTCCTCGGTGGTGATGCGGCACTGGAGGGCCGCGCCGCGCAGGGTGATGTTCTCCTGGGCGAGACCGAGGTCGGCCAGTGTCTCGCCGGCGGCGATGCGCATCTGGGACTGCACGAGGTCGACGTCGGTGACCTCTTCGGTCACGGTGTGCTCGACCTGGATGCGCGGGTTCATCTCGATGAAGACGTGGTTCCCGTCGCGGTCGACGAGGAACTCCACGGTGCCGGCGTTGCGGTAGCCGATCTGCCGGGCGAAATTCACGGCGTCGGCGCAGATCCGCTCGCGCAGCCGGGGGTCGAGGTTCGGTGCGGGCGCCAGCTCGATGACCTTCTGGTGGCGGCGCTGCACCGAGCAGTCCCGCTCGAAGAGGTGGATGACGTTGCCCTGGCCGTCGGCGAGGATCTGGACCTCGATGTGGCGGGGTTCGACGACGGCCTTCTCCAGGAACACCGTGGAGTCGCCGAAGGCGGAGGCGGCCTCCCGGGACGCCGCCTCGATGGCCTCGCGCAGCTGGGCGGGTTCCTCGACGCGGCGCATGCCGCGTCCGCCGCCGCCCGCGACCGCCTTCACGAAGACGGGGAAGCCGACGTCGTCGGCGGCGCGGACGAGTTCGTCCACGTCGGTGGAGGGCGCGGAGGAGCCGAGGACCGGCACACCGGCCTCGCGGGCGGCGGCGACGGCACGGGCCTTGTTGCCGGTCAGTTCGAGGATCTGGGCGCTCGGTCCGACGAACGTGATGCCGGCCTCTTCGCAGGCGCGGGAGAGCTCGGGGTTCTCGGACAAAAATCCGTAGCCCGGGTAGACGGCGTCGGCTCCCGCCCGGCGTGCCGCGCGGACGATCTCCTCCACGGAGAGGTACGCGCGCACCGGATGTCCCGGCTCCCCGATCTCGTAGGCCTCGTCGGCCTTCAGCCGGTGCAGCGAGTTGCGGTCCTCGTGCGGGAAGACGGCGACGGTGCGCGCGCCGAGCTCGTAGCCCGCGCGGAACGCCCGGATCGCGATCTCACCGCGGTTGGCGACCAGCACCTTGCGGAACATTGTTGATCCCTTCAGCCTGCCGGGTGACGAGACCATGGTGTCGGCGCCACCTCCGGTACGCCATGTGAGCCGGGCCACTCATGGCACTGTTTTTTCGCGCGTCCCGACGCGTCCCGACGCGGCTCGGCGTGGCTCGGCGCGGCTCGGCGCGGCTCGGCGTGGCTCGGCGTGGCTCGGCGTGGCTCGGCGTGGCTCGGACCTCAGCGGACTTTGGCGGTTCTTTTAAGGCTTTCTGAAGATGGCCTTCGAACTGCCGTTTCCACGCCTGTCCCGTCCTAGGCTCTCGAATCACCCCCCACAGTCCCGGTGGGCGCGGTCGCGTCCACCGGGCACGGGGGCTCCGTCAGCCGACAGACAAGCCGAGGTGTCCTGCGCATGGGTTCCCGCCGAACCGCTCGCCCGTCCCGCTCCCACGCCCGGCCCCGCGGCGGGCTCCGGCCACGCGGTACCGCGCTGGTGCTCGGCGCCGTCACCGTGACGGCGGGCGTCGGGATCACCCTGGCGGTCGCGGGGGGTGAGGACGGCAAGGCCTCGGACCGGCTCGTCACGAACGCCGCCGGACAGGAGCCGGGTGCCGAGGACACGGCGGGCGGTGCGACACCGTCGGCCTCCGCGTCGGCGATCCCGAGCGCCACGGCGAGCGGCTCGCCGAGCGGGAGTGCCGAACCGAAGGACAAGGACAAGGACGAGCCGAAGAGGTCGGCGAGTCCGACCACCAGCCCGGTGAAAGCTGCCGAGCCCGCGTCGAAGGCTCCCGCGAAGACGGCGGCGAAGAGCGGCAGCGACCGGACGCCGAGCGGTGGCGGCGGCGATACGGGTTCGGGCACCGGATCAGGGTCGGGATCCGGTGGGGCCGGCGGAACCGAGGCGCGGGTGCTCGCGCTCGTGAACGAGGAGCGGGCCGCGGCGGGCTGCTCGCCGGTGACGGCGAACGACCGGCTGGCCCGGGCCGCCGACGACTACAGCGACGTCATGGCCGGCAGCGGTGTGATGTCCCACACGGGTCCCGACGGCTCCACCATGGCGAGCCGTGTCGAGGCCGCCGGCTATCAGTGGTCCACGCTGGGCGAGAACATAGCCCGGGGGCAGGCGGATGCCGCCTCGGTGATGGACTCCTGGATGAACAGCTCCGGCCACCGCGCGAACATACTCAACTGCTCCTTCAAGGAGCTGGGCGTCGGCGTCCACTTCGGCGACGGCGGCCCCTGGTGGACCCAGAACTTCGGCACGAGCCGCTGACGCCCGTCACCGGCCCCCGCCTCCCGCGCCGCCCCCGCTCGCGTCGGCGAGTACGAACGACACCCGCACCCGCGCCCCGCCCAGTGGTGCGCGGGTGATCGTCAGTTCGCCGTCGGCCGCGCGGGCCGCCCTGGCCACGATGTCCAGGCCGAGGCCGGTCGAGCCGCCGACGCTGACGCCCCGGGTGAGAGCGGCCTCGGGGTCGGCCACTCCCGGGCCGGCGTCGTCGACCGTGAGGAACACGTGCCCGTCCGCCCGCTCCACGCGGACGGCGAAAGCCGTGCCCTGCGGGGTGTGCCGGAAGACGTTGCCGATCAGGGCGTCGACGACGGCCGCGAGGTCGTCCTCGGGGAAGGCGACGGGCGCCGGGCGCGGGGTCAGGGAGCGTTCGTACGGCCGGGCCTGCTGGGTGGCGAGGACCGACCAGAAGTCCAGGCGCATGGCGACCACCTCGGCGACGTCGCACGGTTTCGCCGGGCCCGTTCCCACCCCGCCGCGCTGTACGGCGGCCAGAGGTGTGCGCGCCGCGGCGATGATCGAGTCGAGCTCGCTCTCCAGCTGTCCGGCCGCCTCCGTCACCCGCCGCGCGCTCGGGGTCGCGCCCATCCGGTCGGCCTCCAGGTAGAGGGCGGTCAGCGGGGTGCGCAGCCGGTGGGAGAGGTCGGCGACCAGCTCGCGTTCGACGGCGAGCAGGTCGACGACCCGGTCGGCCATGGTGTTGAACGCCACTCCGGCTTCCTGGAGCTCGGGCGGGCCGTCCGGCTCCACCCGTACGTCGAGGTCGCCGGAGCCGAGGGCCAGCGAGGCACGCTTGAGGCCGCGGGAGGAGCGGACGACGCGGGCGCCGAGCCGGTCGGCGACCAGCACCGAGCCGCCGACCAGACCCAGCGCGAGCAGCGCCATCACACCCCACGACGCGGCCACGCCCCGGGTGAGGTCCGCGGCGGGCACGTAGGCCTCCACGACCGCGACCCGGTCGCCCCGCAGGACGACGGGCTGGAGGTAGACCCAGCCGTCGGCGGTGTCGACGGCGAGTGTCTCGCGGCCCCGGACGGCCCGGTCGAGCGCGGTCTTCGGCGCGTGCGGAGTTCCGACGAAGCCTCCGTCGGGCAGCCGTACGACGAGCTGGTCGGACGAGCCGAGCTCGGCGACGGCCTGCTGTACGTCGGCGCGCCGGGTGGTGAGGGCGAGTACCGGCGACAGGGCCGAGGCGCGCTGCTCGGCGGCGGTGGTGACCCGGTCCCGGGCCTGTTCGCGGACGAGGAGGGCGAGCGGGATGAGGAACGACAGCGCCACCATCGAGGTGACGGCCAGGGCGATCCCGGCGAGGGCACGTCTCATGGCGAGCTGACCAGCTTGATGCCGATACCGCGCACGGTGTGGAGAAGGCGGGGCTTTCTTGCCTTCTCACCCATTTTGCGGCGGAGTGCGGAGAGGTGGACGTCCACGGTCTGGTCCTCCACGTACGGCTGCTGCCACACCTCGGCGAGTATGCGTTGCCTGGATATGACCTGGTCGGCGTTGGCGGCCAGGTAGGCGAGCAGGTCGAACTCTCGGCGGGTGAGGAGCAGTTCCCGGCCGGCGAGGTGCGCGGTGCGCGCGGTGGGGTCGATCCGCAGGTCGGCGACCTGGAGGACGGGCTGCCTCGCCGCCCGGACGTCGGCGGGCACGGACCGGCGCAGCACGGCGGCGAGCCGGGCCGCGAGCTGGCCGCCGGAGAACGGCTTGACCATGTAGTCGTCGGCGCCGGCGTTGAGCAGCCGGATGATCTCCGTGTCGTCGTCGCGGGCGGTGGCGACCAGTACCGGGACGCGGGAGATGCCCCGGATCATCCGCAGCACGTCAAGACCGTCGAGGTCGGGCAGCCCGAGGTCGAGCACCACGATGTCCGGTGGGCTCTGGGTGATGTCTCGCAACGCCTCGAAACCCTGGTGAGCGGTCTTCACCGCGTAGCCGTGCCCGGTCAGGACCTCGATCAGCGCGGCCCGGATCACAGGGTCGTCCTCGACGACAAGTACGGAGGCCATGAGCAGGCACGTTAGCCGGTCCGTCACTATGGTGTCGTGTCCCGCCTCCTGCGCTACCTGATCATCTGGCTGTCGTGCACGGCAGCCAGTGTCACGGCTGTCATCATCACGATCCACTTCGTGGTGGGCTCGACCCGGCCGACCGCGCCGGTCGCACAGTCGGCACCGAAGGAGCTCCCGGCACCCCCGGCGTCCCCCCGGCCCACTCCGTCCAAGACCGCGAAGCCCTCCCCCAGCCCGTCGGCGACGAGCCGGAAGCCCAGCCCGACGCCGGCCCGTACCAGCGAGAAACCGCCCGAGCCGAGCCCGACACCGACGCCGGCCACCCGCACCACGCCCCCGCGGCCTCCGGCCGGCGGGGACGATCCGGGGTGCCGGGAGGGCGGGGCAGGCGTGTACACGGTGCCTTCCGAGGGCGGCAAGGCGACCGTGCGGTTCGGCGACAGCGAGGTGTGCCTGATCTCGGCCGTGCCCGACCAGGGCTTCACGGTGAGCACGAGCCAGAGCGAGCCGCAGACGCTGACGGTGACGTTCTCGGCGAGCCGCCACCGGTCGGAGATCACGGCGACGACGCGGCCGCAGAGCCGGGCCGACGTCCGCGAGGTGTCGTGGTGACGCCTTCACGCGAACGGGCCGGTACCGGCCGGCGGGGGCAGGTGGCCACCGCCGGCCGGTGGGACCGTACGGTCACGTCGTGACGCAGGCGCTCCCGTTGAGGCTGAACGCGGCCGGGGCGGTGTTGGTGCCGCCCTTCTGGGCGGTGAAGCCGAGGGTGACCGTGCCGCCGGCGGGGATGGTGGCGGTGTAGGAAGCCGGGGCGACGCGCACCGCGCCGGCGTCCTGGGCCGGGGTCCCGCCCCACATGTTCGTGATGGTCTGGCCGTCCGGGAAGGCGAAGGCGAGCGTCCAGGGGCTGATGGGCGCGGTCCCGGTGTTGCGGACGGCGATCTCGCCCTGGAAGCCGCCCGGCCACTCGCCCACCACGCGGTATCCGACCGAGCACGTGGCACCGGGGGTGCCGCCGCCCTCGTCGGTGGTGGCGTCCACGGTGGCGGAGCGGGCCGAGCGGTTGCCCGCCGCGTCGCGGGCGTAGACGGCGAAGGTGTAGGCGGTGTCGGCGGTGAGGCCCGTCACGGTGGCGGTGTTGGTGACGGAGGCGGCGACCGTGGTCTCGCCGCCGTCGCCGATGCGGACGACGTCGTAGCCGGCGACGCCCACGTCGTCCGTCGCGGCGCCCCAGCCGAGGGTGACGGTCGTGTCCGTCACCGCGGAGGCGGTCGGTGTTCCCGGGGTGGTGGGCGCCTGGGTGTCGTCCGGGTCGCCGCCGCCGTAGACCGTGGCCTCCTCGGACGTCTGGGCGATGCCGTTGACGCCGTGGAAGATGCGCTCGCCCCAGGAGCTGAGCCGGCTGGGGTCGAAGTCGAGGGCGAGGTCGAGGACCGGGTCGGTGTTGCCGCTCCACGACCATGCCAGGTAGCCGAGGCCGAGCTGCTCGGCGGTGGCCATCATGGTGTCCTCGTCCGGGTCGCCCCACTGGTCGGCGGGGCCGCCGAACTCACCGATGAGGATCGGCAGCCCGGCGTCGACGAAGGCGTTCAGGTAGTCGGTGATCTCCTGGGCTGTGTCGTAGACGCTGTACATGTGGATCGAGAAGATCAGGTTGCCGGTGGGGTCGGCGTCGTGGACGGACTGGGCGTTGGCCCGCATGACCCCCTGCCAGTCCTGGCCCCAGTTGGGCGCGTCCACCATGATCGTGTGCTGGAAGCCGGCGTCGCGCAGCTTCCCGACCGCCGCGATGGTCGGCTCGGTCCAGCCGGCGGGGTCGGTGTTGCCCCAGGGCTCGTTGCCGATGTTGACGATGACGTAGTCCTCTTCGCCGGCCAGCACGTCCTTGAGGCCGATCCAGTAGTCGGCGGCGTGGTCGAGCGTGCCGGCGGCGGCGTCCTCGCCGTATCCCGTGGTGTCGTGCACCTCCAGCACGCAGATCAGCCGGTTCGCCTTGCACTGGCCGACGACGGCGGCCACGTCGGCGGGGCTGTTCTCGCTCCAGCGGTGACCGTCGGACAGGACGACCCGGACGGTGTTGGCGCCCAGCGCCTTGACGTCGGCCAGCGACTGGGTCTCACCGGGGTACCAGGTGTGGGCGTGGTTGACCCCGCGCATGACGAAGTCGTTCCCGTTGCCTTCCAGCAGCCGGCCGTCGCTGATGTGCAGGCCGGTGGCCTGTGCGCCCGGTGACCGGGCCATAGCGGCGGCAGGGCAGAGGGCACCGACGACGACCAGCCCGACCAGGGCTGCCAGGCCGGTCAGCAGGCGGGTCAGGAGACCTTTCGGTGTATGGCGTCTTGCTGTGCGCACGGCGACTCCAGGACTGAGTAGTGCGGGCACGGTGAGCAATGCGGGTGTGGGAGCGCTCCCATGAACTCATTGCGCCGCGTACACGTCAAGACATCACACAGAAAACGCTTGCCCCGCCGCGGGGCCGCCCCCGGATCGGACACTGACCCGAACGGACCGTCGTAGCCGTGCTGTCACGCCGGTCCTGTGACAGTGGGACCGGGTCGTCGTCGCCGTCGAGACGCACGGCCGAACTCGCGTGACAAGCAGCTGGAGGTTTCGGTGAGCAGGGCAGCCATGAGTGGTGAGAAGTTGCAGGACATCGCGCGGCAAGTCGCCGAGGGGCTGCCGGGAACGGATGAGGGGCACCCGTTCGTCGACAAGCTCGGCGTCTGGAAAGTGAGCGGGAAGGTCTTCCTGATGGTCACCGATGATCCGCAGGAGCGGATCATCACGGTGAAGTGCGAACCGGACCGGGCCCACCACCTGCGACGGCATCACGAGGCGATCTCGCCCGGACGGTATCTGGACAAGCATCACTGGATCTCGGTGGGCGCAGGCGGTGGGATCACCGAGGAGCTGGTGGAGGAGCTGGTCACGCACTCCTACGACCTGGTGCTGGAGGGAGTACCGCGCGGCCGGCGGCCCGAGGGTGCCGAAAGCGAGGGGAGGAGGAGGTGAGCGGCGCAGGCCACCCGCTGATCGGCGGGCCGCCGTGCGTCGTCACGGTACGTCGCGTCGGCCGACGCGGTCCAGTACCGCACGCATGGCGCGGTGCACTGCCTCGCGCGACTCGTCGGTCGGGTCGACGGTCTCGAAGCTGTGGTGGCCGTGCGGCACGTCGACCACCTCGACGTCCGCCCCGCAGTCCTTGGCCGCGGCCAGGAACTCCTCGACGGTGGCGGCGATCTCGGGCATCTCCAGTCCCGCACGGGTGAGTACTACGGGCAGGGCGCCGGCCCCGGCCACCGCCCGCACCGGATGGAAGCGGGTGCCGGACAGCCCCCAGTTCGGCAGCGGCGCCAGGACGGGATAGGTGGCCGCCAGACAGCGCAGCCACCGCTCCGGCGCCGCCAGCCAGTCCGCCGCGATCAGTCCGCCGCCCGAGAAGAACCACAGCGCGATCCGGTCGGCGTCCACCCTCGGGTCGGCCCGGACCAGTTCCACGGCCTCGGCCACGTCCGCGGCGGCGCGCTCGTAGTCGGCCAGGTCGTGCAGGCGGTGGTCGAGGACGACGCCCACCGCCCCGCCCCCGGCCGCGTACCGGGCGTACCCCGTCAGGGTCGGCCAGTCCCTCGGGGTGGGCCGGGCGTCGGCGGGGACCGGGCCGCCGTGCACGAACACCACCGCCGGGCGCGGCTCCTCGGCGTCGGGCAGGTACAGGTCGACGTTCCCGTGCCGCTCCCGGGGGACTTCGGGGACGTCCAGCAGGAACGGCCGCAGATGCGCGGGCGGTTCCGCCGCGTCGGCGGGCTTCAGCCGGTGTCCCTCGCCGGCCGCGGCCCGCAGCAGGACGTCCGCGAGTTCGGCGGGGCAGGAGAGCATCGGCCAGTGTCCGGTGGGCAGTTCGAAGAAGGTCACCCGGGGGTCGGTCAGGGCCCGCAGCGCGGGATCGCCGCCGAAGCCCACCAGCATCTGGACCATCTCGATGCTCGCGCCGTTGCCGGTGCACAGCACGCCGGTGGTGGGCACCGAGGCCACCGCACCGGTCAGTCGCAGGGGCTGGAGCAGGGTGCCCAGAGGTTGCGGCGCGGCGAGGGCGGTGAGCCGGTCCAGCGCCGCGTCGGGAACGCCCGCGGTGCTGCCCCAGATCCCCCACTCGTCGTGCGCCGGTGGCGCCAGTACCGCGCCGGCCTCCGCTCCCCCGCCCGTCCCGGGCCGTCCGGCCAGCCGCTCGCGCAGGGACTGGTCGGGGACGGCGGCCAGGGCCGGGACGCCGTCCCTCGGCATGCCCGAGTCCAGGTAGACGATCCGGTCGATGCGCTCCGCCCGCCGGTCGGCGGCGCCGAGCGCCGGGTGGATGCCATAGTCGTGGCCGACCAGCACGATCTTCCGGTCCGTCGCCGTGCCGATCGAGTCGATCACCGCCAGGACGTCCGCGATGTGGGTCTCCAGGTCGGCGCCGGAGACCGTCGCGCCGGGCGGGCCGTCGAGCCCGGTGAGTGCGGCCGGGTACGCCTCGGCGCCCGCCGCGGTCAGGCGCACGGCGGTGTCCTGCCAGATGTGTGTGCCGGTGAACATGCCCGACACCAGGATGAACGCGGTCATTGCCTCTCCTCCGTACGCCGTTCGGTACGACGCCCGTCACCGCGTCGTACCTCCGCGGACCGGCTTGATCACCGGCCCGCGCTCGCCGGTACGGTAGGAACTCCCCCTGAGGGAGGTTCAAGTGCTCACGTCGTACGACGGCCTGTGCGGCATCGGGGAACTCGCCGAACGGGCGGGTGTCACCGTCAAGACCGTCCGCTTCTACTCCGACCGCGGACTGCTGCCGGAGGCCTCGCGCAGCACGGGCGGGCACCGGCGCTACGGCCCCGGGGCGCTCGACCGGCTGCGTCTGATCCGTTCCCTGCGGGCCCTCGGCCTGTCGGTCCCCGAGGTGCGCCACGTCCTCGAGGAAGAGGGCGAGGAAGGCGAGGCGGGCGGCGACCGCGCGGTGGGCGGCGGCGCGCTGGAGGCCGCGGTGGCCGGGCGGCTGCGCGAACTCGGCTCCGAGCTGAAGGCGCTGCGCTGGCGGGAGGCGGCACTGCGGCTGGTGCAGGAGTGTCCGCCCGGGGAACGGGCCGACCGGTTGCGGCTGATCGGCGCCGTGTCCGCCCCGCCGAGCACGGCCCCACTGGTCCGGTTCTGGCGCGGCTGGCTGCCTCCGCGGATGCCGGCCCGGGCGGCCGGCGCCTTCCTGGACGTGGCGGTGCCGCAGCCGCCCGACGATCCGGCCCCGGCCCAGGTCCTCGCCTTCGCCCGGCTGAACGCCCTCACGCTCGCCCCGTGCCCGGGCACCGCACAGCCCCAGCCCGAGGCGCACAGGACAGCCGGTGCCCGGGGGTCCGCGGTGCTGTACGCGGGACTGGCGGAGGCGTACGAGCTGGCGGGCGTGCACCTGCGGCGGAACCGGGACCCGCAGCCGGGCGAGGCGTTGGACGGTTTCGTCGCCGCGTACACGGACGCGTACGGCGTCCGGGACACCCCGGACTTCCGCCGGCGGCTGGCCGGGCAGCTCGCGGCCGACCCGCGGCTCGACCGCTACTGGGAGCTGGTGGGCGAGGTGGTCACCCCGCCGGGGCAACCGCCGGAACCGACCCCCGGCTCCGCACACGACTGGCTGTTCGCGGCCCTGGTCGCGCAGACGGGGGCGTCCCCGATTCCGGCGACATGACGTGACGTCAGGGCGCGTCGCCCCGCCAGTCGAAGCGGCGGGGGTCGCCGCGCCTCGGGCCGTACACGGAGCGCCCGCCCGGGCCGTAGCGGCCTATCTCCGTCGCCAGTGACACTCCCCGGCCGCGCTCGTGGCCGGGAAGGTCGGTGATGTCCAGCAGCAGACCGTCCAAGGGGCCGCCCACCAGCTGGGCGTAGACGCGTCCGGCCCGCGGTCCGGGGTTGTCGTGGTCGGCGCCGTAGACCCGGCCCCGCATGAACTCCACCTCATCCATGTCTCGCAGCCTCGCATCCGCCACTGACAACGGCGTCCAGAGAGGCGGGGCGTCGAACAGTTCCGACAGGCAGCGGGCGCCATCACGGACCACCGCGGCACCGGCGGCGCCGGACGCCCCGGGAAACAGCCTGCCGTAGGCGCCGGCCCGGCCGGGGGCACTCACCCGCCGGGCGAGGCTCACCGCGCGTCGCAGTTCTGCGGTTGTCCGGCCGGCTCCCGTCCACGGCTCCAGGCAGGCGTCACGCAGTCGTGGCAGGCCGCGACGCACTGGAGGTCGTGCGCCGAACCGGCCTCGTTCCGCGGGGCGCCGCGGTACCGGGGGCGTCCGGGCCGGGCGGGTGGGCCGGCCGGCCCGGACGGCGGCGGATCAGGCCAGGTCGAACCGGTCGAGGTTCATGACCTTGACCCAGGCGGCGACGAAGTCGTGCACGAACTTCTCCTGCGCGTCGTCGCTCGCGTAGACCTCGGCGAGCGCCCGCAGCTCGGAGTTGGAGCCGAAGACCAGGTCGGCGCGGGAGCCGGCCCACCTGACCTCGCCGGTGGCGGTGTCGCGGCCCTCGAAGGTGGTCTGGTCCTGGGTCGTCGACTTCCAGGTGATGCCCAGATCCAGCAGGTTCACGAAGAAGTCGTTGGTCAGCGAGCCGGGGGTCCTGGTGAACGCGCCGAGCTGGGACTGCTGGTAGTTGGCCCCCAGGACGCGCAGGCCACCGACCAGGACGGTCATCTCGGGGGCGCTCAGGGTGAGCAGGTTCGCCCGGTCGAGCAGCAGGAACTCGGCCGGCAGCCGGTTGCCCTTGCCGTGGTAGTTGCGGAACCCGTCGGCGGTCGGCTCGAGCGCCTCGAACGACTCGGCGTCGGTGTGCTCCTCCGTCGCGTCCACGCGGCCCGCGGCGAACGGAACCTCGACCTGGAAGCCGGCTTCCTTGGCGGCCCTCTCCACGGCGGCGGAGCCACCGAGGACGATCAGGTCGGCCAGGGACACCTTCTTCGCGCCGGCGCCGGAGTTGAACTCCTGCCGGACGCCCTCCAGGACGCGCAGGACCTGGGCCAGCTCGTCGGGCTCGTTGACCTCCCAGCCGCACTGCGGCTGCAGGCGGACGCGGGCGCCGTTGGCACCGCCGCGCTTGTCGCTGCCGCGGAAGGTGGACGCCGACGCCCACGCGGTGGACACCAGCTGCGAGACGGACAGACCCGACTCGAGCAGCTTGGTCTTGAGCGTCGCGACGTCCTCGGCGTCGATGCGCTCGCCCTCCGCCGAGGGCAGCGGGTCCTGCCAGACCAGGGTCTCCTCGGGGACCTCGGGGCCGAGGTACAGGGACTTCGGGCCCATGTCACGGTGGGTCAGCTTGTACCAGGCGCGGGCGAAGGCGTCCGCGAAGACCTCCGGGTTCTCGTAGAACCGGCGGGAGATCGGCTCGTAGACGGGGTCGTAGCGCAGCGACAGGTCGGTGGTGAGCATCTTGGGGCGGTGCTTCTTCGACGGGTCGTGCGCGTCGGGGACGATGGCGGGGGCGTCCTTCGCCACCCACTGGTTGGCGCCGGCCGGACTCTGCTCGAGCTCGTACTCGTACTCGAAGAGGTTCTTGAAGAATCCGTTGCCCCACTGCGTCGGGGTCGTGGTCCAGGTGACCTCCAGGCCGGAGGTGATGGCGTCCCCGCCCTTGCCCGTGCCGTAGGTGCTCCTCCAGCCCAGGCCCATCTCCTCCATGGAGGCGGCCTCGGGATCGTCGCCGACGTGGTCGGCCGGGCCGGCGCCGTGGGTCTTGCCGAAGGTGTGTCCGCCGGCGATCAGCGCGACGGTCTCCTCGTCGTTCATCGCCATGCGGCGGAACGTCTCGCGGATGTCGCGGGCGGCGGCGAGCGGGTCCGGGTTGCCGTTGGGGCCCTCCGGGTTGACGTAGATCAGGCCCATCTGGACCGCGCCGAGCGGGTTCTCCAGCTCGCGGTCGCCGGTGTAGCGCTCGTCGTCGAGCCAGGTCGTCTCGGGGCCCCAGTAGACGTCCTCCTCGGCCTCCCAGACGTCGGCGCGGCCTCCGGCGAAGCCGAAGGTCTCGAAGCCCATCTGCTCCAGGGCGACGTTGCCGGTGAGGACCAAGAGGTCCGCCCAGGAGAGGCTCTGGCCGTACTTCTTCTTGACCGGCCACAGCAGGCGGCGGGCCTTGTCGAGATTGCCGTTGTCCGGCCAGCTGTTGAGGGGGGCGAACCGCTGCTGGCCGGCGCCGGCGCCGCCGCGGCCGTCGCTGATGCGGTAGGTACCCGCGCTGTGCCAGGCCATACGGATCATCAGCGGGCCGTAGTGCCCGAAGTCGGCGGGCCACCAGTCCTGCGAGGTGGTCAGCACCTCGGCGATGTCCCGTTTCACGGCCGGCAGGTCGAGGGACTCGAACGCCTCGGCGTAGTCGAACTCCTCCCCCAGCGGGTTGGCCACGGCGGGGTTCTTGGCGAGGATCTTCAGGTTGAGCCGCTCCGGCCACCACTGGCGGTTTCCGCCCCCCTGCGTGGGGTGCGGGGCGCGTCCGTGGGCGACCGGGCAGCCACCCGTCTCCTCGGTTTTCGCGTCGGTCACGATGGCGTCGTGGTTCTCGGACATGGGAATCCTTCCGAACGGGGCGGATCAAGGTGCTGGGGAACTGGCGGGGGTGGCGCAGCCGGGGCACAGGCCCCGGTAGATGATCTCGGCCTCGTCTATCGAGAAGCCGTGGGCGTCGGACGCGGTCAGGCAGGGCGCCTCGCCCACGGCGCAGTCGACGTCGGCGAGGGCACCGCAGGACCGGCACAGGACGTGGTGGTGGTTGTCGCCCACCCGGCCTTCGAACCGCGCCGGGCTTCCGGGCGGCTGGACGCGGCGCACGAGCCCCGCAGCGGTGAGCGCGTGCAGCGCCTCGTACACGGCCTGGAGGGATATGTGGCCCACGCGCCGGCGCACCCCGGTGGCGATCGCCTCGGCGTCGAGGTGATCGCCCCGTCGGACGGTCTCGAGCAACGCGACGCGGGCGGCGGTGACGCGCAGGCCGGCCCCGCGCAGTTCCGAGGCGACGGCCGGATCCCGGGATGCGGTCATGGCGGTGAACCTACTCCCGCAGACACGACCCCCTCAAGGAAACGAGCCGATCCATTTCGGTGACCGTCGGGTGCCGGGGCCGCCGCCGTGCCCGGCCTGCCCCGGTGAAGGCGGACGATCGTGGTAAACAACGTGGGTGGCGGGCACTGGCCAGGGAGAAGTGCCACATCCCGGCGCAGCGCGACAACAGGAGTGAGTGATCAGCCCGTGCTTGTGAAGACGTTCCGATGGGCCTTCGCCGTCACCGCCCTGGGTCTGGCCGTGGGAGTCCTGTACGAGGGGTGGACCGCCTTCGGACTCGTGGCCGTTCTCGCCGTGCTGGAGGTCTCCCTGTCCTTCGACAACGCGGTGATCAACGCCGGGATCCTGAAGAAGATGAGTGCCTTCTGGCAGAAGATCTTCCTCACCGTCGGCATCCTCATCGCCGTCTTCGGCATGCGCCTCGTCTTCCCGGTCGTGATCGTGGCGATCAGCGCCCGGCTGAGCCCGTGGGCCGCGGTCCACCTGGCGCTCACCGACAAGCAGCGCTACCAGGAGCTGGTGACGGACGCCCATCCGTCGATCGCCGCCTTCGGTGGCATGTTCCTGCTGATGATCTTCCTCGACTTCGTCTTCACGGACCGGGACGTCAAGTGGCTGGGCCCGCTGGAGCGTCCGCTGGCCGAACTCGGCCGGGTCGACATGCTGTCGGTCTGCATCGCCCTGATCGTGCTGCTGATCTCCTCGGTCACCGTCGGCGCCCACGCCCACCAGCACGGCGGCATCCATGCCGACAAGGCGGAGACGGTGCTGCTCGCCGGTGTCGCCGGTCTGATCACCTACATGGTCGTCGGTGGCCTCTCCGGCTTCTTCGAGGACAGACTGGAACGGGAGGAGGAGCGCGAGCACGCGGCCGAGGAGGAGGCCGAACGTGCGGGCAGGCCCCGTTCGGCCGTCGCTCTCACCGGCAAGGCCGCGTTCTTCATGTTCCTCTACCTGGAAGTTCTGGACGCCTCGTTCTCCTTCGACGGTGTCATCGGCGCCTTCGCCATCACCAACGACATCGTGCTGATGGCGGTCGGCCTGGGCATCGGCGCCATGTACGTCCGGTCCCTCACCGTCTACCTGGTCCGCCAGGGCACCCTCGACGACTACGTCTACCTGGAGCACGGCGCGCACTACGCCATCGGCGCCCTCGCCGCCATCCTCCTGGTGACCATCCAGTACGAGATCAACGAGATCGTCACCGGTCTCATCGGGGTGGTCCTGATCGGCTCCTCCTTCTGGTCCTCGGTGCGCCGCAACCGCGCGCTTGCGGCGGCTTCCTGACCCGGCGTCCGGCCCTGCTGCCGGACCGCAGGGGTCAAGGGGCCGAACGGGTGCGCTACATTTTGCAGCGCCTTGACCACGATCACTCACGATCTCTCACGCTACGGAGCCGGCAACCCCATGAGCGACATCGTCAACGGACTCGGCAGAGCCACCGCCTACGGCGGCCTGGGCCTGGTCCTCCTGGTCCTCGGCATCGTGCTGGTCGACGTGCTGACGCCCGGAAAGCTCGGTCGGCAGATATGGGAGCAGCGCAACCGCAACGCTGCCATGGTGCTCAGCTCCGCGCTGCTCGGTATCGGCGGCATCGTGTTCACGTCCATCTGGACGACGTACGAGGACTTCGGCAAGGGGCTGGTGTCGACCGCGGCGTTCGGGCTGCTGGGCCTCGTGATGATGGCCGTGGCCTTCCTGGTCGTCGACCTGATCACCCCGGGCCGGCTGGGCGCGACGCTGGTCGAGCCGGAGCCCCACCCGGCGGTGTGGGTGACGGCTTCCTGCAACCTGGCCGTCTCCGCCATCATCTCGGCCTCCATCGCCTGACGCCGCCGCCCCGCCGCGAGGACGCCCGAATGTCGCCGCGCGCCCGGTGGAACCGCCCGCCGCGGCATGCGGCGCGTCGACCACGTCAGCGCCCGCCCGGTTCCCGTACCGCCCTCGGGAACCGGGCGTCCACGCGTAGCAGGCCGTCACGCGCAGCAGGCCCCCATGACGATCGGCCCGCCGGCTGGTGCGGCGACGGCCGGCACCTGCGGCGGCTCAGGAGACGGTCGCGGGCGGCGGGGTCCAGCGGTGGGTGCGGGAAGCGGCCCCGGAGACGCCGTACTCCTTCCTCAGCTGTTCGGGGATGGCGTAGTGCATGACGCGTCCGCGGGTGAGGGAGGACAGTTCGAGGACCGTGGTGAGGTGACCGAGCCGGTCCAGGGCCCACGCGCCCAGCGGTGAGCGGTCCTCGATCGTCTCCAGGATGCCGAGGAGGCGCGGGGCTGCCTTCACGACGGTGTCCCAGGAGGTGCGGGGCACCTCCAGCCAGTCGGCGCACGTGTCGCCGACGAGGTAGCGGATCAGGGCGGAGACCACCGGGTCGAAAAGGGTGCCCGGAACGACTTCCTCGTACAGGTCGATCAGTTGCCTGGTCAGATGGGCGCCCTCCTCGGACGGGCCCATGTGGCGCAGCATGTACAGGTCGAGGAACTGCCGCGCCTCGTCGAGCGTGGTGGGGGCGGCCGACTGGTCGACGCCGAGGATCGCGCCGACGACGCGCCAGGCGTAGAAGTAGGCGTCCGCTCCTTGCGCGGACATGTGGATGCCGAGACGGTGCAGGCTGTCCAGGACGAGCAGGGAGAAGAACATCTGCCCGCCGATCATGTCCTCCTGGCAGATCGGTACGCCGAGGGTGTCGGTGTCCCAGCGGTTCTCCCGCTTCAGGTGGTGGCGGATGGCGGCGTGCAGCAGGCGGACCTTCTGGGCGGCCGGGAGGAAGCGGCCGCCGGCCTCGAACGCGTCCGGCCGCATGAGGTAGACGGTGAACTGGCCGGTCTCCGCCATCCGTTTGGAGGGGTAGCTCAGCCCGTGCGTCGCCGACAGCAGTCTGGCCACGTGCGGGACGACGTAGCAGGCGGGCATGGACGCGAACGACAGGGCGGTGGAGATGTGCACGTTGTTGTCGATGAAGAACAGGCGGGCTTTCTCCATCTCGGCCCAGTCCACCCAGTCCGGGGGCGTGCCGGTAGCCCTCAGGTACTCCCGGGCCACCCCGGGGAGGCCGTCCGGGAGTTCCTGGCCGGTGGTGGAGACGTAGCGCATCAGGGAGTTGAACTTGCCGACCTCGCCGCGCTCGAACAGGGTGGCGACGACGGCGTCGGCCAGTTCGTCGCCGCCGCGGCGCAGTGCGTCCATCGACGTCTCGGTGTAGGGCATCGCGGTCTCCTCGTCAGTGGATGCGGTCGGTGGCCTGCTGTGCGAGCTCGCGCAGCGCCCGGCGCGCCCGCGGTGGGACCCCGGCGGTGTCCAGGGCGCGGGTGGCCCGCTCCACGCGGGCGAGGATCATCCGCTCCACCCGTTGCGGCGCCTCCAGCTCCAGCATGAGGTCGCGCACTTCGCGCAGATGGGTTCCGTCCAGGTCGCTGCGGCCCAGCACGCCGCGCAGCCGCTCCCGCTGGGGCGCGTCGGCGGCCTGCCAGGTCTCGGCCAGCAGTGCGGTGGGCCGATGGGCGCGCAGGTCGTCCAGGCCCGCCTTGCCGGTGCGTTCCGGGTCGCCGAACAGGCCGAGCAGGTCGTCGCGGAGCTGGAACGCCTCGCCGAGCGGCAGGCCGTAGGCGGAGTAGGAGGCGCGCAGCGCGGTGGGGGCACCGGCGAGCAGGCCGCCGATGAGCAGGGGGTGCTCGACGGTGTACTTGGCGGTCTTGTACCGGATCACCTTCAGGGAGGTTTCGGTGTCCGGTCGTCCGCCGGTGTGCAGGATCTCCAGGCACTCGCCGGCGATGAGCTCGCGGGCGAGCGCGGCCCACAGGCCCCGGGCGCGGGCGAGGTAGGCGGCGGGGAGACCGCTGGTGGCGAACAACTGCCCCGCGAGGGCCATCAGATGGTCGCCCACCAGCATCGCCAGGGACCGGGCGGCCCGGTGGGCCGGACGGTGGCCGTCCCGGGCCGGCCCCGTGGCCGCTTCCGGGGCGATCGCCGCACCCGGGCCCCGGCCCGTGTCCGTGCCCGTGTTTGAGCGTGTCTCCCCGGTCGTCTCCGGTGCCGCCGTCAGTACGGCCGCCAGGGCGACGTGGACGGTGGGCAGACCGTGGCGCAGGGCGCTGTCGTCGATGAGGTCGTCGTGGACGATCGCCGCGGCGTGCACCAGCTCCATGGCGGCCGCCGCCCGTACCAGAGCGTCGCTGTCGGGCTGTCCGGCCGCCCGCCAGCCCCAGTAGCAGAAAGCCGGGCGCAGCCTTTTGCCGTGCCTCGCCGCGTTCCGCAGTTGCCCGGCCACGGGCGCGAGGGCGTCGTCGACGGCCAGGAGATGGTCGGCCTCCTCGTCCAGGAAGCTCCGCAGGACCCCGTCGACGCGGGCCTTGAACGCGCCCGGGTCCCAGCGTTCAGACATCGCCGCCGTCGGCTGCCCGACGGGCCCGCGCGTGCTGGGCGAGTACCTCCAGGTGGGCGGGTGGCACGTTCGCGCACCGGTCCAGGGCCAGCCTGCCCCGGGCCTGGAGATCCTGTTCGGCCTCCCGCACCAGGTCGGCGGTGTCCGAGCGACCGAGGAGCCCGCGCAGCCCGCCCACCGCCGAACCGATCGTGCTCACCGCCAGGTCGGCGAGGCCGGCGACCAGCAGCACGGCCTGGTCGTCCAGGCCTGGACCACGTCGCGTCGAGTGCGTCATGCTTCTCCCCCAGGGATCGCGTCGTCACCGATGCGCCTGGTCAACGGCGCATCCGGTCAGAGCATGACCGGACGGCCGGGGCAGGAGATCCCGAATACCCCATTGAGCGACACGGGGAACAGGTGTCAGACGGTCGGGCTCAGTCGCCCGAGTCGTCTCCCCCGCTCCCCCGTCGGCCGGAGCCCTTCGAACCGCGCACCAGTTCGCCCGCCGCCAGGGTCGCGGCGGACACCGCACGCACCCAGCGCGGACCGCCCCGCGCCGCCCACACGACGCAGACGCATCCGCCGCCGACGAGTACGAGGGCACCGGTCAGAACCAGCACAACCATGTCCCTCCTCCCTTTCCTGCTTCCGTCCCGAGACCCGGCCCATCCTGCCAGTGCGCAAAGGGTGCGACGCCGGGCGGCCGGGCGCCCCGACTGGCGCGACACCCCTGTCCTGCGGCGGCGGCTCGACCAGGCCCTGACCCGTCTCCTCACCGGCACGCAGGCCCCGGCCCTCCGGCCGACCGGCGTGTGAGCTGTTCACCCGGCCCGCTCCACACTCCACCTCGGCACACGCTCGAAGAAGGCGACCGCCTCCTCGCGCCACCGCGGCCGCCAGCCCTCGGCCACCAGCCGTGCCTGCTCGGCGTAGCCCCGCATGTCCTCCCGCATCCGGTCGGCCACACCGCGGCGCTCGCCGATCTCACGGACCGCGGCGACGGTCTCCGGCGTGCAGGACGGGTTCCCCAGTGCCTCCTCGACGACGGCGCGCTCGGCGCCGCGCACGGCGGACAGCAGTCGGGCGACGGTGTAGCTGTGCCTGCCCTCGCGGATGTCGGTGCCCGTCGGCTTGCCCATCGTGGCCGCGTCGCCGAACAGGTCCAGGTAGTCGTCGCGCATCTGTCCGCAGATGCCGACCAGTCGCGCGTAACGCCGCAACTCCTTCTCGTAGGCGGCCGGTTGTTCGCCCGCGGCCAGGAGCCCGAGGTACAGGGGGGCGAGGACCGAGTAGCGGGCCGACTTGTGGTCGGCCACGTCGTGCAGGACTTCGTCGTCCGGCGCCTCGGAGGCGAAGTCGCGCTCCAGGTCGACGATCTGGCCCACGAACGTGTCGGTCGCGGCCCGGGTCTGCACCTCGACCATGGCCTGACGCACCTCGACCGGAAGTCCGGCGTCCAGGAGCACGCGCAGCGAGAGGACGAGCGCCAGGTCGCCCGCGAGTACGGTGAGTCCGAGCGCCGCCCGCGGGTGCCGGGGGAACCTCTCCCGGTAGGCGTAGTAAGTGGTGGGCCCGCCGCGGCGGGTGGCGCTGTCGTCGATGAGGTCGTCGTGGACGAGACCGTGGGTCTGCAGCAGTTCGACGCTCAGCGCGGCGGCGTCCAGCCCGTCCACCGGCTCGTCACTCACCAGGCGCGCGGCCTCGTGGAGCAGCACGACCCGCATCCGCTTGCCGCCGCGCAGGGACAGGGCACGCAGCAGCTCCAGGCAGTCCGGGGTGAAGCGGCTGAACTTCGGCGCGTCCAACGTGGCGCCCAGCGTGTCGAAGTACTCCGCGAAGAGCGTGTTGAACCGTCGCTCGTGCCGGGCGACACGGTCCAGCAGCTGCTCGGTCATGACGAAGTCCTCCTGAGGGCGGGGCGGATGCCACGCGAGCAGTGTGCCAGGGGGCGCCCGGCCACCGAGGGGCGCGGTCACGACCGCCGTGAAACGGGATCAATCGGCATTCGAGTTGAAGGAACCGTGGACATGCCTCCATCCTTCCTCCATGTCTCTCACGTCTGCCGCCGCCGATCCGTCCGACCTGCGCGACTACGCCTTCGAGTGGGCGCTGGTCGACGTGGAAACCTCCGGTCTCGTACCGCGCCGTGACCGGGTGCTGTCCGTGGCCGTGGTGACGCTGGGCCCGGACGGCGAGCAGACCGGGGAGTTCTCGACCCTGCTGGATCCCGGCTGCGACCCGGGGCCCGTGCACGTGCACGGTCTGACGGCCGAGCGGCTGCGTGGGGCGCCTGCCTTCGAGCAGGTGGCCGAGCGGATCGGCGCGCTGCTGGAGGGCCGGGTACTGGTCGCCCACAACGCCCAGTTCGACTACGACTTCCTCGCCCACGAGTTCGCTCGGGCGGGGCTGCGGCTGCCCGTCGCCCGGCGGTTGTGCACGCTTGCCCTGAACCGCCGCGTGGACCCGCCGACCGACGACCTGAGGCTCGGCACGCTCGCCGCGCACTACGGCGTCCCCCAGGTGAAGGCGCACGACGCGCTCGACGACACGCGGGTGCTGGCCGGCGTGCTGCGCGCCTCGCTGCGGGAGGCGGCGCAACTGGACCTGTCGTTGCCGCTGGTGGCCTGCCCGCCCAGGCAGGACGCGCAGTTCGCGCCGAAGCCGCCCAAGGCGCCGTGCGCCTTCCGCAATCCGGGACGGCTCATCGCGGGCGGGCCGCTGGTACAGGGCATGAAGATCGCCGTCACCGGGGAGACCCGGACGGCACGGGCGGACCTGCTGCTGCGGGGCGCCGCGGCGGGGCTGAACATGATGTCGTCCGTCAGCCGGCACACCAGCGCACTGGTCACCAACGACTCCTCCGCCGGCTCCGCCAAGGCCCGGCGGGCGCTCATCGAAGGCGTTCCGGTCATCGACGAGGCGGCCTTCCTGCGGCTGCTCGGCGATGTCCGGCCCGGCATCTCGCACGAGGGAGTGCCGCCGGAGGCCGACGCCGTCCCCTCCTCCGGCTCTCCCGCGCTCCCGGCCGTCCCCGCGCCGCGCACGCCCGAGGCGGTCGAGGCGGTGGAGGTGGTCGAGGCGCTCGATGCGGATGCCCCGGAGACCATCGCCCCCGCCCTCCCGGACCCGGCCGCGCCCGACGAACCGGCCGCCGGCCCGAAGCCCGGCAGGCGCCCCGGGAAACCGCGCGGCCCGCTGACCGGACGGCGGGTCCTCGTGCTCGGCGGCACCCATCCCGACGCCGTGGCCGCCCGTACGCGCGTCGTCGAACTCGGCGGGGCCGCGGCCATCAACCTGTCCGCCGGCGTCACCGACGTGGTCGTCCTCGACGGCGGCCACAGCGACCGCAGGCTGCCTCGCATCACCGCGCTGCTGCTGCCCACGCACGACGCGGCGTGGCTGGTCGCACCGGTCGTGACGGCGGCGCCGCGCGCGGACGAGCGGCGTACGGCCGCACATGTGCTGCCGCGCGGCGGCGTCGTCGATCTGCCGCTCCAGCACGGGCGGGGACCGGCGCACCCCTGGACGGTCACCGCGTCCTGGGCGCAGCAGACGGCGTGCGAGATCGACGTGGTCGCGTTCGTGCTGGACGAGGACGAGCAGGTCTCCTTCGACGAGGACTTCGTCTTCTACGGCACCCCGGAGAATCCGGGCGGTACGGTGCGGCTGCTGAGCGACGGTCCGACCGAGCAGACCGTCAGCGTGGACCTCGCCACGCTGCCGCCCTCGGCCCGCAAGGTCGTCATCGCCGCCGCCGTCGACGGCTCCCCCACGTTCGGTGACGTCGGTGCCCTGCACATCGTCTCCGGCCCGGGAAGCAGCGCGGCGGCCCTCGCGCAGTCCACGCTGGACGCCGCCACCACCGAGCGCACCATGCTCCTCGCGGAGCTCTACCGTCGTGGACAGAGCTGGCGGCTGCGTGCCGTCGGTCAGGGCTACGACCACGGCCTCGGCGCCCTCGCCCGGAGCTACGGCGTCGACGTCGCCGACTGACCGCCGCCCGTCGTCTCAGCGGCGCTGCCACAACCGGGTCTCACCCGCGGCCGCGGGCTGTCGAAGCCCGAGCAGCGTCCGACACGCGGGCGTGGGGGCGACGGCGCCGGAGGCCCCGCGCAGGGGTCTCCGGCGCCACAGCCGACGGCACGTCAGCGCTTGATCTCCTTGATCTTCAGCATGCGCGTGATGACCTTGTCCAGCTCCGCGTCGTCGAAGACCTTCTTCCAGTCGTCGCGCACGATGGACTCACGGCCGTAGTCCATGGCGATCAGGCAGGCGTCCGAGAACGGGTTGGAGCCCTTCAGGGTATTGGCCAGCGCGACCTGGGTGTGGCCCAGCAGCATCGCGCGGGCGGCCTTCTCCGGGACGCCGACGGTGTGGACCGTCTCGTGCAGGGCCTCGGTCAGCAGTGCGCCGACCATGCAGGCGATGGTCTCGACGAGGGTGGGCTCCAGTACGGCGAGCTGCTTGACGGTGACCCAGTGCACGTCGACGACGGGTGCGTACATCACGCGGATGACCGCGTCGGCGAGTTCCTGCTTGGCGTCGTCCCCGCCCTCGTACGCGGCGACGACCTCCTGCGGTGCGGCGATGCCGCCGAAGGTGTCCTGCCACTCCTCCTTGGTGGTGCGCTCCAGGAAGACCGACGGGTGGCAGGGGTGGGCGCAGGCGTAGTGGATGTCCTCGCGGGTGAGGAGCAGGCCGGCGTAGGCGGCGGCCGGGTCGAGGGTGAGGACGACCGTGCCCGGCCTCATCAGCGGCACGAGTTCCTCGGAGACCTTGCCGAGGACCACGTCGGGCACGGCGAGGATGACGACGTCGGCCTCGGCGGCGGCGTCCTTCGACTCGGTCAGTTCGCGGCCCAGGCCGCGGATGAGTTCCTGGCCCCCCGGGGACGCCTCGCTGAAGAGGACCCGGAAGTCGCTCTTCACCAGGTTGTCGGAGACGCGCTGGCCCATCTTGCCGGCGGCCCCGATGACGGCGACGGTCTTCACGTCGGCCTGGTGCTGGATCTCGGTGGCCATTACTTGCTCCTCAGGAGGGTGTTGATGCTGTGCTGCGTCCACTGGTGTTCGAGCCGGGCGGTGGCGTCGTAGCCCTCGTCCTGCCACGGGAGCCAGTGCTCCACGATCTGGTTGATGCCGCGGTCCCCCGGCCGGGCCGCGCGGACGGCGGCGATCATGCCGTCGTGGTCGAGGAGGCCCTCGCCGAGCGGGCAGCCGGCGTAGGTGAAGCCGACCCAGCCGTCGCGGCGGGTGAAGGCGAAGTCCTTGACGTGGATGTTGACCACGTACGGCGCGGTCGCGGCGACGACGTCGGCGGGCCGCTCCAGCCTGGCGACGCTGTTGCCGGGGTCCAGGACGATGCCGAGGTGCGGGCTGTCGACGGCGCGTACGACGGCCACCAGGTCGTCGGTGGCGACCTGCTCGTAGGTCTCCAGGCCGAGGGTGACGCCCGCGTCGGCGTAGCAGGGCACCGCTTCCTCGAGCAGGGCGACCGCCTCGGCGGTGCCGGGTTGGTGGTCGGCCGTGTTGAGCATGGAGCGGACCAGGGTGACGCCCAGTTCGCCCGCCATGTCGAGGTACTTCAGCAGGTGTTCGGGGCGGATGCCGCGGGTGCCGAGTTCCAGGGTCAGGCCGAGGTCCTCGGCGGTGGCGCGGACGTCGGCGAGCCGCGCGGCGTCGTAGGACTCCACGGGAGCGTAGTCGCAGATCTGGAAGACCTCGCCGCCGAGCTCCGCCGTGTCGCGGAGCATCGCGGGCAGGCTCATCGGCTCGGGGGCGCGGGTGGAGACGCGCCAGAAGTAGGCGTAGGTACTGATGCCGTACGCCATCACGCCACCGCCGCCGGGGCCGGGGAGCGGATCTCGTCGAGGATGGCTTCGACGTTCGCCGGGTCGTGGGCGAAACGGCCGAGGAAGAGGCCCTCGGCGGTGCCGGCCAGGCGGGTCAGCAGGCCGGGGCCCGCGCTGCCGCCGTAGATGACGGTGGAACCGGCGTGCCGTGGATGAGTGGCGAGCCAGCCGCGCAGGGCGGTGCACACGGTCGCGATGTGGTCGGCGGAGGCGGGCTCGGGGGCTCCGATGGCCCACTGCGGTTCGTAGGCGAGGACGACCGCGCCGTCCAGTCCGTGCAGCAGGCGTTCCGCCTCGGCGACCGTGCGGGCCGCGGCATCGGCCGGGTCGGCCTCGTCGCGTTCACCGACGCACAGGACGGGGATGAGGCCGTTGCGCAGGGCGGCGGCGGTCTTGGCTGCGACGACCGTGTCGCCCTCGCCGTACAGGCGGCGGCGCTCGGCGTGGCCGACCTCGGCGTAGCGGCAGCCGATCTCCTTCAGGAGGGGGCCGCCGACCTCGCCGGTGTACGGGCCGCTGTCCTCGGCGGCGATGTCCTGGGCGCCGATGGCGACGCCGTACGGGGCGAGGATGCCGGTGGCGGGGACGAGGGTGGGGAAGGCCGGGAGGACGAAGAGGCGGGCGGCGCCGGACGCGACCGCGGGGTGCCGCTCGGCCAGGGTCGCGATCCGGCGGGACCAGTTCAGCGTCTGGTGGTGGCCGAAGTACATCTTCAGGCTCACCCCCAGCAGGACGGGCGACGGTGCGGGGGCGGACATCAGGCGGCTGCCCCGTCGCCCGCGGCGGTCTCGTAGTCGCACATCAGCTGGACCTTGGCCGCCGACGCCGAGCTCTCGTCGAAGCGGTAGGTGAGCCACTCGGCGGCCAGTCGGCGGGCGAGTTCGAGGCCGACGACGCGCTGGCCGAAGGTGAGGACCTGCGCGTTGTTGGAGAGGACCGCCCGCTCCACGGAGAAGGAGTCGTGGGCGGTGACCGCCCGGATGCCCTTGACCTTGTTGGCGGCGATGGCGACGCCGAGTCCGGTGCCGCACACCAGCAGGGCGCGGTCGGCCTCGCCGCGGGCGACCATCTCGGCGGCGGCGATGGCGACCTTCGGGTAGGCGGTGTGGCCGTCGGCGTCGACGCCGACGTCGGTGACCTCGGCGACCAGGGCGCTGCCGCGCAGGTCCTGCTTGAGGGCTTCCTTGTACTGGTGGCCGGCGTCGTCGGACCCGACGACGATGCGGAGCTTGTCGGTCATGTCGGCTTTCCTCAGTGGTGGTCGTGGGGCTGGTCTTCGCGGGGCCGGCCTTCGCGGGGGCGGTCCTCGCGGGGGCGGTCGAGCAGGGTGCCGTGGACGGCGCGGGTGATCAGGGCGAGGGAGTGCGCGCCCGCGTCGGGGGTGCCGAGGGACTTCTCGGCGTGCGGGCGGGCCCGGCCCTTGCGGGGCAGCAGGCCGGCGGTCGCGGCGGCCGCCTCCGTGGCGGCGGTGGCGGCGCGGTCCCAGGCCTCCGTGAGGCCCAGCCCCTCGGCCACGGCGTCGGCGAGCGTGTCGGCGAAGGGGACGAGGACGTCGACCATCGTCTTGTCGCCGACCTCGGCCCCGCCCAGCCGGCGTACGGCGGCACAGGCCTCCGTGACCCCGGCGACGATCCGAGCGGCGTCCGGGGCGTCCCGGTCACCGAGGGCGGTGCCCAGGGAGAGCAGGATGGTGCCCCACAGGGCGCCGGAGGTACCGCCCGCCCTGTCGGCCCAGGCGTCGGCGGCATGCGTCAGGACGGTGCCGGCCCCCGCGCCGCGAGCGTGGACGTCGGCGGCTGCCCGGCGAGCGGCGGTGGAGCCGCGCCGCATGCCGATGCCGTGGTCGCCGTCGCCGGCGACGGCGTCGATGCGGCCGAGTTCGTCGGCGTGCGTGTCGACGGTGGCGGCCACCGCGTCCAGGGCGGCCAGGGCGGCGCCGGCGGCGTGCCGGGAGGTCCCGGAGGCCGGGGGTACGGCGGCGTCCGGGGTGTCCTCCGCGAGAGGGTCCCGGCCGTCCTGTTCGGGCGCGTCGAGAGCGCCCTTGCGGAAGGCCGGGGTGTCGGCCGGCGCCCGCCACAGCTCCTCCAGGCGGTCGTCCAGCCAGGTCAGGGTGAGGGAGACGCCGGCCATGTCGAAGCTGGTGACCAGTTCACCGACCTCGGGGTCGACGATCTCCACGCCGGCCGCGTCGAGGAGGGCCGCCACCTCGCGGTAGACGACGAACAGTTCCTCGTACTTGACCGAGCCGAGACCGTTGAGGATGACGGCGGCGCGCTGTCCGGCCGGGTCCTCGACGTCGTCGGGGAGTTCCTTCAGAAGGGTGTCGACCAGGAGCCGTGCCGCCTCGTCGGCGGTGGGCAGGGCCTCTTCACCGATGCCGGGTTCGCCGTGGATGCCGAGGCCGACGGCCATGCGGGCCTCGGGGACGGTGAACAGGGGGCGGTCGGCGCCGGGCAGGGTGCAGCCGGAGAAGGCGATGCCGAAGGAGCGGGTGCGGGCGCCTGCCCGTTCGGCGACGCGCAGCACCTCGTCCAGGGACAGGCCCTGCTCGGCCGCGGCGGCGGCCGCCTTGAAGACGGGCAGGTCACCGGCTGTGCCGCGGCGCTTGGCGGACTCGTCCGGAGCCGCGCTGGCGATGTCGTCGGCGACGGCGAACGTCCGGGTGTCGATGCCGTCGGCGGCGAGCCGCTCGGCGGCCTGTCCGAAGTGCAGGACGTCACCGGCGTAGTTGCCGTACATCAGGAGCACCCCGGCGCCGCCGTGCGCGGCCCTGGCCACGGAGCGGATCTGCTGGGCGGAGGGCGAGGCGAAGACGTTGCCGACCGCGGCGCCGTGCGCCAGGCCCCGGCCGACGAGGCCGGAGAAGGCGGGGTAGTGGCCGGAGCCGCCGCCGATCACCACGGCCACCTGGCCGGCCGGCGTGGCCGCGGCCCGGACGACTCCGCCGGTGACGGAGCGGACCCAGCGCCGGTGGGCGGCGGTGAAACCTTCCAGCGCCTCGTCGGCGAAGGCGGCGGGGTCGTTGAACAGGCGGGTCATCGAAGGGCCTCCATGGCCTTGTGCTCGCGGTCGGGGGCCGGTTCGTCGGTGCGGTGGCGGGCGGCGAGCCAGACCATCAGGGCGGCGGAGAGCAGCATGAAGAAGCCGACGAGGTACAGCGGTACGTAGTAGGCGCCGGTCCAGTCCTTGAGCCAGCCGGTGATGTAGCTGGAGGCGAATCCGGCGACGTTTCCGGCGGTGTTGATCAGGGCGATGCCCGCCGCGGCGGCGGCGCCGGTCAGGAACCGGGAGGGCACGGACCAGAAGACGGGCAGTGCGGCGAAGATGGCGCAGGCGGTCACGGTGATCACGGCGACCGTGGCGGTCGGGGAGCCCATGTAGAGGGCGAGGGGGATGGACAGGCCGCCGACGACGGCCGGGCCGGCCACGTGCCAGGTGCGGGTGCCGTGGCGGGTGGCGTGCCGGCTCCAGAAGAAGAGGACGACGGCCGCGGGCAGATACGGAATGGCCGTGATCCATGCCTTGTCCATCACGCTGAACGTGGTGTCGTACTGCTCCTGGAAGCCGTTGATGATCGTCGGCAGGAAGAAGGCGAGGGCGTACAGGCCGTAGACGAAGCCGAAGTAGACCGCGGCGAGGGTCCAGACCCGGCCGCTGCTGAAGGCCTTCTTCAGGTCGCCCTTGGCGTGCTTGCTCTCGTGACCGGTCTTCTGGGCGTTCTCCGCGGCCAGTTCGCCGGTCAGCCAGTCGCGCTCGGCCTCGGTGAGCCACTTGGCGTCGGCGGGCTTGTCGATCAGGTAGAACCAGGCGACGACGCCGAGGATGATCGCGGGCAGCGACACGAACAGGAACATCACGCGCCAGCCCTCGAGGCCGAACAGGCCGTGGCGGCCGATCAGCCAGCCGGCCAGCGGGGCGCCGAACACGGTGGTCAGCGGCTGGGCCAGGTAGAACAGGCCGAGGATCTTGGTGCGGTGGCGGGAGGGCACCCACTGGCTCAGGAAGAGGATCGCGCCGGGGAAGAACCCGGCCTCCGCGACGCCGAGCAGGAAGCGCAGGGTGTAGAGCTGGCCGCTGCTGCTGACCCACGTGAACAGCAGGGAGACGATGCCCCAGGTCACCATGATCCGGGCCAGCCAGCGGCGGGCCCCGAAGCGGTGCAGGGCCATGTTGCTGGGGACCTCGAGCACGATGTAGCCGAGGAAGAAGATCCCGGACGCGAAGCCGAACTGCGCGGCGGTCAGGGCGAGGTCCTGTCCCATGCCGTTCGGTTCGGCGAACGAGACGGCCGTCCGGTCCAGGTAGTTCACGAAGAACATCAGCGCCACGAACGGCACAAGGCGGACTGAGACCTTCTTGATGGCAGCTCTCTCGACTGCCGCGGATGGCGCTTGGGCACCCATGGCGACTCCTCGGCTCGCCCGGACAGCTCCGTCCGGGGTGGTCGTGCCGGACGGTCCGCCACGGGGGCGGCCGGCCGGTTCGCCTTCACGCTATGCCCCGGACCCAAATTGGTCACCAATTTACCAGTGTGGTGACGATCATAGATTTCCAGGCGGCCCAACCCTTGACAAACCGCACCCGAGGGATGGGTGAACTGCCTGGTCAGTCGGGTGAGTACGGCGTCTGGTTGACTGGTTACCGTGACCAGTCAGCCTGATCAGCAGAGCTCCGCTGCCGCGCCCGACCTCGCGCGGCTGCTGCGCCCCGTGGTGCGCGAGTCGTCCGTGAGCGAGGTCGCCAAGCGGCTTCTCGACCACCTCTCGGCCGGCGACATCCGGCCCGGCACGCGACTGCCCGCCGAGCGGCAGCTGGCCGAGGCCCTCGGTGTCGCGCGCTCCAGCGTGCGGGGCGCACTGTCCGCCCTGGACGTCCTCGGGATCATCGAGATCCGCCCCGGCTCCGGCTCCTACGTGCGCGAGGGCACCTCCGAGTTCCTTCCCCGGGCGATCAACTGGGGGCTGATGCTGGGCCAGCGGCGCACCCGGGACCTCGTCGAGGTGCGCACGTACATGGAAGGGGTCTCGGCCCGGCTCGCGGCGGAGCGCGCGACCGACGAGGAGGTGGCGCGGCTGGAGGAGCATCTCCAGCACATGCGCGACGCGGGCGACGACGTCACGGCGTTCATCGACGCCGACATCGCCTTCCACCTGGAGACGGCCCGCATCGCGGGCAACACCGTCCTCAGCGACATCCTGCACAGCATCCGGGCGCTGCTCCAGGTCTGGATGGAGCGCGTCAGCGACATCGAGGGCACCGTCAGCGGCACGCTGTGCGAGCACGACGCGGTGCTTCGGGCGATCCGCGCGCGCGATCCGGAGGCGGCGGACCGGGCGATGGCCGAGCACATGCGGATGGCCAGCGTCCGGCTGCGCGCCTCCGTGGACGGCGAGGCCTGAGCACGACCGGACCGGACCGCTGGGAGCAGCGCATGTCCCGCCTCGGGGACGCCGTCTCCGACCGCGCGCTGCTGGGCGTGCCCGCCCTCGCCCTGGCCGCGGGGGCGCCGGCCGTCCTGGTGCGCGGGGCCCGCGACGCGCGACGTGAGGGACGGGGACGCTGACGACGTCGTCCCGACGCGGCGGCTCCAGTGGACCGGGCCGCGGCTCCAGTGGGCGGGACAGCGGCTCCAGTGGACCGGCCGCGGCTCCGGTGGGCGGGGCCGCGCCCTCCGGTGGGCCGGACAGCGACGTCCGGCCCGCTCGGGAGCACGTCCGACATCGCCTCGGGCCCGCGCCCCAACACCGTCTGGGCGACTGTGGGGTGCGGTCGGGCGCGACAGCGGATCGGATGGGTGCCATGCGCAGACCCATAGCCGTGGCGTCCAGCCACTCACGCCGCCTGCTCACGTCAGGCGTCCTCCTCGCCGCACAGTCACTCCTCCTCACCGTGTCCGCGGGCCCCGCGTCGGCCGACGACGCGGGGGCACCCGTCCGCGGTTCCGCCCACATGGGCGCGGGTGTGCTCGCCCACGAGGGAGTCCAGGGGCATCCCGTCGGCACCCGAGTCACCCAGACGGAAGGCGTCGACGTCTCCAGCCACCAGGGCAACGTCGCGTGGGCGACCCTCTGGAACAGCGGGGTGAAGTGGGCCTATGTGAAGGCCACCGAGGGGACGTCCTACCTGAACCCGTACCACGCGCAGCAGTACGGCGGTTCGTACGACGTCGGGATGATCCGCGGCGCGTACCACTTCGCGATCCCGGACGGCTCCGGCGGCGCGGCCCAGGCCGACTACTTCGTCGACCACGGCGGCGCCTGGTCGAAGGACGGCAGGACGCTTCCGGGCGTGCTCGACATCGAGTACAACCCGTACGGGGAGACCTGCTACGGCAGAACGTCCAGTCAGATGGTCGGCTGGATCCGCGACTTCCTGGACCGGTACAAGGCGCGCACCGGCCGCCACGCCGCGATCTACACGTCCACCAACTGGTGGAAGCAGTGCACCGGGGACTACAGCGGTTTCGGCTCCACGAACCCGCTGTGGATCGCCCGGTACGCCGCGACCGTGGGCCCCCTGCCGGCCGGCTGGGACCACCACACCATGTGGCAGTACACCTCGTCCGGGCCGACCGTCGGGGACCACGACAGGTTCAACGGGGCGCTGGACCGCGTCAAGGAGCTCGCCAACGGCTGACAGACGGCCGCGGGACGGCCGGCCGGCAGCTCCGTCAACGACCGGCGAGCGGGCCCAGGATGTCGGCGACCTGCTCACGCACCACGTCCCGGGCCACGGGAGGCAGTGCGCCGACGTCCGTCCGCTCCAGCGCGTCGAGGGCCTCGTCGGTGCCCGCGTCGCACGGCGCGGTCCCGCTGAGCACCTCGTAACCGTCGCGGACGGCGACCCGCAGCCGGTGCCGGCCGTCGCCGTCGGCGTGCACGGCGGTGGCGACGACGAGTGGCGGCGGTCCGCCGGCTTCGGCGGGCTGTTTGCGGTAGCCGCTGGCTATCGGGGTGCGCCAGCTCAGCCGGAGCAGCAGGTGACGCTTCGCCATGACCTCGGCAAGGTCTGTCTCGTAGGCCCGGTCCGGCCCCAGCACCGTGGCGCGGGCGTCCAGGACGAGGGCCGCGGGCAGCAGGCAGCGCAGGCTGCTGCCGACGAGGTTGCCGCCGACCGTGGCCGTCCGGCGTACGGCGCCGGTGCCCACGGTGCCGGCGGCCCTGCGCAGTACGTCCGGTACACGGTCGTCGATGCGGTGCAGCACCACGGCCGCCCCCAGCGCTTCGGGTTCGACCGCGGTCGCCTCGGGCAGGTCGCGCAGGGACATGGCCAGTTCCGGGAAGCCGTCCCGTTGCCAGGTGGCCCACACGAGGGTGGCACCGCCGATGGGCACCGCTCCCTCGGCCATGCACTCCTGCGCTTCGGACACGGATGTGGGCAGACGCAACAGCATGGCGAACGACCTGCTTTCCCCGGAGGGCGGCGGTCGGACGACGCCGCGCCTCCCGCCGCGTGATCACGGCCACTGCGCATTGTCCGTACCGTCATGGGGGCGCGTACAGGGCTCACACCATCCACCACGTGCGCCCTCCGCGCTCCGGAGCACCACGTGAACGCCGGGCCACGGCCAACGGACCCTATCCGCGCTTCACGGGGCGCTTGTAGTACCGCCAGGGGAATGCTCCGGAGCCGACCTGGGTCCACCCCTGTTCCTCCATCCGGCGGTGCCGGGCACCGACCGCGAAGGGGACCCTCCGGTGTTCCCAGGGATGACCGGACTTCTCCACGACGTGGAAGAACGGGCCGAAGTCGACCACGTGCCAGCCGTCCGCGCCGGCCTCGGCGAGCGCCTGCATCTCGTCGAACGCGGTGAGTGGTGTCAGTACCCGCCGTTCCGCCGCACCGGACGAGTCCGGACCGGGACGCCCCTTGCCGGCGAAGCGCTGTTGCGCGGCCTGCCGGCTCACCCCGAGCACCGTGCCCACGGTGTCCCAGCTCTGCCCCGCGGCTCGCGCGCCCTGGACCGCCTCGCGGAGCAGTCTGCTGGTCTCCTCGGCACCGACGCGGCTGGCGGCCACCAGCCGGAGGTAGCCCACCGGGTCGTGCTCCAGTGACTCGACCAACCCGTCCGGGGCGTCGAGGACGGCGGCTGCGACGCCCTCCCGGATCCGCAGGATCTCCTCCTCGGTGAGCAGTGCGGTCCCGCTCACCGGCGCTCGCCGTTCGCCTCGTCGGTGCGCAGCGGCTCCAGGAGGTCGAGTCTCCCCAGGTCCCGCTCCAGCCGTGCGGCGTCGGTGCCGGCCGTGGCGTTCTGCGTCACCGTGGCGTTTTTCGTCAGGCACGCGGCGAGGAGTACTCCCATGACGAGGACGATGAGGAGGTCCGCGGCCACCAGGACGAGGAAGGCAGGTGTTTCGAGGCCGTCGGCGAGTGATGTCGCCAGGGCGATCAGGGCGGTCACCACGGCGAGCAGGCCGGTGGCGAGCGGCATCGTGGCTACGGAAGGGCGCGTGGGAGCGTGCATGGCGTCAAGGAAACGTTGACACCAGGCGCCTTGTCAAGGAAACCTTGACACTCTCGTGGCGGAGGCCGAACCGCAGGCCTCGTCAGGAGACTCACATGTGCGCGGCCAGGAATTCCAGCAGCACGGCGTTGAAGCGCTCGGGCTGCTCGGCGCCGGGGAGATGGCCGGCCTTCTCGATGACGGCAAGGGTGGAGTGCGGGGCGAGACGGTGCAGGGACTCGGCCTCCGCGACGGGGGTGTAGACGTCGTCCGCGCCGACGACGACCAGGACCGGGGCCCGCACAGCGGCCAGGACGTCCCGGTAGTCGGGGCGTTCGGCCCGTCCGCGCAGTGCCGCCGCGGCGCCGCGCGGGTCGGTGGCGCACATCATCTCCAGGACGCGGGCGGCCACGTCCGGCATCGCGGTGACGTTGTAGGCGGCGAGCATCTTGTCGATGACCTCGTGCGCGTAACCGTCCATGCCCTCGGCGAGGAGCCTGTCGGCCAGCCGGTTGCGGAACTCCTTGCCCTCGGGCGTCTCGGCGGGCGCGGAGGTGTCGGACAGGACGAGTGCCCTCACCCGCTCCGGGTGACGCAGCTGCAACTCCATGGCGATCTGGCCGCCCATGGAGACGCCGCCGACCACCGCGCGCTCGACGCCCAGGCGGTCCAGGAGTTCGGCGAGGTCGTCGGCGAAGTCGGCGAGCAGCACCTTGCCGGGGGTGACGTCGCTACGGCCGTAGCCGCGCAGGTCGGGGGTGACGACCCGGTGGCCGGCCGCCGTCAGCGCCGTCACCTGGGGTGCCCACAGGGTGCGGTTGAAGGGGTGCCCGTGGATCAGAAGGATCGGGAGGCCGGCCGAGGGGCCGGAGTCGTCGTAGTCGATCGTGGCTCCGCGCGCGGTTGTGAAGTTCATTCCGGGCACCCTAGCGGGGTGTTGCCCGGCAGCAGGCCGGCCGCAGGGGATGTCTCGAGGAGCGAGCAGCGCCCCGGCCAACTCCGCTGGTGGCGAATCTCGTTGCTCCCGTCGCTCTGGTCGCTCCCGTCGCTCCCGTTCCTCCTCTCGGACCGGCGACCGGACGCTGTGCCGCCCCGGCGGCGGGCCCGGGTCATTCGGTGATCCGGGCCCGCCACCGTACGGCCGGCCGTCACGCGGCGGCGGCCACCGGCACGGGGCACTCGGCGTCGTTCAGCCATTCGATCAGGGAGATGCGGGCTCGGGCGACGCGTGAACGCACCGTCCCTGTCGGGCACTCGCTGACGTCGGCCGCCTCCGCGTAGGGCAGCCCGAGCAACTGGGTGAGGACGAACGCCTGGCGCCGGTCGGCGGGGAGCGTGGCCAGCAGTTCGGCGAGGGCGATGCCGTCGTCGAAGCCGGGCAGACCGCGCGGCTGGGTGCGCTCGGCGGCCGACTCCCAGTCGTCCGTGGCCGCCAGGCGGGGCCGGGAGGCGTCGTAGCGGATGCTGTCGACCACCGCGCGGCGCGCGATGGAGAACAGCCAGGTGCGGGCCGAGGAACGTCCTTCGAAGCGGTGCAGGCTGCCGAGGGCACGCAGGAAGGTGTCCTGGGTCAGGTCGTCGGCGCTCTGCGGATCGGCGCCGAGGAAGGTCACGTAGTGGCGGACGTCCCGGTGCAGGGCGCGTACGAAGTGGTCGACGGCGTCGGGGTCGCCGGTGCGCGCGGCGAGTGCCCAGGCCGTGATCGACGCCTCCTTCGCGTCCGTACCCGGTTGCCTGCGTGAGTGGGGCGGGGCAGGAGTGATCACCTGTGGCTGTCCTTCTCGGAATCAGGGATCCGGTCTCCGTGCGGGCCGGCCCGTGCGGGACGGGCCGGCGGCACGGCAGGACCGGCGACGGGGTGGCGGCCGGGCGCGGGAGCACGCGGCCGGTGCCCGAGGCGCGACGCCGACGGCTCGACGGCTCGACGGCTCGACGGCTCGAGAGTTCGCCGACGGCCTCGGGGATCGTGCTGTCGTCAGACGACAGCGTCCCCGGCGGGCGGACCCCGAGAAGTGATCGCGTGGACGAGGAGGAGGCGGCGCGGCGCCCGGTTGGAGGCGGCGCGGCGGGCCCGGGCACGCGGCCGGTACGGCGGCACCGGCGGCCTGAGCAGCATGCGCAGCGGCGCGACGAGCCGGGCGGCGAGGGACCGCAGGATGCGGAACGCGGCGCGTTCGCCGTGGGCGAGCCAGAGCCCGCACAGCGACGCGGCCACCAGGTGGGCGGTGAGCATGCCGGTCGAGGACATGCCGCCCAGGGCGTGGCCCGTGGAATCCACGGCATCCATCGCGCTCATACCGGGCATGGAGTGCGCTGCGTGGGTTCCGTGGTCCAGGGTGCCCATGGACCTCGACATGCCTCCCTGCTCCGCGCCCGGGCCGGACGGCATCCGGCACAGCAGGGTGTCCAGCCACCGGCGTACGAGGGGTTCGTCGCCCGAGGACCGCGGCCCTCGTGTCGCCTGGGCGAGCGAGAAGGACGCGTGCAGCACGGTCTGGGCGGCCACCGCGACACAGACGACGGCGAGCGGTCCGCGTTCCCGGTCGGCGAGCCACCACGCGGCGCCGCCCGTCGCCAACGTGCCCGCGGCAACGGTCCACCAGGGGACCGCGGTGCCGGACATCAGAATGTGTCCCAGCGCGGCGAGCAGCACACAGACGGCCGCGAACACCGCGGCCCGTACCGTGCGAGAACACCACCCTGCGGTCATGGCGACCTCATCCTTGCATCCGGGCTTCCGTGATCACTGGGGGTACGGATTTCGGTGCGGCCTCCCACTCAACCCGACGGGGGTGATCCGCGCCATACTTCACACACGTACGGTCGGAGCGGAAGTCCGCCCGGTTCCCGGCCGTCCCCGCCGGACCGGAGCAGCGGAAGCGAAAGCGGGAGCACCGGCGCACGGGCTCCGTCCGCCGTGCCTCCGCGTCCGGCGGAGGCCGTGCGTCCATGGCCGCCGCACCGGGTATCTCCCTGTGCAGTCCCCCAGGGAACATGGAAGGTGCCCCGGTATGACCGATCCCCACGACCTGGAGCCCGTCGCGGCGTTCTGCGGGAACTGCGACTGCGGCTGCCCCCGGTTGTTCGTCGACCCCAACGCCCCGGCGGAACGACGGATCGTCCTGACCGACGACTTCGGCCAGCGCGTGCAGATGAGCGCTGACCAGTTCTCGTCGCTGGTCGACGACGCCAAGCAGGGCAAACTGGATGGAATCGCCCTCCCCTGAGCAGAGACCGCCGCTCAGAGACCGCCGCGCCGCCGTCCACCCGCTCCCCCGATCGCCGTGCGGCCGGGCGGGTGAACGGTCTCGCGGTGCGACGGTCGACGGCCACCGCCCGGGGAAGGGGGGTAGGCATGCGCGCACTCGTCATCAACTGCACCCTCAAGCCCTCCCCGCAGCCGTCGAACACCGAGGCCCTGGCCGCCACGGTCATCGCGGCACTGAAAGGCCACGGGGCGGAGGTGGACGTCGTACGGGCCGTCGACCTGAACCTGAAGCCGGGGGTCGAGACCGACATGGGCGACGGCGACGACTGGCCGGGCGTGCACGCGAAGCTGCTGTCGTCGCAGATCCTGATCATCGCGTCGCCGACCTGGCTCGGCCGCCCGTCCTCGGTCGCCCAGCGGGTCCTGGAACGCATGGACGCCATGCTCGGCGAAACCGACGACGAAGGGCGTCCCGTCGCCTACAACCGCGTCGCCGGAGTCCTGGTCACCGGGAACGAGGACGGCGCCCACCACGTCATCAGTGAGATCAGCGGCGGACTCGCGGACCTCGGCTACACCGTCCCCGGTCAGGCCTGGACCTACTGGCACCTCGGCCCGGGGCCCGGTCCCGACTACCTCGACGACGACCGCGGCCACGACTGGTCGACCTCCACGGGCCGGGCGATGGCGTCCAACCTCGTCCACGCGGCGCGCGCGCTCAGTGCGATGCCGCTGCCGGCCCCGCCGTCCTGACGTCTACGGCGCGCAGCGTGCGGCCCGCGGGCAGAGCAGCGCCGCCGCGGTGGCCGGCACGATCAGCGCCGCGCAGCCGGCCGGCGCCCGGGCGGTGCCCACGGCAGCCGCGCCCGGGGCATCCGGTCGGCGACGGTACCGCCGAGGGGCGTCCGTCACGGACAGGCACCCTGGGGCCCGGTGATCGGCGCGCGCTCCGCACATCCTGTCGGCGGGCCGCCGCCCCGGCGTCGCGCCCGGGACGGTCCGCAGCCCGGCACCGGAAGGACATCCGGACGGTTGGCTCACCCGCTCGGGGGAGACCCGTCAATCCTCAGGCACAGCGCCCGTGCATGTCTGCCGCCGCCGAAGCGGGGCAGTCGTGCACGTGCAACGACGTACGAGACGCATGAGGAGCTGGTGTCCGCCATGACGCACGACCTGACCCCGAAGTACACGGTCCCCGGCATCGAGCGCGAGGCCGCCGGCCGGCTGATCGGCGTGCTGCGGCAGCGCCTGCACGCCCTCAACGACTTGCATCTGACCCTCAAGCACGTGCACTGGAACGTCGTGGGACCACACTTCATCGCCGTGCACGAGATGATCGACCCCCAGGTCGACCAGGTACGCGACATGGCCGACGACGTCGCGGAGCGCATCGCCGCGCTCGGCGGGGTGGCGCAGGGCACACCCGGTGCCCTGGTGGCCGAGCGGCCCTGGGACGACTACTCCATCGGACGGGCCGACGCCATCGCCCATCTCGGCGCGCTCGACGTCGTGTACACGGGCCTGATCGAGGGTGTGCGCGCGGCCGTGAAGGAGGCCGGCGAGATCGACCCCGCCACGGAGGACCTCCTCATCGGCCAGCTCAGGGACCTGGAGCAGTTCCAGTGGTTCGTGCGTGCCCATCTGGAGAGCTCCGGAGGCACACTGGCGACGGGCAGCGCGACCTCCGAGACGGAGGCGGCGGAACGCGGCGCGGAGCTCACCTAGACACGTCCGCCCGGTGGTGGAGCAGGACGGGCCGACCGTGTGCCGGTGGCGGCGGGCGGCCGGCCCACGTGCCCGCCCCTGCGGTGCACGCCCTTCTTGTGCACGCCCGGCGTGCGGGGCGTCGCCCGGCGTGCGGGGCGTCGTCGGCGTCCGATGAGTACCCCGACGGGCGGCTCCCCCGGGAGGGCCCGTCGGACGGTTCAGCGCCGGCCGAGCCGGCGTTCGCCGCGGCTGCCCTGCTCGTAGGGCAGGTGGTAGTGGGCGAAGACGGCTTCCTCGTCCGCGGCCGCGAGTTCACCGTCCGGGTCGATCCCGGGCGCGTCCTTGACCAGGCTCTTGTCGTAGGTCACCTTCAGGTAGCCCGGTCCGACGGTGGCCTTGTCCACCGGGACGAACACCAGGCGGCGGCGGGTCGGCAGCCCGACCAGGACCGCGGCGAACGCGGGCCGGTCGGTGGCGGTGTCGACGTAGACGGATTCCAGAGTCCCGATCTTGCGGCCGTCGCCGTCGACGACGTCATGGTCACGCCAGTCACGAATGTTGTCGGCTTCAAACATGTCCGGTCTTCCCTTTCCGAGGACGCGAGGACGCGAGGACGCGCTCACTGTCGTGTTCCCCCCTTCGGGCCCCCGTCGCATGTCCTGTCCCCACTGCGGCGTACGACGCCCGATCGCGATAAGATGCCTGGCCGGACGCGGCGCCGAGGTGCGGACACCCGGCGGATTCCCGAAGGAGATCGAGTGTGGATGCCACAGGCCCCTCGGACGGCCCGTCCCGGGTGCGAACCGGGGCCGTGCTGGAGGTGGGCCCGTTGCCGGGCCGTCCCGGCATCCGTGCCAGCGGAGAGATCAGCGTGACCACCCGCCTGTCCTGGGAGAAGGCTCTCACCGAGCTGTCCAGGCGGCACGCGGACGTGTCCTACGTGGAGCTGTCCGGCGTACGGTTCGTCGACGTGGCCGGGGTCACGGCACTCGCCGTCACCGCCATGAACCTGCCCGCCGGACGGGTCGTGGTGGAGCAGCCCCCGCCCCAACTGCCCCGCGTCCTGGAGCTGTTCTGGCCGTCCCTGCACCGGATCGAGGTGGCGCCGCGATGAGTACGGTGAACACCGACACGTCGTTCGCCCATCCGGCGCTGTTCTACCGCTCCGAGGGCGAGTACACGGACCGGACGGTGACGTTCGTCCGGGAGGGGCTCGCCGCGGGCGAACCGGTGGCGGTGGCCGTGCCCGGCCCCAACCTGGAGCTGATCAGGGCGGGCCTGGGAACGGAGGCGCGGGACGTCTCCTTCCTGGACATGACGGAGGCCGGGCGGAATCCGGGGCGGATCATCCCCGGCGTGCTCAGGGCGTTCGCCGACGCGCACGCGCACGAACGGGTACGCATCATCGGCGAGCCGATCTGGGCCGGGCGCAGTGCGGCGGAGTACCCGGCGTGCGCCCAGCACGAGGCGTTGATCAACGCGGCCTTCGCGGGCCGTTCCGCGACGATCCTGTGCCCGTACGACGAGACCCGGCTGGACGCGGACGTCCTGGCCGACGCCTTCGTCACGCATCCGACGGTCATCGCCGGGGGGCACCGGCGGGCCAGCGAGACCTACGACTGGCGTGCGGTCGTCGCCCGCTACAACGAGCCGCTGGGGCCCGCGCCGCACGCCGACGTCTTCGCCTTCGGTGCCGGGGAGCTGCCTCACGCGCGCCACTTCGCCGTGGGCCGGGCCACGTCGCTCGGACTGGCCGAGCGGCGGCTGCAGGACGCGGAACTGGCGGTGGCGGAGCTGACCACCAACAGCGTGATCCACGGCGGCGGTCACGGGACGCTGGCGATCTGGGCCGAGGCGGGGCAGGTGGTGTGCGAGGTCCGCGACAGTGGCCGGCTCACGGACCCGCTGGCCGGCCGCCGGCCCCCGGAGCACGGACAGATCGGCGGCCGCGGCCTGCTGCTCGTCCACTACGTCGCGGATCTGGTGCGCGTGCACACGACGGAGGACGGCACCACCGTCCGCTTCTATCTCAGCCTCTGAAACGGCGTCGCAATCCCCGGGACCCGCGACGCCGACCGCAAAAAGCATGCATGGGGGCCTTGACCCGGGGTAGGCGGTCTCTCGTCGGCCCGACAGGCCGGCGGTGACGGGGGCCGATCGACAGGGAGGGCACATCATGGCGACGACGACCGCACAGACCACCGAGCTCACCATCACGGGCATGCCGGAGGTAGCGGACCCGTCCAAGGTGGCGCCCAGGGACGCGCGGGAGTTGTCGAAGCTGTTCTTCGAGCAGCTGACGGTGCTCGAAGAGGGCACACCCGAATACCAGTACGCGCGCAACACGCTGATCGAGATGAACATGTCCCTGGTCCGCTTCGCGGCCGGCCGGTTCCGCAGCCGCGGGCCGGAGGAGATGGAGGACATCGTCCAGGTCGGCATGATCGGCCTCATCAAGGCCATCGACCGGTTCGAACTGACCCGCGAGGTCGAGTTCACCTCCTTCGCCGTGCCGTACATCGTCGGCGAGATCAAGCGGTTCTTCCGTGACACCTCGTGGGCCGTGCACGTGCCCCGGCGGCTTCAGGAGGCCCGTGTCCAGCTGGCCCGCGCCACCGAGGAGCTGCGCAGCCGGCTGGGCCGCAACCCCACCACCGCGGAACTGTCCGAGCTGATGAGCCTCCCGGAGGACGAGGTCGTCGAGGCCCGGCTGGCGGCCAACGGCTACAACTCCGCCTCCCTGGACGCGGCCATCAGCGGCAGCGAGGACGGCGAGTCGGCGCTGGCCGACTTCATCGGCGCGGACGACTCCGCGCTGGCGCTCGTGGACGACTTCCACGCCCTGGCCCCGATGATCGCCGAACTGGACGAACGCGACCGGCAGATCATCCACTGGCGGTTCGTCGAGGAGCTCACCCAGAAGGACATCGGTGAACGCCTCGGGGTCTCGCAGATGCACGTGTCCCGGCTGATCTCGCGCCTGCTGGCCCGCCTGCGGGAGGGCATGCTCAGCACCCACTGAGCGGCGGTTTCACGCGGCGGCCGTCTTCTTCCTCCGGCCGCTTCCGGAACCCGTGAGGGCGTCGATGAGCTGTTCGCGGCTCATCTTCGACCGTCCGGCGATGTCCTGGTCGGTGGCCCGCTGATAGAGCTCCGTCTTGCTCATCTCCCGCAGCTCGCCCCGCTTCGGCGGCGCCTCGCGGGAGGGAGCGGCGGCCTTCTTCCGCGGCTCGGCGCTCTTCTCCCGCGGCTCGGCGCCCTTGCCCTGCGGCTCGGCGCGCGCCTTCCGCCGTGCCGAGGGCCGCTTGCCTCCGGTGCTCTGCGCCTTCGCGGCTGACTGCTCGCCGGCGGTGCCCCTCGCCTGCTCCAGGCTGCCTCGCAGGACCTCCATCAGGTCGACGACGTTGGTGGCCCGGGGTGCCTCCTCCGCCACGGCGACCTCCTTGCCCTCGGCCTTGGCCCGGACCAGCTCGCGAACCTTCTCCTGGTACGTGTCGTGGTAGCGGGCGGGGTCCCAGGAGCCGCTGAGGGCGTCGACGAGACGCATCGCCATCTCCAGCTCCCTGCCCCCGTCCGCCCGGCCCGACGGCAGTTCGGGAAGCTCCTCGACCGGGTCGCGGACCTCGTCGGCCCAGTGCAGCGTCTGCAGCACCAGGACCTCGTCCTCGGCGCGGAGCGCGGCCAGGTACTGCCGGTTGCGCATGACGAAGGTGGCGACACCGGCCTTGCCGGCCTCGGCGAGGGCGGTGCGGAGCAGCTCGTAGACCTTGAGGTACTCCTTGCCGCGCGGGGCGACGTAGTAGGTCCGGTCGAAGTAGACCGGCGCGATGCCGTCCAGTTCGACGAAGTCGGTGATCTCGAGGGTGCGGGAGCGGCCCGGCGCGATCTCTTCCAGTTCCTCCGGCTCGACGACGACGTACTCGCCTTCGCCCACCTCGTAACCCTTGACGATGTCCTTGGGGTCGACCTCCTCGCCGGTGCGCTGGTTGACCCGCCGGTTGCGGATCCGGTCCGAGGTGCCGCGCTGCAACTGGTGGAAGTGGACCGTGTGGTCCTGTGTCGCCGAGAACAGGCCGACGGGCACCGAGACCAGCCCGAACGTGATGACACCTGTCCAGATCGCCCGCGCCATGGCCGTCCGCTCCGTCCGTCCCGCCCGTACCGCCCAGCCCGTCCACGCTGACACCCCACGCCCGGCCGCGCGCGCCGGACGGCGCACACGGGTGGGTGGCCGGGCGACAGCGCGCGCATCGGCCGCCGTCGGTATTCCCTGTGAGGTACGGGACGGCAACCGCATCCCGCGTACCGGCCGTCTCTCCCGTCGAACGGCGTCGAACGAAGGGGCACCGTCCATGAGCTGTCACGTGAAGGCGATCACGCGCGAGGAACACCTGCGCTTCGTCTCGGCCCGGCCCTCCGTGAGTCACCTGCAGATCCCCGCGTGGGGCGACGTGAAGCCGGACTGGCGGGCGGAGAACCTGGGCTGGTTCGACGAGGGCGGCGAGCTGGTGGGGGCCGGGCTGGTGCTGCTGCGGCCGTTGCCCAAGCTGAAACGGTATTTGGCCTATCTGCCCGAGGGTCCGGTCATCGACTGGGGCGCGGCGGATCTGGAGGGGTGGCTGGAGCCGATGCTCACGCACCTGAGGGAGCGAGGCGCCTTCTCGGTGAGGATGGGACCCCCGGTGGTGGCCCGGCGCTGGAGCGCCGAGGCGGTCAAGACGGCGATCGCAGACCCGGAATCCCGGCGGCTTGGGGACGTGGACCCCACCGAGCGGGAGCCGGGGGCCGACGCCGTCGCCGAGCGGCTGCGCCGGATGGGCTGGCGGCGCACCGAACCGGGCGGCGAGGACGGTTTCGCCGCCGGACAGCCCCGCTACGTGTGCCAGGTACCGCTCGCCGGACGGTCGCCGGAGCAGGTTCAGAACGGCTTCAACCAGCAGTGGCGCCGCAACATCAAGAAGGCCGAGAAGGCGGGCGTCAAGGTGGTCCGGGGTGACCGCGAGGACCTGAAGGCGTTCTACGACCTGTACGTCGAGACCGCCGAACGGGACCGGTTCCTCCCGCGACCGCTCGGCTACTTCGAACGGATGTGGGCGGCGATGACGGCCGAGGACCCGGACCGCATGCGGCTCTACCTCGCCCACCACGACGGGGAGGTGCTCGCGGCGGCCACGATGCTGACCGTCGGCGACCATGTCTGGTACTCCTACGGCGCCTCCACCAGCCGTCGGCGCGAGGTGCAGCCCAACAACGCCCTCCAGTGGCGGATGATGTGCGACGCCCTCGAACTCGGTGCGTCCGTCTACGACTTCCGCGGCATCACCGACACCCTCGACGAGGACAACCACCTGCTCGGGCTGCTGCGCTTCAAGGTCGGCGCCGGCGGTCGGGCCGTCGAGTACCTCGGCGAGTGGGACTACCCGCTCAACAAGGTGCTGCACAAGGCGCTGGGCCTGTACCTGTCGCGGCGCTGAACCCTCCGGGACCGGTCGCCCGGCCCTGGTCAGCCTGCGGGCTTCTCCCAGACCGAGACGTGGCCGCGGCTCTCGTGGGTGAACGGCTCCCGGGACCACCCCTCCCACCGGTCGCGCAACCGCAGACCGGCGAGCCGGGCCATGAGGTCGAGTTCGGAGGGCCACACGTACCGGAAGGGGTAGTACTCGTACTCCGGTCGTCCGTCCACGATGGTGACGTAGTTGGAGCTCATGGCCTGGGTGGCGGTGTCATAGGTGTCGAACGCCCACCCGGTGGGGCCGACGCGGAACGGCACGGCGGTCTGCCCCGGGGGCAGCAGCCGCAGTTCGGGCACGCCCACCTCGATGACGAAGCGGCCACCGGGCTCCAGGTGTGCGGCGGCGTTGCGGAAGCAGTCGACCTGGGCGTCCTGCGTCGTCAGGTTGTTGATGGTGTTGAAGACCAGGTAGGCGACCGTGAAGGCGCCGGGTACCCGGGTCGTGGCGAAGTCGCCGATGGTCACCCCGACGGCGTCGCCGCCCGGCTTGCCGCCGAGCCGGGCGGTCATGGCCCGGGACATGTCGATGCCGTGCACCGGGACGCCGCGGCCGGCCAGCGGCAGCGCGATGCGGCCGGTGCCGACGCCGAACTCGAGGGCCCGTCCTCCGCCCGCCAGTTCGGCCAGCAGGTCGACCGCGGGATTCACCACCTCCGGTGCGAACTTGTCCGCCGCCGACTCGTCGTAGTGCGCGGCCACGCTTTCGCCGAATACGCCGTCATCATCAGACATGGGGGGACCGTACTCCCCGTCAGGCGGCCCGTGCCCGGTGTTTTCCACCGTGCATCAGGAGCGCGTGGAGGAGCGAGGCGACGACGAGGCCGGCCGGCAGGGCGAGGTCCACGCCGCCCAGGGCGTGGGCGATCGGCCCGGTGGTTCCCCGGCGCCTCGGGGCCGTGGCGTCGATGCGCCCCACCCCCTGCTGCGACTTCACCCGGGCCGACCACACCGACACCTGGTCCCGGCGGCTGGGCGTACCGCGCGCCTCGCGGGCCTGGCGCTGCCTCGACCTGCACGACTCCGGTGCCGTCGTGGTCCTCGGCTCCGACTGGCCCATCGCGCCGCACCCGGCCGCCGGGTGTCATGGCCGGCGTCCGCCACCGCCGGCCGACTCGCGACCCCAGCCGGGCGCCGCACGGCCCGGAGCAGGCGCTGACGGCTCTGGAGGCGCTGCGCGGCATGACCGTCAACGCGGCCCACGCGGCCGGCGAGGAGCACGAGGCCGGGCGGATCGCCGTCGGTCACCGCGCCGGCCTGACCGCGCTCGCCGCCGACCCGCTCACCGTGCCGCCATCGGACTGGCCGACGTGCCGGTGCTGTTGCCGGATCTCGTCGGCGACCCTACGCACCGCGCCGCGAGCCTGTGAAGCGGCGGGAGGGTTGCGGCCCGCCGCACTCTGGGCAGTGAGGTTCTGTCCGAGCGTGTGAAGCGGGGGTGGGCGATGTCGCGGCTGCTGGTGGTGCAGAACGGTCCGGGCGGCGGTCCGGGCCGGTTCGGTGACTGGCTCGTCGTGGACGGGCTGTCACTGGACGTGGTGCACGCGTACGCCGGTGCGCCACTCCCTGGGCACCTGGCGCACGACGGCGTCATGGTGCTCGGGGGCGGCTACCTGCCCGACGACGACGCCCGCGCGCCCTGGCTGGCGCCCACCCGCGCGCTGGTCGCCGAGGCGCTGGAGCGGGGTGCCCCCGTGTTCGGGATCTGCCTCGGCGGGCAGCTCCTCGCCCATGTCGCGGGAGGCACCGTCCAAGGCGGGCACGGTGAACCGGAGTTCGGCAGCACCCCGATCACCCTGCGGGCCGGGGCCGGGGACGATCCGCTGCTGTCGGGGGTGCCGGAGCGGGTGACGGCCATCGAGCACCATGTGGACGCCATCACCGCCCTGCCGCCTGGTGCCGCCTGGCTGATGGAGAGCGAGCGCTGCCCCTACCAGGCCTTCCGGGTCGGTGACCGGGCCTGGGGCGTGCAGTTCCACCCGGAGGCGGGCGCGGACCGGATGCGGTCGTGGGACCCGGAGCGGCTACGGGCCCGGGGGCTGGGCCCGGCGGAGCTGCGCCGCCGGGCGGAACGCGACGAGCCCGCCGCCGAAGCGGTCTGGCGCGGGGTCGCCCGTCGCTTCGCCGGGGTGGTGCGGGACTGACGATCAGCCGGCGAAGGCGCCTCGGTCGGTGAAGGCCAGCTCGGCGAAGCGTTCACCCATGCGGCGGTGGGTGGCGGCGTCCGGGTGGACGTTGTCGGGCAGGGGCAGTTCGGCCGCGTCGGCCTCGCCGTAGAGCTCGCGGCCGTCGAGGTGGTGCAGGTTCGGGTCGTCGGCCGCCCGCTGGGCCACGATCCGGGCCAGCTCGTCGCGGATGACGTTCAGGGTCAGCTTCCCGCTCGCGCGTTCCGCCGGGTCGCCGGTGGCCACGAAGCGCAGCCGTCCCTCGGCGACGCCGGTGAAGTCGGGGGCGAGGGGGCCGGGGGTGTCCTCGTGGACGGGGCACAGGATGGGCGAGACGACCAGCAGCGGGGCTGTGGGGTGGCCTTCGCGGATGGTGTCGAGGAAGCCGTGCACGGCGGGGCCGAAGGCACGCAGGCGCATGAGGTCGGCGTTGACCACGTTGATACCGACCTTGACGCTGATCAGGTCGGCGGGGGTGTCGCGCATGGCCCGCGCGGTGAACGGGTCGAGCAGGGCGCTGCCGCCCAGGCCCAGGTTGATCAGTTCGACGCCGCCGAGGGAGGCGGCGAGCGCGGGCCAGGTCGTGGTGGGGCTCGCGGCGTCGGAGCCGTGGCTGATCGAGCTGCCGTGGTGCAGCCACACCCTGCGGCCCGGGTCCGGGGCCGGCGTCACGGGGGCGTCGGCGCGCAGGGCGACGAGTTCGGTCGTCTCGTTGTGCGGCAGCCAGATCTCGATGTCCTTGTAGCCCCCGGGCAGGTCCGGGAAGCGGAGGGTGCCGACCGGGCCGGGCTCGACGGACGCCGTTGCGGTGGTCATGTCGATGGTCAGGGTGTTGCCGCCCGCGACACTGCCGCGGCCCGCCGGACGCCCGTCGACCAGCAGGTCGTACACGCCGTCCGGGCGCGGCGGGACGCCGACGTACACACGCTTGGTGGGCAGGGTGTCCAGTTCGAGGACGGTGGCCCGGGTGCGCAGGGCCAGGCGTACTCCGGAGGGCTGGGACTCGGCCATGGCCAGCTGTCCGTCGGTGTTCTGGGCGCGGGCCCGGGCGGGCAGCCGGTGGGGCAGCAGACCGTGCTCGGTGCGCTCCAGGTCGAGGGCGCCACGGACCAGGTCCGGGGTGATCGGCGTGGTGATCAGGGCGTCGTGGGGGTGCATGTCGTCTCCGGCTGTGGCGGTGTCTGTGGTCGCGCTGCGCAGTTCAGGGTGTGGGCCAGTTGCGCAGCAGGGCGTCGAGGGCGTCCACGATCCGGGTCCAGGTCTCCTGCGTGTCGGGGGCGCTGTGGCTGAAGCCGCCGCCCGTCTCGAGACTGACGTAGCCGTGGAAGACGCTGCCCAGGAGCCGGACCGCGTGGGTCTGGTCGGGTTCCGTCAGGTCGTAGCCGCGCAGGACGGCCCGGGTCATGTGCGCGTGGCGGACGCCCGCGCTCGCCGCGGCGGTCTCGGGGTCCAGCCGCAGCTGGGCCGCGGCGTAGCGGCCCGGGTGCTCCCGGGCGTAGTCGCGGTAGACGTCGGCGAAGGCGGCGAGGGCGTCCTTGCCGGCCCGTCCGGCCAGGGCCGTGGCGGCCCGGTCGGCGAGTTCCTCCAGGGCGAGCAGGGCGATGCGGGTCTTGAGGTCCCGGGAGTTGCGTACGTGCGAGTACAGGCTCGCGACCTTGACGTCGAACCGTCTGGCCAGCGCGGAGACCGTCACCTGGTCGAACCCGACCTCGTCGGCCAGTTCCGCGCCCGCCCGGACCAGGCGTTCCGTGGTCAGCCCCACGCGCGCCATAGACATCCCTCCGTTTACCTGAACCGATTATGCATTTACCTAAACCCTTTAGGCAACCTGGCCTCCGAGGCCATGACCGCCGAACGACGAAGTGATCCCTCGCGTGACGGGCGTCCCGCGGCGCGCGGTTAGGATCCGGCAATGATCGAAGGCAGGTCGACCAGGTTGCGGGCGCTCCGGTCCGAGGACGCGGCACATCATCTCCGGTGGCGCAACGATCCGCAGGTGGTGCGCTGGGCCGCTGCCGGTGACCCGTGTTTCGGCCCCGTGACGGCGGAGGCGATCTCGATCGCCTTCGACATCATGCTGCGGCTCAGCCCGAGGGAGTCGGCCGTGTTCACCGTCGAGGACATGGCCGGCGGCGAAGTGATAGGCATGGCCGACTACCGCGACCTGGACCCGTACGCCGGGACGGCCACCCTGGGCATCACCATCGGTGAGAAGGCCTTCTGGGGGCTCGGCCACGGGTCGGAGGCGCTGCGGCTGCTCATGGACCACCTGTTCGGCGCGTACGGTCTCCACCGGCTGGAGCTGGACACGTGGAGCGGCAACGAGCGTGCCATGCGGTCCTTCGCCGGGCTCGGCTTCAGCGAGGAGGGCCGGCTCCGCTCGGCCGTGCTGATGGAGGGGCGGCGCTACGACCGGGTGCTGTTCGGCATCCTGCGCGAGGAGTGGTCGGCCCTCGGTCCGGCCTGAGTCCGGCACCCGGGCGCGAGACCCCCTGGTCACGGGGCGGTCGGCGTGACCGTGGACAGGAGGCATGAGCGCCGGCAGCAGGGGGACCCCGATCCCATGTCCCAGCCTCACCTGGTCACGTTCGGGCACGGCACCATGGGCCGCGCGGCGCTGGCAGAACTGCTGCGCGATGCCGGTGTCGCCGCCGTGGTCGATGTCCGGACGGCGCCCGGCAGCCGCCGCGATCCCGACCTGCTGCGGGAGCGGCTCGCCGGGTGGCTGCCCGAGGAGGGCCTCGCCTACCGGTGGGAGCGGCGTCTGGGCGGTTTCCGCAAGCCCGCACCGGACTCGCCCGACGTGGTCTGGCGCAACACATCGTTCAGGGGGTACGCCGGTCACACCCGCTCGCCGGAGTTCGTCACAGCCATGGACGAGTTGCTGGAACAGGCAGTGCGGGAACGCACCGCGGTGATGTGCGGCGAGGCGGTGTGGTGGCGGTGCCACCGGCGACTCATCGCCGACTTCTCCGTGCTGGCTCGTGACACCCCCGTGGACCACCTCATGCACGACGGCCGCCTGGCCGCCCACTCCCCCACCCCGGGCGCGCGACTGCGGAGGGACCGCCTCCTCGTCTACGACGACGAGGAGGGGGCGGAGGCCAAGTCGGCGGCCGAGTCGGCCGCTTCCGGGCCCGCGCGCTCGTAGAGGTCGTAGCGGTCGTAGAGGTCGAGGCTGGGACGGAGGAGCATGCGGCGCAAGGACGCAGACCGTCGGGAGACCGGCGATCGGCACGTGGAGTCGGTCGAGTCGGTCCTCGAACAGCTCTACGCGACACCGCCGTCCGACTTCGTCTCCCTCCGGGAGGAACACGCCGCGGCCGCCAGAGCGGCCGGTCGCAAGGAGGACGCCCGCCGTATACACGCCGCACACCGGCCCACCCTCGCGGCCTGGGCGGCGAATCTGCTGAGACGCTCCCAGCCGGAGGAGAGCGAGCGGTTCCTGGAGCTGGGCCACGCCCTGCGCGAGGCCCACCGCACACTCGACGCCGCCGGTCTCAAGGAGCTCTCCGCGCAGCGGCGGCGCATCGTCCTGACCCTGTCCCGGCAGGCCGCCCGACTCGCCCGCGAGGCCGGACACCACCTGTCGGAAACGGCACAGCGAGAGGTCGAGTCGACGCTGCGCGCGGTCCTCGCGGACCCGGCCGCGGCCGGCCGGTGGGCCGGCGGACGCCTGGAGGTCTCGCTCACCCCACCCTCGGAATTCCCGGCGGGTACCGCCCCGGCGGAGTCCGCGCCGCGCGAACGGCCGGCCCGGTCGGCCTCCCCCCGCCCCGCGGGCGGCACTCGGACGAAGGACGAACTCGCCGAACGGCGCCGCAAACGGCAGGAGGAACTCGCGCGGGCCGAACAGACGGCGGAGACGGCCGCGCGGCAACTGCGTGACCGACGCGCGGAGCAGGCGGACGCCGACGCGTCACTGCGGCGGGCCGACGAGGAACACGACCGGGCCCGGGAGGAAGTGGCCGGCGCCGAGCGACGGCTGCGGCAGGCCCACGAGGACCTCGCCCGCGCCGAACGGGAGCGGCGGGAGGCCGGGGAGCGGGAACGTACGGCCGTGGACGCGCTGACCCGGGCCGAACGGGAGGCACGTGAGACCGCACGCCGGGTGGACCGTTTGGCCGGCCGGGTCAGGTAGTGCGGCCCGTCCGGCTGAGCACCCGTACTCATGAGGCGCTTCCCACGTCGCGGGAGGCTTGCCGTACCAACATGCGTGAGGAGTCAACCGTGCTCACCACCAGTCGAGTTCACCGGCCGCGGTCCGTGAGCGCCGACCGCGCCACACGGCCGGCGCCGGGCCTCGCCCCGGCCTGCGCGGCCGCCGCCGCGATCCTGACCGGCTGCTCCACCGAGCAGGCGACCTGCGGCGGCGGCGAGTACCCGGTCATGACCATCGGCAGCACCGGCAGCGCGTGCGTGCCGGACGGCGAGGAGCCGCCCGAGGGATGCACCCGCTACCCGCAGGGCAAGGTCCCGGAGCACGTCGGCGACACGTGGGACACCTACTGGCGGACACACACCGTCGACAGGACGGGAAAGGTCGTCGAGGTACCCGACAGCGAGTGACTGACGAGCGCCGACGCTCCGAACACACGCACGGCGAACCCGCGTGACGTACCACGTTGACAGCCATACGTGGTATACCGGCCCGGCAGCAAACAGGGGAACAACAGGCGCCGTCCGTCCGTACTATCTGTGTGTCAGCACAGCCGGTGGCAGTCTCACATTCCCGCTGCCGGGCGCCGACCGGGCATGGTCCCCATGTCCCGCGCCTGATGTCCCGCCGTTCCTCACGAGCCTTCACGGCCGCGAATCGAGGAGAGTCAACACCATGTCCGAGAGCACGATGCAGACCGCCACCCAACTGGCATCGCAGTACAGCGTCCAGGTGACCGATGACCTGGAGCGCAACGTCAAGGAGCAGGAACGCATCAGCGGGGAGATCACGTCCCTGCAGCAGCAGCTGGCCTCGCTGCAGCACGACCACGCCCTGCTGGTGAACATGCAGCAGGCGCTCGGCATCACCTCGCCGCCCCAGCCCGCCGCCACGACCGGCGATGCCACTGTGCCCGCTCCGCGTGACAGCGCCGCCGCGGAGCCGGCCGCCGGGAAGCGGACGCGGAGCAGGAAGACCGGCACCGCGTCCAAGCGCGCCGCCGCCCCGAAGCCGGGGCCCAAGCCCGCCGCGAAGGCCGGCGCCGCGCCTGCCGCCAAGCCGTCCGCCAGGGCCACCAAGGCCGCCAAGGCCACCAAGAAGCCGACGGTGAAGAAGGCGTCGACGCAGGCCACGTCCGCGCCCGCCGCCCCTTCCGACACCCCGTCGTCCGGCTCCGCGTCCGCGAAGCAGGCCGCCGACCGGCCCACGTTGGTCGAGCTGGTGCGGAGCCACCTCGTCGAACAGAGCGAGCCGCGCTCCGCCGCCGAGGTCACCACGGCGCTCGGTCAGGCCCACTCCGGACGCACCATCAAGACCACGGTCGTCCGCACCACTCTCGAGGGACTCGTCGCCAGGAACCAGGCCCAGCGCACCAAGCAGGGCACCTCGGTCTACTACACGGCCACCGAAGCGCCGGAGACGAAGCAGAAGCAGGACGCCACGACCGGGACGCCGTCCGCGCAGAGCGACAGCTGACGGCGGCCGCGCCCGACACCACCGGTCGGTGACACCGTCTTCCCTCGTCGTGCCGCGGCGCGCGGTCGGGGGGAAACGGGGCGAGGATCGGTGGATGGGTGTTGTACTGCCGGTGCTCTTCGCACTCCTCGCCGCGTTCAGCAACGCGCTGGCCACCGTGCTCCAGCGGCGTGCCGCGCTGAGTGTGCCGCAGTCCCAGGGGTTTCGCCCGGGGCTTGTCGTCGACCTGCTGCGGCGGCCGGTCTGGATCGCCGGCATGCTGGCCGTCGTCGTCGCCGGTGTGGGGCAGGCGGTGGCTCTGGCGACGGGGCCGCTGTCACTCGTGCAGCCGTTGTTCGTGCTGGAGCTTCCGCTGGCCCTGCTGCTGGCATCGCTGATGACCGGCCGCCACCTGCCCCGCACCATATGGCTCGCCGTGGGCGGGGTGGTCGTCGGACTCGGCGTCGCGCTGGCGTCGGCGGCTCCGGACGCCGGCGAGGCCGATGTGCCCCTGGACCGATGGGTGCCCGCGTTGGCGGCCTGCGCCGGAGCGGCCGTACTGCTGGCCGCGGCCGGTCTGAAACGTCCCGTCGGCAAGGCCCGCGCCGGTTGCCTCGGCGCGTCCACCGCGGTGTGGTACGCCCTGACGGCCGCGCTGATGAAGGACTCCATGCGCGCCCTGGACACGGACGGCGTCGACGGCTTCCTGACCGCCTGGCAGACGTACGGCTTCGCCGCGGCCGGTGTGTGTGCCGTACTCCTGCTGGAGCACGCCATGCAGGGCGGCCCGCTCGTCGCCTCCCAGCCCGCCCTCACCCTGGGGGACGCCACGGTGAGCCTCCTGCTCGGCGTGGTCCTCTACCGGGAGGACGTACGCGCGGGCTGGTGGATCGTTCCGCAGTTGCTCGGCGTCGCGCTGATCGTCGTCGGCGTCCTCACCCTCGCCCGGCGCGGCATCGACCTGCGCTCCGGACGCTGAGCGCCGCGCCGGTTTCTCACCGGGCCGGTGCGCACGGCGGGAGCGGCCGCCCCGCGACGCGAGGACGCCGCTGCCGACGGCATCCCAGTCATCGTGGATCCGTCTCCTCCACCGGCTCGTCGAGCACGAGTCAGGTGTCTCCCGGCCTGAGTACGAACAAGATGCCCTGAGCCACCACGTGATGCACAGTGGTCGCAATCGCTCAGCGACTCAGAGGAACGGCATGTCACAGGCCGCTGCTTCCGACGCCGACCGGCAATCCCCGCCGGCCGCCAAACTGCCCCTGCTCACTCTGACGGCCATGGTCGTCGGGTCGATGGTGGGCGCCGGGGTGTTCTCGCTGCCGGGGCGGTTCGCCGAGGAGACCGGCGTCGCGGGGGCGCTGATCGCCTGGGCGATCGCCGGCACGGGCATGCTGACGCTGGCCTTCGTCTTCCAGTCCCTCGCCGTACGCCGGCCCGACCTCGACGCCGGTGTGTACGCGTACGCCAAGGCCGGCTTCGGTGAGTACCTGGGCTTCTTCGCCGCCTTCGGCTACTGGGCCAGCACCTGCGTGGGCAACGTGACGTACTGGGTCCTCATCATGTCGACCGTCGGGTCGATCTGGCCGGGCCTCGGCGACGGCGACACCGCCCTGGCGGTCGTCCTGTCCTCTGCCGGGCTGTGGGCGTTCTTCTGGATGATCCGGCGCGGGGTGAAGGAAGCGACCGCCATCAACAAGGTCGTCACGGTGGCCAAGCTCGTACCCATCGTGATCTTCGTCCTCCTGGCACTGGTGTACTTCCGGCCGAGCGTGTTCGCGGACAACTTCGGCGGCGCGGACTATGCCGGTTCCCTGTTCTCGCAGGTGCGCGGCACCATGCTCGCCACCGTGTTCGTCTTCCTCGGCGTGGAGGGCGCCAGCGTCTACTCGCGGCACGCCGAGCGCCGGTCCGACGTGGGCCGGGCGACGGTGCTCGGCTTCCTCAGCGTGTTCGCCGTCTTCGCGTCGGTGACCATCGTGTCGTACGGCATCATGCCGATGGCCGAGATCGCCGACCTGCGCCAGCCGTCCATGGCGGGTGTCCTGGAGGAGGCCGTCGGCACCTGGGGCAGGGTGTTCATCAGCGTCGGCCTGATCGTGTCGGTGCTGGGCGCCTATCTGGCATGGACACTGATGGCGGCGGAGGTGCTTTTCGTCGCGGCCAAGGACGACGACATGCCACGCTTCCTGCGCCGTGCCAACGCCGTCGACGTGCCGGTGCCGGCGCTGCTGATGACGTCGCTGCTCACCCAGGCGGTGCTGATCGCCACCAGTTTCTCGGACGACGCCTTCAACTTCGCGCTCAACCTGACCAGCGCCCTCTCCCTGATCCCGTATCTGCTGGCGGCGGGCTTCGCGGTGCGGATCGGTGCCCGCGCCGACCCGCTCACGGTGGGCGGCCGGACCTCCCGGCGCGAGCTGGCCGTCGGCGTCGTCGCCACGGTGTACACCGCGTTCCTGCTGTACGCGGCCGGATGGAAGTTCGTACTGGTCTCCTTCATCCTCTACGCCCCGGCGACGGCCCTGTTCGTGATGGCCCGCCGCGAACAGGGCCGACGGCTGTTCTCGCCCGGGGAACTCGTCGTCCTGGCCGTCTCCGTGGCCGGCGCGGTGCTGGGCATCGTGGCACTGACGGCCGGCTGGATCAGCCTGTGAGCCGCGCCACCGTCGTCGCCCCTCGTCCCGCGTTTCCCGTCCCGCGTTTTCCAAGGAGGCCGTGTGAACAGCAACGAGAGCGCCGCGATGCCCGCGCTCGGCGTCCACTCCGAGGTCGGCAGACTGCGCAAGGTCCTGGTGTGTTCCCCCGGGCTCGCGCACCGGCGGCTCACCCCCACCAACTCCGGTGACCTGCTCTTCGACGACGTGATGTGGGTGGAGAACGCCCAGCGCGACCACGCCGCGTTCGTCGGCGAACTGCGCCGGCGCGGAGTGGAGGTGGTGGAGCTGCACGACCTGCTGGCGCGGATCATGGCGATCCCGGAGGCGAAGGCGTGGCTGCTGGACCGGAAGATCGTCGCCAACCAGGTCGGCATCGGCCTCATCGACGCGACCCGCGCCTACCTGGAGACCCTGTCGCCCAGGGAGCTCGCCGAGTACCTCGTCGGCGGGCTCGCCGTCGGCGACCTGCCCGAGGACTTCCGCTCCCCCCACTTCACGCTCGCCCGCGAATCCACCGGGGCGCGCGAGTACCTGATGCCTCCGCTGCCCAACACCCTGTACACCCGGGACACCACCTGCTGGCTGTACGGCGGACTCACCCTCAACCCGCTGTACTGGCCCGCGCGGCACGACGAGACTCTTCTGATGAAGGCGGTCTACACCTTCCACCCCGACTTCAAGGGCTCGACGGTGTGGTGGGGCGACCCCGAACTGGACTGGGGACAGGCCACCTTCGAGGGCGGCGACATCATGCCGGTGGGCAACGGTGTCGTCCTCATGGGCATGAGCGAGCGCACCTCGCGGCAGGCCATCACCCAGGTCGCCGCCGCGCTGTTCCGCGACGGCGCCGCCGAGCACGTCGTCGTCGCCGGGATGCCGAAGCTGCGGTCCGCCATGCACCTCGACACCGTCTTCACCTTCGCCGACCGCGATGTGGTCACCCTCTACCCCCGGATCATGGACGGGGTGCACACCTTCTCCCTGCGTCCCGGCGACCGGGCGCCGGGCTTCGAGATCGTCGACGAGGGGACGACGCCCTTCGTCGACGTCGTCGCCAGGGCGCTCGGGCTGTCCTCGCTGCGGGTGGTGGAGACGGGCGGTGACGCCTACGCCTCCGAGCGCCAGCAGTGGGACAGCGGCAACAACGCCGTCGCGGTGGAACCCGGTGTGGTGTTCACCTACGACCGCAACACCCTCACCAACGCCCTGCTGCGCGAGGCCCGCATCGAGGTCGTCACCATCGTGGGCGCGGAACTGGGCCGGGGGCGGGGTGGAGGGCACTGCATGACGTGTCCGTTGGTACGGGATCCCGTCGACTTCTGAGGGTCCCGCGGGCACGCCGCGACACGTCACCGGCAGAAGCCGTAGGCCTGCTCCAGCCACCGGCGCAGGGCCGCGTGCACGCTGCCGGGGAGCTCGCTGAGCTGCGCGATGGCGGCCCGGTCCCCGGCGGACGGCGCGATGCCCGCCGCGGTGAGCAGGGCGAGCAGGTCCAGGCGGCGCAGGTCGACGGGGTCGACGCGGCAGGGGACACGCAGGGCGGGGTCGGGCGGCTGGAGCAGGTAGTCGCCCTGGGTGTCGCGCGAGCGCGTCGGCGTCGGGTCGGCGGCAGTCGGGGCAGTCATCGTGTGCATACCGCGGTCCTCCACTTCGATGGGTCGCCGTTCTTGCCGGGATGAGACACCGGGGCGGCGACGGTGGTTGCGGACCGGCCCGAGGACCACCCGGTCGACGCAATCGGCGTCTTGTCGCACGAACCGACCCGGCACGGGCGCCGACGCCGTCCGCGCGGCGCCCGGCCCCGGACCGTCGTCGACCGCGTCGGCGCGCCCGTCGCGTACGGCATCCCGTTCCGCCCGGCCGGACGACGCCTCCGGCGCTCGTGCCCTACTCCGTACGAGTGGTGCATCCCGGGACCCGGCCGTACGGTCGGTACGGGGAAGGGAGAGCGGAGACAGGCGACCCCGAGACGGCGGGAGCAGACATGGGCAGGAACCCGATGAGGGCAGCGGTCACGCTCTGTGCCGCCGCCGCGCTCGCGATACCCCTGGGCGCGGTCTCCGCCGCACCGTCGGCGGACGACGCGGCAGGGACCCGACAGAACCAGTCCCAGCAGACGCGGGACCCGGTGCTCGTCGACTGCTCCTGGCAGCCTGCGGTACGGCCCGAGACGTTCCTGCTCGCCTGCGGTGACGGCAACAGCCGCCTGGTATCACTGCACTGGATCCGCTGGGACGGGAACACCGCGGTGGGGCGGGGCACCAACGCCGTCAACGACTGCGTCCCCTACTGCGCCGCGGGCACGTTCCACTCGTATCCCGTGTCCGTCCGGCTCGACCAGCCGCGGGCCTGGGAGAAGGACCCGGGAGAACAGCACTACACCCGGATGACCCTGACCTACACCGACGGCAGGCCGGACGGGTCCCCCCGCGTGGTGACCTATCCCCTGTGGGCCTGACGGCCCCGGCGGTCACTCCCTGAGGGCCAGACGGCAGGTGTCGCCCGGCCGGAGTCGCACCGTGCGGTCCGGCAGCCGGACGTCGATGGGCAGCGGACCGGACGACGGTACGGCGATCTCCAGCCGGTCGTGCTCCAGCCGGAGCCGTACACCCCAGTGGCCCTGGTAGCGGATGGAGAACCCGTACGACGACAGCTCCGGCAGCGGCACCGGGTCGAGCCACAGGGCGCCCGCGCGGGTCTCCAGTCCGGTCAGGCCGCGCTGGACGAGGTCGAGGGTGCCGGCCATGGCCCCGAGGTGGATGCCCTCGCCGGTGGTGCCGCCCTGGAGGTCGGCGACGTCCCCCTTGAGTGCCTCCTGGCAGAACGCCCATGCCTCGGCGCGGCGGGCCCGGGCCAGGATCCAGCCGTGGACGAGCCCGCTGAGGGTGGAACCGTGGCTGGTGCGGGCCAGGTAGTAGTCGACGGTGCGCTGCCAGGTCTCCTCGTCCAGGCCGTACCCCAGCCGCTGGAAGAGCGAGCGGAGTTCGGCCGGGGAGAACAGGTAGCCCAGCATCAGTACGTCGGCCTGCTTGGAGGCCTGGTAGTTGTTGACGCTGTCGTCCTCGGCCTCCAGGACACGGTCCAGGCGCCGGATGTCGCCGTACCGCTCGCGGTAGCCCTCCCAGTCGAGTTCGGCGAGGTCGCCGTATCCCTCGAACTGACTGACGACGCCGTCGTGGAAGGGGATGTGGAGGGTACGTGAGACGCTCTCCCACTGTTCCAGTTCCCCGTCGTCCAGGGCGGTGCGCTCGACGAGTTCGCGGCGGCGGGGTCCGGGCAGGTCGGCCAGCACCTCCAGGGTGCGGGACAGGACCCAGGAGGCGGTGACGTTGGTGTACGCGTTGTCGTCGAGGCCCGGTTCCACGGCGCCGGGGTAGGCCTCGTGGTACTCGTCGGGGCCGACGACGCCGCGGATGCGGTGCCGCCCCAGGTGCTCGTCCCAGGTCGCGGAGTCCGCCCAGAAACGTGCGATCTGCAGCAGCATCTCGGCGCCCTTGGTGTGCAGGAACTCGGCGTCGCCACTGGCCTCGCAGTACTGCCACACGTTGTACGCGATCGCCGACCCCACGTGGTGCTGGAGGTGCGAGTGGTCCGGGAGCCAGCGGCCCGAGTGCGGATTGAGATGCAGTTGCTGGGTCTCCTCGCGTCCGTCGCTGCCGCTCTGCCACGGGTACAGCGCGCCGCGCCTGCCGATGGCGCGGGCGGCGGCGCGGGCCCGTTCCAGACGGCGGTGCCGGTAGTGGAGCAGGGCCCGGGACACCTCTGGGAAGTGCAGGTTGAGGTAGGGCAGGACGAACAGCTCGTCCCAGAAGACGTGTCCGCGGTAGGACTCCCCGTGCAGTCCGCGCGCCGGTACACCCACGTCGAGGTCCGCGGTGTACGGGGAGAGGGTCTGCAGTACGTGGAAGAGGTGCAGGCGCAGGATGCTGCCCGCCTCGCCGGGTACGTCGAGTTCGGCGCGGCGCCACAGCTGGCCCCAGGCCGTGCGCTGCGTCACCAGCAGTTCGTCGAAGCCGGGGGCGTCGGCCACCCGGTCGACGGCGGCCTGCAGGGGGTCGCTGATCGCCGGGTCGCGTGAGGTGTGCAGGGCCACGATCTTGTCGACGGTGACGGTACGGCCCGACTCCGCGCGCAGGGTCGCGCGCTGGGTGACGCGCAGGTGTTCCCGGGCCGGGGTGACGGGCGCGTCGGCCGTCGTGCGGGCCGCCATGCCGATCCGGATGTCCGAGGTGCGGGTGCGGCAGCGCAGCCACACCGTGCCGTCGTCGGCGTCGCCGGTGTGCACGTGGGTCAGGTGACGGCCCTCCAGGTCCCGGTAGCGCGGCACCCCGGAGTTGGTGACGCCGCCGTCGAGGGCGGCCTCCACGTCGACGTCCGCCGTTCCGGCGTCGACCGTGAACTCCGTGCGCAGCGCCGCGAGGTGGGGATCGGCCATGTGCACCATGCGCAGCTGGCGCACGGACAGCACGCGTTCCCCGCCGAGCCCGAACTGGGTACGGCGCTCCAGAACGCCCGAGTCCAGGTGCACGGTCTGCCGGTGGTCGAGCACCTCGGCGGTGTCCGGCGTGAGCCAGTCACCCCCGTCGGCCCGGAAGCGCAGCGGCAGCCAGTTGGGGAGGTTGACCATGTCCTCGTTCTCCACGTCTCGTCCGGCGACGGTGGAGGTGAGCCGGTTGTAGCAGCCGGCCACGTAGGTGCCCGGGTAGTGCACGTCGTCCGCGGCGCACTCGGGCAGCGCGCCGCGGGTGGCGAAGTAGCCGTTGCCGAGCGTGCACAGCGACTCACGCAGCCGCTCGTCCGCGGGGTCGTAGTGGTCGTAGTCCCAGGTCGAGGGCGTCGCGGTCACTTCGAGCCCTCCCAGGACCAGTCGGCGACCTCCGGCAGGTCCACTCCGTGTTCGCGGATCCAGTCGTGGTGGCGCAGCCGGGCGTCCTCCATCCGCTGCCGCACGGCCGCCGCGCGCACGGCGAGGCCCGGTACGCGGTCGATGACGTCCATGACCAGGCGGTAGCGGTCCATGTCGTTGCCGATCACCATGTCGAAGGGTGTGGTGGTGGTCCCGATCTCCTTGTAGCCGCGCACGTGCAGATGCGCGTGGCCGGTGCGCCGGTAGGCGAGCCGGTGGATCAGCCAGGGGTAGCCGTGGTACGCGAAGACGACCGGCTTGTCGGCGGTGAACAGGCCGTCGTACTCGAAGTCACTCATGCCGTGCGGGTGTTCCCCGCTGGGCAGCAGCCGGGCGATGTCCACGACGTTCACGACGCGTACGGCGAGTGCGGGCAGGTGACGCCGGACGAGCTGGGCGGCGGCCAGTACCTCCTGGGTCGGGACGTCGCCCGCACAGGCCAGCACCACGTCGGGTTCTCGGGTGCCGTCCTCGGTGCCGGCCCAGTCCCAGATGCCGGCGCCGCGCGCGCAGTGGACCCGCGCCTGCTCCATGGACAGCCAGTCGAAGCAGGGCTGCTTGCCGGCGACGATCACGTTGACGTAGTCGCGGCTGCGCAGGGCGTGGTCGGCGACGGAGAGCAGGGTGTTGGCGTCCGGCGGCAGGTAGACCCGTACGGCCTCGGGGCTCTTGTTGAGGATGTGGTCGACGAAGCCGGGGTCCTGGTGGGAGAAGCCGTTGTGGTCCTGGCGCCACACGTGGGAGGTGAGCAGGTAGTTGAGGGAGGCGATGGGGGCGCGCCAGGGCAGGCGGCGGGTCACCCGCAGCCATTTGACGTGCTGGTTGACCATCGAGTCGACGATGTGGACGAACGCCTCGTAGCAGGAGAACAGTCCGTGCCGGCCGGTGAGGAGGTAGCCCTCCAGCCAGCCCTGGCAGGTGTGTTCGGAGAGGATCTCCATGACGCGGCCGTGCCGGTCGAGGTTCTCGTCGACGGGCAGCGTGCGTTCCTGCCAGGCCTTGCCGCTGGCGGCGTAGACGGCCTGGAGGCGGTTGGAGGCGGTCTCGTCGGGGCCGACGAGGCGGAAGTCGCGCCGGTCGGATGTGGCGTCCATGACGTCCCGGAGCAGGTCGCCGAGGACCCGGGTGGGTTCGTGCGTGCTCGCGCCGGGTTCGTCGACGGGGACGGCGTACTTCTCCAGCGGCGGCAGGGGCAGCTCGCGCAGCAGCAGCCCGCCGTTGGCGAAGGGACTGGCGCCCAGCCGGCGCGGGCCCGCGGGCGCGGCGGCGAGGACGTCGGGTCGTGGTGCTCCGTCGTCGTCGAACAGTTCCTCGGGCCGGTAGGAGCGCAGCCACTGCTCCAGCTGCCTCAGGTGTTCCGGGTCGGTCCGTACGGCGGACAGGGGGACCTGGTGAGCGCGCCAGGTGTTCTCCACGGGCAGGCCGTCGACCTCGGCCGGGCCGGTCCAGCCCTTGGGGGTGCGCAGCACGATCACCGGCCAGCGGGGGCGGCTCGTGGCACCTTCCTCGCGGGCGGCGCGCTGGATCGCGGCGATACGGTCCAGGGCGGTGTCCATGGCGTGGGCCATGGCGCGGTGGACGGCGGCCGGATCGTCGCCGGTGACGTGGATCGGGTCGTGGCCGTAGCCGCGCAGGAGTTCGTCGAGTTCCGCCTCGGGGAGGCGGGCGAGAACCGTCGGGTTGGCGATCTTGTAGCCGTTGAGGTGCAGGATCGGCAGGACCGCGCCGTCGCCCGCCGGGTCGAGGAACTTGTTGGAGTGCCAGGACGTCGCCAGCGGGCCGGTCTCCGCCTCGCCGTCGCCGATCACGCAGGCGACCACCAGGCCGGGGTGGTCGAAGGCGGCGCCGTAGGCGTGCGAGAGCGAGTAGCCGAGCTCGCCGCCCTCGTGGATCGAGCCCGGCGTCTCGGGCGCGACATGGCTCGGCACGCCACCGGGGAACGAGAACTGCTTGAACAGCCTGGCCATTCCGGTCGCGTCCCGGGTGATGTCCGGGTAGGTCTCGGTGTACGAACCCTCCAGCCACGAGTTGGCCAGCACGGCGGGCCCGCCGTGGCCGGGGCCCCAGATGCACAGGGCGTCGAGGTCCCGGGCCTTGATCACCCGGTTGAGGTGGGTGTGGACCAGGTTGAGGCCGGGTGAGGTGCCCCAGTGGCCGAGCAGGCGCGGCTTGACGTGCTCGGGACGCAGTGGCTCGGTCAGCAGGGGATTGGCCATCAGGTAGATCTGGCCGACGGAGAGGTAGTTCGCGGCGCGCCAGTGAGCGTCCAGGCCGGCGAGCTCCTCGTCCGTGAGCCCGCGGGATGCCTGCTGGGTGTCGACGGACATCGGTGGTCCTTTCCGTGTCGGACAGCGGTCGGGCCGCGCGGGCACGGGGGTACCCGTACACATCCCAACCCTGCGCAGACCGCTCGGGTACCCGGCAGGGCCGTTCGGGTCACGTCGGTTCCCGAACGGGGCCGGTGCCGGTCAGGCGCGGGCGGCGGCCGCCCCGGGGCGCCGCCCGGGCGGGCGTGTCGGCCGCCGCGGCGCGGGCGGACCGTGCCACGGAGGACGGGGTGGGTCCGGTCCGGCGTGCCGACGCGACTCGGTGCGGCTCGGTGCGGCTCGGTGCGGCCGGTCGAAGCCGTGCTCGTACCGGGCGCCGCGGACGACGAGTACCGGCCGGGACCATGCCGAGGAGGGGCCCCGGAGGCGATGCCGCGCACGCACCGGGTTTCCGGCGCGCCGCGCAGTGAGGGAGGCGTGTGACAGGAGAAGCACGGCCGCCACCGGCGCCGACCCCGATGCCGACCGTGCTGACGCAGCGGGTACCCCAACTTCGGCCTGACACACAGGACTTGCCGCTACCGTGCGGCGGAGCGCGCCACGGCCCGCTACCCCCCGCGACCCCGAGAGGCGCACTCGACACCCGCTAATTTTGCATAGCGTGCATCTTTGCATACCATGCAACTTATGTCGGAGAAGAGTGCCGCGGGGGGCGGCTTGCGGGAGCGGAAGAAGCGGGCCACACGCGCCGCCCTCGCCGAGGCCGCGGTACGTCTCGCCGCCGAACACGGGGCGGAGAAGGTCACCGTCGAGGCGATCAGCGCCGCGGCCGGGGTGTCGGTGCGAACCTTCTTCAACTACTTCGACACCCGTGACGACGCCTTCGTCGTCATCGACGCGGACGCGGGCGCACGTATGCGGTGCGCCGTGCTCGCCGCACCGGCCGAGCTCTCCCCGCTGGAAGCCCTGCACAGGGCCATGACGGCGGAATTCGCCGAGGCGGAGCAGCACCACGAGCTGTGGCGGCTGCACGCCGAAGTGCTGCACGCCTCGCCGCACCTCCTGGCGCGCGGCGTCGGGGCGCACATGGCGGCCGAGGCGGACCTGGCCGAAGCCATCGCGGAACGCCTCCGCGTCGCCGCCGGCGACGGCGACCGGCCCGGGGGCGAGCTCTGTTCCGGGTCCGGTTCCGGTTCCGGCGAGGAACGGCGTACGGCGCCCGGCCTCTACCCACGGCTGCTGGCCTCGGTGGCGAACGCCGCCGTGCGGACCAGCATGGACCACTGGTCCGCCCACCAGGAGGAAGCCGCCTTCATCGACGTCTTCCACGAGGTGTTCGCCCTCCTCGGCGCCGGCCTTCCGGCACCTTCCGCGTAACCACCGCGCCGGGCGCCGGCGCGACTTCATCAGACCACCACCGAAAGAGATGCCGTGACCGCAGCTCAGGCGCCCGCCGACGCGCCTCCCACCTCCATGAACCAACGGCAGATACTCCAGGCCATGTCCGGCCTGATGGCCGGCATGTTCGTCGCCATCCTGGCGGGCACCGTCGTCTCCAACGCGCTGCCGACGATCATCGCCGACCTGGGCGCCAGCCAGTCCTCGTACACCTGGGTCGTCACCGCCGAACTCCTGGCCATGACCGCGACGGTCCCCCTGTGGGGCAAGCTGTCCGACCTCTTCAACAAGAAGCTGCTGCTCCAGCTCTCGCTGCTGATGTTCGTAATCGGTTCGCTGCTGGCGGGCTTCTCCCACGACACGACGCTGCTGATCTTCAGCCGGGTCGTGCAGGGCATCGGCGCGGGTGGTCTGACCGCCCTCGCGCAGGTCGTCATGGCCGCCGTCATCCCGCCCCGGGAACTGGGCAAGTACTCCGGCATCTTCGGTGCCGTCTTCGCCGTCGGCACCGTGGCCGGACCGCTGATCGGCGGTGTGCTGGTGGACACCGACTGGCTGGGCTGGCGCTGGTGCTTCTTCATCGGCGTGCCGTTCGCCCTGCTGGCCATCTTCCTGTTGCAGCGCACACTGAAGCTGCCCACCGTCAAGCGCCAGGTGAAGATCGACTGGCTCGGCGCCTTCCTGATCGTCGCCGGTGTCTGCGCACTGCTCATCTGGGTCTCGCTGGCCGGCAACCAGTTCGACTGGGCGTCCTGGCAGACCGCCGCGCTCGTCATCGGCGGTGTGGTGCTGCTGGCCCTGGCTGTCCTCGTCGAGGCCCGTACCGACGAGCCGGTCATCCCGCTCGACATCTTCAAGAACCGCACGGTCACGCTGACCACCGTCGCCAGCCTCCTGGTCGGTGTCGCCATGTTCGGCGGAACCGTCTTCCTGTCGCAGTACTTCCAGGTCTCCCTGGGCAAGACGCCGACCGTCGCCGGTCTGATGAGCCTGCCGATGATCCTGGGTCTGCTGGTGTCGTCCACCGTCGCCGGACAGCTGATCAGCCGGACCGGCAAGTGGAAGAGCTACCTGGTGGCCGGCGCGGTCATCATGACGGTCGGCCTCGCGCTGCTCTCCCTGATCGACGCCGACACCCACTTCGGGCTGCTCAGCCTCTACATGGCCGTCCTCGGCGTCGGCGTCGGCATGCTGATGCAGAACCTGGTGCTCGCCGCGCAGAACGACGTCCCCGCGGCCGAGCTGGGCGCGGCGACCTCCGTGCTGTCCTTCTTCCGCAGCATGGGCGGCACCATCGGCACCAGCGTCCTCGGCGCGATCCTCGCCAACCGGGTCGCCAGCGAGATGACCAAGGGGCTGGAGAAGGCGGGCGCCGCCGGGGGCGCCGAGGGCGGCTCGGGCGGCGGTGGGCACAGCGTGCCGGACATGACCACGCTGCCCGCCCCCATGCGGGAGATCGTGGAGCACGCCTACGGTGTCGCCACCGCCGACCTGTTCCTCATCGCCACCCCGTTCGCGCTGCTCGCGCTGGTCGCCGTGGTCTTCATCAAGGAGAAGCCGCTGAAGACCACCAGCGGCATGGAGCGCCTGGCCGAGGAGGCCGGCGAGGCCGCCGGCGGAGAGGTCACCGTCCCCGCGCAGCGCTCCGGTGACACCCCGTCGAAGGCGGACAGCGGACCGGCGTCGCCGGTCGGCTGAACCGTCGGCCCACGACGCGCCACGACCCGGAAGGGGCCGCCCACCACACACGGTGGGCGGCCCCTTCCGCGTGCCGGACGGCCTCGGTCGCGCGCGACCGCGATCGCCCCGGACCCCGGCGTGTCGTACGACCGTGGCTCCCCGCGCCGGACGGGGGTGGCGCTTCTTGCGGTCGGCGGGTGCCGGGCGGCAGGCTTCGGGATGTGGCCACTTTGCTGATCGTTCATCACACGCCGTCGCCGAACTGCCAGGCGATGCTGGAAGCCGTCCTGTCCGGGGCGACCGCGCCGGAGATCGAAGGGGTGCGGGTGGTCAGGCGGGCTGCGCTGGCCGCGACGGCGGTCGACGTGCTGGAGGCCGACGGATACCTGCTGGGCACTCCGGCCAACCTGGGCTACATGTCCGGCGCCCTGAAGCACTTCTTCGACCAGGTCTACTACCCCTGCCTGGACGAGACGCGGGGCCGGCCCTTCGGCTACTACGTGCACGGCGGCAGCGACACCACCGGCGCGGTGCGTGGCATCGAGTCGGTCACGACCGGCCTCGGCTGGCAGCGCGCGGCGCCGGCGGTGAGCGTGGCGGGTGAACCCGGCAAGGCCGATCTGGAGGCCTGCTGGGAACTGGGGGCCGCACTCGCGGCCGGGCTGATGGTCTGACCGCACGGTGCCAAGGGCCCCCGGACGCGGGGGCACGGGGGCACGGGGGCACGGGGGCACGGAGGCACGGGCCAAGGCTCGTCCCTCTCGTGCCGCGCCCGCCCGCCCCCGGCTGGGCGCTGCCGTCACGGCGGCTCGCCCTCGACGAGGACGTCGGCCACCGAGCCGTCCGAACCGCCAGCGGCGGAGCAGTTCGTGGAAGGCGTGCGTGGAGACCGGACATGCGCGTCCTGGTTCCTCTCTGCGGGCGGTGCCGGTCGGACACGGTCAAGCGAACCGGTCGGGCAACTCCCTGGCAGTCGGCCGCCCGCGACCGGACGTGGCGCACGTCATGGATCTCGTGACGTCGCAGGGGGGCCGGCCGTCCGAGCCGTTCCCAGCGGCCGCTCGCGTTACTCGAGCGGTGCGGCGGTGCTCGGCCGGCCGAGCCGGGCACCGTCACCCGCTCGGGGAGCGTCCGTCAGGGTGCCGAGGAACCGGACGTGCGGGCGGCCGCCCGGCCCGGTGGGGGCGACCTCGGCGCGCACCCGGTACACCTCGGCGACCAGGTCCGCGGTCAGGACCCCCGCGGGATCGCCACAGGCCACGACCCGCCCCTCGGCCAGCACCACGAGGTGGTCGCAGTACATGGCCGCGAGGTTGAGGTCGTGCAGGGCGACCACGCTGGTGACGGGCAGGGCGGCGACCAGCGTCAGTACGTCGAGCTGGTGCTGGATGTCGAGGTGGTTGGTCGGTTCGTCCAGCAGGAGTTCGCGCGGCTGCTGGGCGAGGGCGCGGGCGATCTGGACGCGCTGGCGTTCGCCGCCGGAGAGGGTGTGCCAGAGCCGGTCCTCGTGCCCGGTCAGGCCGGTGCGTGCGAGGGCGTCCGTGACCGCCTCCTCGTCGGTCGCCGACGCCGGCGTCCAGGCGCGGCGGTGCGGGATCCGGCCGAGCCGGACGACGTCCCGGACGGTCAGCTCGGCCTGGGTGTCCGCCTGCTGCTCCACGACGGCCACGCGCCGGGCGACGTCCCGGCGGCCCACCCGGTCCAGCGGGCGGCCGTCGAGGGTGACGACACCGGAGGCCGGGGCGAGTACGCCGGCGAGCAGCCGCAGCAGGGTGGACTTGCCCGAGCCGTTGGGGCCGAGCAGTCCGGTCATGGCGCCGGGCCGGGGGCTCAGGTCGACGCCGTCCAGGATGAGCCGCCCGCCGGCGGCGCGGGAGACCCGCTCGGCGTTCAGCGTCACCGTGCCCGCCTGGTGCGGTACAGGACGAGGACGAAGGCGGGTACGCCGATGAGCGAGGTCACCACGCCCACCGGGACCTCCTGGGGTTCGAGGACGGTACGGGCCAGGGTGTCGACCCACACCAGGAACACCGCCCCGGCGAGGGCGCAGACCGGCAGCAGCCGGGCGTGCCCGGGGCCGGTCAACGCACGCACGGCGTGCGGCAGCACCAGGCCGACGAAGCCGATGGCGCCGGCCGAGGCGACCAGGGCGGCGGTGAGCAGGGCGGTGGCGCACAGCAGCACCAGCCGGGTACGGGCCACGTGGACGCCGAGCGTGGCCGCGGCGTCCTGGCCGAACGCGAAGGCGTCCAGTGTCCCGGCATACCCGAGGCACACGGCCAGGACCACGACCAGGGCCGCCGTACCCGTCCACACGTCCGTCCAGCCCGCCCCGCCGAGTGAGCCGAGCAGCCAGAACAGCACGCCGCGGGTGGTCTCGGCGTCGGCCGCGGTCATCACGACGAACGAGGTGAGCGCGGAGAACAGCTGCATCGCCGCCACGCCCGCGAGCACCACCCGGTCCGGGGTGCCGCCGAGGCTGTGGCTGAGCAGCATCACGAGCGCGAAGGAGCAGACCGCCCCGGCGAACGCCCCGCCCGACACGGACAGCGCGCCGCCGCCCACGCCCAGGACGACGACCAGGACGGCACCGGTCGAGGCGCCGGAGGAGACGCCCAGGACGAAGGGGTCGGCGAGCGGGTTGCGCAGCAGGGACTGGAGTACGGCACCGCATACGGCGAGCCCGGCACCGCACACGGCCGCGAGGAGGGTCCGGGGCAGCCGCAGGTCCCAGACGATGCCGTCGCGGATCGGCGTGACCTCCACGCCGGGAGTGCCGCCGCCGAGGTGGGCGACGAGCACGGACCAGACCTCGCCGACGCCGATGTCCGCGGGGCCGATGGTGACGGCGACGGCCACGGAGGCGCACAGGGCGACGAGACCCACCGCCGCCCACGCCGCCGGGCGGCGGCGGCCGGCCGCCCGCGTGCCGAGGGGCTCGTGGTTCTCGGACATCACCCGGCTCCCCGGCGTCACCCGGCTTTCGGACGTCACTCGGTGAGGCCGTACGCGCGCAGCGCCGCCGCCACCTTCTCCACGCCCTCGACGGTGCGGATGGTGGGGTTCATGGCCTGCCCGCTCAGCAGTACGTACCGTTTCTTCCTGACGGCGGTCATGTTCTTGGTGACGGGGTCGGACTCCAGGAACTCGATCTTCTTCGCGGCGGTCTCGGCCGTCTGGGACCTGCGGGTGAGGTCTCCGATGACGAGGACGTCGGGGTCGCGGTCGGCGACGGTCTCCCAGCCGACCTGCGGCCATTCCTCGTGGGTGTCGTCCATGGTGTTCTCCGCGCCGAGTTCGCGGGTCATGATGCCGGGGGCGCCGCAGCAGCCCGCCATGTAGGGGGAAGTCGAGTTGGCGAACCAGTACATGAGGGTGACACCGGAGGCGTCGATGCCCGAGGTGGCCTTCTCGACCCGCGCCTTCAGGCCGGCGACCAGGTCGTCGCCGCGCTGCTCGACGTCGAACGCCCGGGCCAGGTCGCGGACTTCGGCGTAGACGGTGTCCATGGTCAGGGGCTCGCTGCGGACGCCGTCGCCGTCGCCGCCGTTGTCCTTGCCGACACAGTCGGACGGGGACAGGTAGGCCGGCACGCCGAGTTCGGTGAACTGCTCGCGCGTGGCCACGCCGCCGGGGCCGAGCGTGGAGGCGAAGGAGGCGGCGACAAAGTCGGGTTCGGCGTCCAGGACCGTCTCGAAGGAGGGCATGTCGTCGGCGAGCCGGGGCACGCCGGTGTTCGCCTTCTCCAGGCCCTTCATGACCGGGTCGGTCCAGGTGGCGGTGCCCGCCATGCGGTCGGCGAGGCCGAGCGAGAGCAGGATCTCCGTGGTGCCCTGGTTGAGGGAGACCGCTCGCCGGGGCGGCGCGGTGATCTTCACCTCGTGCCCGCAGTCACTGACGACGCGTGGATAGCCGGCGGCCTCGGCCGGCGCCGCGGCGTCGGTGGCGGTCGTCCCGGAACCGCAGCCGGACGCCAGCAGAGTGCCGGACAGCAGCAACGCGAAGCGGGCGCGGAAGGAACAGCGGAACGAACAGAAGGAACGGGAAGAACGGAAGGAACGGCGGGAGGCGGCGGGGCGCGCTGCGGGCAAGGAAGATCCTCTGGCGTCGAGGGCTCAGACGCGAAGCCCGTTCGTACGGTGCGGCCCGCGCCGTAGGCGGCGCGGGTGCCAGCAGGTCTTCGGACTCGGGATCGACCGGACGGGACGCCTTCCCGGACGGCTTGTGCCGCCCAGTGGCCGTTGTCCCGCCCGTCCCCCTCACCGCTGCGCGTCAGTTCCGGATTCGCACCGGATTCCCTGACCCACCAGGTGGGTTCGACTGGCTCCCGCAAGCTACCACAGGGGCAACGCGGTGCCGGAGGCGGCCGTCTGCCCGACCGGCCCCGGTACCGCCCGCCCGCGCCTCAGCTGTGCCGGGCCGAACGGCTCGTCCGTGCCGGCCGTGTCGCCGCCGGGGCCGGCGGACTGGTCGTCGAGGGGCGCGGGGCCGAGGATGCGGCCCGTGCGGAGTCCGACGAGCCACTGTCGCCGTCGCCGGGGCAGGCGACCAGGACTTTCGTGGCCGTCTCCGCGGCCTGGGGTTTCCTTCGGAGAAGAAGGTCGCTCAGAGGGGCGTCGCGGCGCGGAGGATGAGGAACATCGTGACGGCGGCGTTCGCGGACGACATCGCCGACACGGCGGTTCCGGCGGCCGCGGCCCATGCCGCCAGGCCCACCGCGGTGAACACCGGGGGCCAGGTGCGGACCGCGGGAGCGGGACCGAGCAGGGCCGCCACCCGGCGCGGTACCGGGCCGGGCGCCGCGAGGCCGGCGAGGCCGGCGAGGCCGGCGAGGGTGGCGACCGGGGTGCCCCGGGAGACCAGGGCCGCCTTGCCGATCGCGGTCGCCACCGCGCGGCGGTTGCCGACCACCCGCGCGGCCGCCTCGTCCGCCCATCGCTCCGCCGTATAGGAAACGACGGTCCGCAGGGGCCGCAGGAACGGGTTGGCCAGGGCGGCGAGCCGGACGGTGAGCAGGAAGCGATGGTGCCGGGCGGTCAGATGGGCCCGCTCGTGGGCGAACAGCGCGCGCCGCTCAGCGGGTTCCAGGCAGTCGAGCAGGGCCGTGCTCACCACCACACGGTCCCGGCGACCGCCGGGCAGCGCGTACGCGTAGGGCGCCTCGTCCGGGAGTACGGCCACCCCGGTCCCCGGCAGTCCGGCCAGCGCGCGGTGGGCACGGCGACGTACTCTGCCGTGCCGCCACAGGGCCCGCGCCGAGGCCATGACCACCGCGCACAACGCGGGGATCGCCGCCTTGCCGACGACCTCGTCGTACGGCACCGCCGCCCGCACCTCGGGGTCGGACCAGCCGTCCGGCAGAGGGTTGCCCGGCAGTTGCGCGGTGCCGACCACCATCACCAGGGCGAGACACACGGTGCTGCACAGGGCCATCACGGCGGCCACGGCGGTGAGCAGCCTGGTCGCGGTCCGCGGGTGCAGATGCTGTTCGGCCAGCCTGGCGACCGGCCACGCCGTCAACGGCAGGACCAGCGGCAGAAAGACGAATACACCCATGCGGCGTCAGCCGTCCCCCGCGTCGCGCGCGTGCGCCAGAAGTTCCCGCAGCAGCCGCTCGTCGTCCGGGTCGAGGCCGGTGACGAAGCTGGCGAGCACCGCTACGCGGTCGCTCTCGGCGTCCAGGACCTTGCGCATCTTCCGCGCGGCCAGGCCCGCCTGGTCGGAGGCGGGTGTCCACGCGAAGGACCGGCCCGCGCGCTCGCGGCTGACCGCGCCCTTCTCCAGCAATCGGGTCAGGATCGTGATCACGGTGGTGTAGGCGAGGTCGCCGCCCAGGCGTTCCTGCACCCAGCCGGCCGTGGCGGGCCCGTCCGCCTCGCGCAGCACCGACAGCACCAGCGCCTCCAGCTCGCCCTGCCCCCGTCGCCGCGGACGCCGGTGATCCGTCACGGCCCGCCTCCTTCCGCTGCTGTCCGCCTTCCGAGGTCACATCGTATAGAGAAGAACCGTATTCTACAGCGCTGTAGAATACGGGTAGGGTGATCGGCGGAAGTCATCACGACCGGCACCGACTACGACCTCGACGCCTCCGCGCTGCTCCTCGACGCCTTTGGCAAGGTGCTCTCGGACGGGCACTTCGTCTTCCACAACAACCTCACCAGCCCGGACGGCTCGGTGGAGCACACCGGCGACAACCTCACCGGCGAGGGCGAGGGCGACGACGAGGCCGTGAAGGTGAACCTCGCCGCCGTCCCCACCGAGGTCAGCAGGATCGTCTTCCCGGTCTCCATCCACGACGCGGAGAACCGCGGCCAGAGCTTCGGCCAGGTCCGCAACGCCTTCATCCGGGTCGTCAACCAGGCGGGCAACCAGGAACTCGCCCGCTACGACCTCTCCGAGGACGCGTCGACCGACACCGCGATGGTCTTCGGCGAGCTGTACCGGCACGGCGCCGAGTGGAAGTTCCGGGCGGTCGGGCAGGGGTACTCCTCCGGCCTGGCGGGCATCGCCGCGGACTTCGGCGTCAACGTCTGACCCGAAGCGGACGGGGCGCGGTCAGTGGTCCGCAGCGCAGCAGCCGCCCGCACCACCGGTGGCCGGTGCGGTGTCGAGGCGGCAGAAACAGGAGGCCTCGACCGGTACGTCCGCGAGGGCGGTGGCGAGCTTCAACTGCTGTGCCACGATCCGCGCCTGCCCCTCCTCGCCCAGGCGCGCCAGGCACTCGTGGAGTCCGTGCAGGGCCCAGACGTTCCCGGGGTGCTGCAGGGCGCGGGGCAGGGTGTCGTCGAGACCCAGGTCGGCCCGGTAGACCGCCTCGGCCTCGGCGACCCGGCCCTGTTCCAGGAGCAGGGCGCCGTAGGCGTGCCGGGTGGGCTGCATCCAGCCCCACGGTTCGTCGTAGGGGAGGTTGTCGTCCAGTGCGATGGACCGCTCCAGGGCGGCGAAGGCGGCACTGTGGTCACCCTTGCGGTACTCCAGTTCGCCGTCGAGCATGGCGGAGGCGATGGCGAGGATGTCGGCGCAGGTGTTGTTGAACAGGGTGCGGGTCAGCGGCACCCTGGCGGCCGCCTCACGGAACAGGACGCGTTCGGCCTCCGCCTCGGCGACCTTGCCGGTGGCCGAGAGCGCGACCCCCCGGGCGTAGTGGAGCATCGCCGTCGTCACGCAGTACAGACGAGGATCGACGGGCAGCGGCAGCCGGAGGATGTCCGCCCAGCGGCCGAACCGGATCAGGACGTGCACCCGCATGGCCAGGAAGCCTTCCAGCCAGTCGGCCATCGGCGGGCTCTCGACGCGCAGCAGCTCCTCGGGGATGGACGCCTCCAGTTGCGCGGCGGCGTCCAGGGCGACCTCGTACCGGCCGAGGAACATCGCGCCGTAGATCCTGAAGTGGTGGTTGTGCGAGCGGTAGAGCGTGTAGAAGTTCATCGCCCCGGCCCGCGCGCGGTACTTCTCGTCGGCGGCGATCGCGGCGCTGTTGTCCGACACCACGCGCCGGTAGTCGCCGCACAGCACTTCGAGATGGGACGGCATGTGGTTGAGGTGCCCGGCGTCGGGGACCAGGCCGCGCAGCCGGTCGGCGACGGTGAGGGCCGCCTCGGGCGTGGCGGACATCTCCATCAGGTGGATGTAGAGGTGGAGGACGCCGGGGTGCTCGCGGCCGGCCTCGGCGGCCAGGGCCCGGTCGAGGACGGCCTTCGCCTCCAGGGTGCGGGCGCCTTCCGCGGGCAGTCCGGTGCGCAGGTCCCAGAGCTGCCACGGCGTCAGGTTCATCAGCGCGTCGGCATGGAGGGCGGCGACGTCCAGGTCGTCCGGGGCGAGTTCGTGCACGACCCGCATGCTTTCGGCGTACGGCGCGTTCCACACCGAGCAGTCCTCGACGGCGCGCGCCTGCGGGTACCGGGCGCGCAGGGCGCCGATCAGGGCGCGTTCGACCGGGGTGGCCGAGCGGGCCGCCTTCTCGTGGGCGAGTTCGACCGCGGCGTGGGTGCGATCGACGGTCCGCGTCAGTTCCTCGGCGTCGAAGGCCTCCCACGGCTTGTTGTAGTTCGGACCGAGGGCGTAGGCGATGCCCCAGTGGGCCATGGCGCAGTCCGGGTCGGCCGCCGCGGCGGCCTCGAAGCAGGCGACGGCCTCCTCGTGGTGGAACGCGTACGTCCACACCAGCCCGCGGTCGAACCACCGCTGGGCCTCGGGCGACGAGGTCGTCACCGTCCGGCGGTGGGTGCCGAGATCGTAGTAGTCCATGGGGTCCATAGGGTCCATGAGGGGACGTATACCGCACCCCGGGGCGGCTGCGAAGCACGTCGCACGGCCGTCGCACCGACCGGTGTCCCCGCCGGACGCGGCGCGCCCGGCGGGGGTGGGGGGACGGGGGTGGCGTGGATCAGCCGAAGTCGACGTCGCTGCACAGGAAGTACGTCTGGTCCATGTGCGACGCCTGCCAGATCGTGTAGACGACGTGCCGGCCGCTCAGGCCCGAGGTGCTCACCGGGATCTCGTAGTTCTGGCTGGGCGCGTAGCTGCCCGTGGTCGTGACGAGCTGGAGGTCGTCCCAGCCGAGGGGCTGCGTGGCGGGGTCGAAGCCCTGCCGGCTGACGTAGACCTTGAAGTAGTCGGCGCCGTGGCTGGCCTGGTCGTACAGCTTGACGGTGAAGTTGTCGGTGATGTCCGTGGTCTGCCACGCGCCCACGGTGTCGAGGGAGTTGTAGCGACCGCCCTCGGTCCGGCCGCCGCTGCACAGCTGACCGTCGGGGACGACGGCTTCGAAGTCGCCCGCGGAGCCGTTGCGGTACAGGCCGTTCCAGTTCCACATGGCGTTGGTGTTGTCCTGCCAGGCCTGCCAGCACATGGGGTCTTCCTGCGCCATGGCGGGGTTCTGGAAGTCGTCGCCCCAGCGCTGCCAGCAGCCGTAGTTGCGGGAGGCGGGGTCGACGACCGAGCCGTGGGCGACGGCGGTGCCGCTCCAGGGGATCAGGGCGAGCAGGGCCGCGGTCAGGGTGCCGAGGGCGACGGTCGACACCCGCCGGACTCTCTTGGTGCGATCATGACAAGTCATGATGTCCTTCTTTCGCGTGGGGGGACAGGAGGGGGGCCGAGAAACCGGAACTGTCAATGGGAGCGCTCCCAGAGCCTTTCGGAGAACAGGCTGCGCCCGGGCAAACGGAATGGCAATAGTTGAAATGCGCCAGTTCCCGCCGTGCGATGGCGTGTTCGATGCGGTCGTGACGACGGGCGGACGGGGCCTGGGCCCGGGCCTGCCCGACCGTCATCACGACGGCATCACGCCGGTGTCACAGCGCACGCCGCCTGGAGCGGAGCAGCAGCACACAGCCGCCGGCGAGGAGAACGCCTCCGACGGCCGCGGGCCACAGGCCGAGACCGGAACCCGTCTCCGCGAGACCGCCCTGCGTCGCCTGCGGCTCGGTCGCCGGCCCGGCCGCGGCGTCGTCACCACCGCCCGTTCCCTGCGCAGCCCCGGGTAGGGGCGCGGCGCTACTCGCGTCGTCCGGCAGGTCGGCGGCCGGTGTCGTGGCGGCCCTGGGCTCGGCGCTCGAGGAGGCGCCGTCGTCCTGTTCCCGGACTGGGGGCGTGGGCGCCTCCCCGTCGCTCTGTCCGGCGTCGTTCCCTCCGCCCTTCCCTTCGTTCTCTCCGTCGTCCCGGCCGTCCTGCCCGGGGTCCACGGGTGCCGAGGCGGTGGCGGTCTGCCCGGCCGGGGGCTCGGAGGCGTCAGGGTTCCCGGTCGGGTGCTCCTGCGGGTCCTCCGTGGGGTTGCCGGTCGGCTGCTCCTGCGGGTCCTCGCCCTGGCCCGGCTCCGATCCCGGGGGTGTGTCCGGACCGCACTCGCGGCCCCCGTTGATGCAGTCGGCCATCTCCCGCATCAGGTCCTCGTCGAAGACGTTGATGAAGTCACTGTGGTCCGTGACCGGCTTGTGCAGTTGCTCCGGGAAGGAGTCCACGGCGAACAGCGGGACGGTCCTGCCCCCGTCCTGGAGGCTGGGCGCGTCCACGTCGTACACGACGCGCTGGACCAGTCGCGGGATGGCCCGGAACCCGTCGGGGCAGCTGCCGTCGGCGGCGGCGAAGGCCACGTGGGTGCGGTGGTTGGCGCTGTCGGTGTTGCGGCCGTCCCAGCAGCTCTGGAAGGTGAAGGTGCGCACCACGTCACTGCCGGACGGACAGAGCGGGTACTTGTCCTTCAGCTGCCGGTCCTCGAAACCGGTGCAGCTCCAGGAGGCGTTCGCGTTGGTGTTGCCGTTGACGAACGCCTTCGCGTCGCCGGTGATGACGCGCAGCAGACGCGGCATCTCCGTGACCTTGGCGCGCTCGTTGCCCTCGAAGGTCAGTGTGACCTCGGCGGGCGTGACGATCTCGCCGGCGTTGCCCTCGATGCCGCCGCCGGGTGACCCGGCGTCCTGTTCGACGGTGCCGTTCTGGAGCCGGAGCACGGGCCAGTAGTACGAGGACCTGTCGCCCTGGTCGGCGCAGCTCGTGTCGGCGGCGGCCAGGTCCTCGTCGCCGGCGAAGGCGTTGTTGTTCTGGTTGCCGACGTAGTCGTGGAAGTGGTGGGCTCCGTTGCTGACGCCGGGGGCGGCGATCAGGTTGTCCGAGTTGAACAGTCCCTCGGCGTTGACGCCGCAGCTGGTGGCGAAGGAGCCGGTCGAGGCGTTCTTCTGCCGTGCTGTCCCCACGACGTTCGGCTGGACGCCTTTGATGTCGACGTAGTCGGCGGCCACGGGCCCGTTGCCCGCCTGTCCACCGTTGCCGGGCTGCTGCTGCCCGTCACCGGGCTGTCCGTCGTCCCCACCGTCCCCGCTGCTTGCGGGCCCTTCGCCCTCGTCGTCCTGCTGCTGTCGCTGTTGCCGCTGGTCGGGGCTGCCGCTCGGCGCGTCCGCCGTGGCGACCTCTGTGCGGAGCAGCGTGCACGGGGCCAGAGTGTCCAGGCCCTCGGGGCGGTCGCCGGCCTTGCCGATGGCGGCGGCGATGCGCTCGATCGTCCGGGCCCGCTCCTTCCTCAACGGATCGAGGATGGCGACCTCGTCGAGCTTGCCGTCGTCCGCGGTGCGGGCGGCTTCCTGGAGTTGCCGGTAGGCATGGACGATCTGCTCGTCGAGCCGGGCGAGTTCGGTGCCGACGTCCGGCCTCGCCTGCTCCGGGACCGCCGTCAGCCGCTCGCTCAGGTCGGGGCAGTCGACGGTGGCCGCCACACCGGAACTGCCCAGGGGTACGGCGGTGTCGCCGGCCTCGGTGGCGGAGGCGAACACGTTCACGGCCATCAGGCCGCCGCCCCCCAGTATCAGCGCGAAAGCCCCGAAGGTCGCGCGGCGCGTCCCGGTCGGGCGTCTGCGCCTGTTGTGTCCCAAGGCGTGCTCCTGTGTCGTGGCGGACTCGGACATGAAATGCCCCCGGCTCCATACGGAGTCGGGGGCCGGTATGTTCAGTCGCCTCGGGGATTCTCAGGAGTCCCTCACTTCACGGACGCAGGATCAGCCGGATGGGGTCGCCCTCCTTCTTCTCCAGCCGTGCGACCGCCCGGGCGGCCTCGGCCAGCGGCAGCACCCCGCTGACGGAGCCGGAGAAGTCCAGTCGTCCGCCCTGGATCAGCCGCATGAGCTGCGGCAGCGCCACCGGCATGTCGGAGCCGTAGTGGCCGAGGATCCGCTGCTGGAGGTAGCTGAAGCGGGTCCCGTCGGTGATGGTGAGCGGCTTGTCGGTCAGGCCCGCCAGGACGAGCCGCCCCTTGGGCGCGAGGACGGAGACCGCCTGTTCCCGGACGGGCGGCACGCCCGCGAAGTCGAAGGCCGCGGCGAGGCCCGCTCCGCCGGTGGCCGAGCGGACGGTCCGGCGCAGATCCGGGTCGGCGGAGTCCAGGGCGAGATCGGCTCCGGCCGCCAGGGCGCGTTCGCGGGCGACGGGGCTGGGGTCGACGGCCACGACCGGGCAGGCGCCGATGGCCCGCAGCAGCTGCACGGCGTGCACACCGAGCCCGCCGACGCCCCACACACCGACCGCCTCGGCGGGGCGGACGGCACCGGTCTCGGTGATCGCGCCCCACGGCGTGGACACGGCGTCGGGGATGATCGCGCCCTGGTCGAAGGGGACGGCGTCGGGCAGCAGGGTCAGGGCGTCGGCGGCGGACAGGGCGTACTCGGCCCAGCCGCCGTCGTAGTCGACGCCGCGGGTGTAGGTGACGCCGTCGCGCACCTCGCCGGCGTGGAGCACGACCCGCTGCCCGGGCGACCAGGCGATGACGCCCGGGCCGGCCTCGGCGACGGTTCCTGAGACCTCGTGGCCGAGGGTGACCGTGTCGCCCTGGAGCAGCAGCGGGGTGAGGGTGCCGTCGATGAGGTGTACGTCGGACAGGCACACGCCGGCCGCCTCGACCTTGATCAGTACCTCGCCCGGGCCCGGCTGCGGGCGGGGCACCTCTTCCAACCGCAGGGTGCGGCTCGGGACGTGCAGGCGGGCGGCGAGCATCTGCGCCATGACGGGACCTCCTCGGTGCGGCGGCGACCCCGGAGGACCCCCAGCGGTCCATCGCAGGCCGTCTTGCGTTAACGGTACACCCAACGCAGGACGGACTGCTTTAGGCTGGGCCGATGACCTCTCCGGATCCCGTCGCCCCGCCCCTGCGCCGCCGTGGGGAGCGGATGCGGCGGGCCGTGCTCGCCGCCACGATGGACCTGCTGTCCGGCCAGGGTCTCGCGGGCACGACCGTCGGCGCCGTCGCCCGCGCCGCCGGGGTGCACGAGACGTCCCTCTACCGCCGCTGGGGCACCCGCGAGAGCCTGATCCTCGACGCGCTGACCACGGAGCTGGACACCGCGCTGCCGGTCCCGGACACCGGGCTCGTCCGGGAGGACCTGCTGGCCTTCTTCACCGTCCTGGCCCGGCTGCTCGGCACCCCTCAGGGCGAGGCACTGCTGCGGCTGAGCGTCGAGCACGACGACACCCTGGAGGACCGGCGCGGCCCCTACTGGAGCGAGCGCCTCGACCGCGCCGTGCTGATGGTCCGGCGCGGTGTCGAGCGGGGCGAGCTGGCCGCCGGCACCGATGCCGGGCTGCTGATCGAGGCCGTCAGCGGCCCGCTGTTCGTCCGTGCGCTGCTGAGCCGGGCGCCGCTGGACGACGCGCTCGTGCGGAGGCTGGTGGATCTGGCTCTGGACGGCGCCCGGATCCGCGGAGGGTGAGCGTCCGGCCTCACGCCTGCCGGGAGTACCGGCCGCGGGTCCCGGCTCTCGCGGGGTACGGCGGGCGCGGAGCAGGTTGACGTACTGGCCCGAGGACGGCGGCGCGCAGGACGGGGGCCGGCGGGACGAAGGCGGGCAGGACGGCGGACGAGGGCCCGTCGCGTCGCCCGAAGGGCCCCTTGTCGGCGCCCCTTCACGGTGCAACGATGCTCGCGGTTCCGGCCCGCCACCAGACGAGGGGACCGTCGTGACCGACGAGCAGCAACGGCCGCCGGCCGCCGCCGTGTTCGACGCGCTGGGCGTCGAGTACGAGAAGGCGTTCGCCGGCTCGAGCACGCACCGGCGCTCGCTGGAGTGGCTGCTCGAGCGGCTCGCGCCGGGCAGCCGGGTGCTGGACGTGGGCAGCGGCACGGGCCGGCCCACCGCCGAGACCCTGGCGGGGGCCGGGCACGACGTGCTTGGCGTCGACGTCTCCCCCGTCATGGTGGATCTGGCGACGCGGCAGGTACCGGCCGCGACGTTCCAGTGCGCCGACGTCCGTGACGTACCGCTCGCCGACGGCTCGTTCGACGCGGTCTGCGTGTACTTCTCGCTGCTCCAGCTGGACCGGCGGGAGCAGGCGGACCTGGTCCGGCACCTGGTGCGGGTGCTGAAGCCGGGGGGCTGGCTGGTCCTGGCCACCGTGCCGCTGGACGTGGAGGGCGTCGACGCCACCTTCATGGGCTTGCCGGTACGCGTGACCAGCTTCACCGCGCAGGGCCTCACCGCCGTGGCCGAGGAGGCCGGCCTGGAGGTGCTGGCGCAGGAGGCGACGCTGTTCACCCCGGCCCACCCGGACGCGCGGCCGGAACCGCACATCTTCCTGCACTGCCGGCGCCGGGCCGCCACCGCGCCGGGCGCCTGACACCCGCGGGCGGGCAGGCGTCGCAGCCCCGGATGGGGTAACTGCACACGCGCGGACCGGATTCCGCGGCCAGAGTGGGCAGCATGACAGAACCTGGCGAACGGCGGCGCGGCACGACTTCCACGACCACGCGCGAGCGTGCCGTGCGGGGTGCCCGGGACGCCGCCCAGCGCGCCGCGGACGCCCTGTCCGAGCTGATCCGGCATCGCCTGGAGGGGGTCTGTGCGGTGAGCCGCAGCGAGGACGACGGCTGGATCGTCAGCGTGGACGTGCTGGAGGTGGCACGCATCCCCGACACCACCAGTCTGCTCGCCACCTACGAGGTCGAGCTGGACCCGGCGGGCGACCTGCTCCAGTACCGCAGGGTCGCCCGCTACCGGCGCGGTGCCCAGGACCAGTGACCGTGCCGCGAGGCCCGCACCCGGAAGGACCACCGCATGATCACCTACGACGACGAGGTCGTCTGCGCGCCCCGCGCCGGAACCCTCTACGACGTCCTGGAACTCATCCTCGACCGCGGCATGGTGATCGACGTCTTCGTACGCGTCTCCCTGGTCGGCATCGAGATCCTCAAGGTGGACGCCCGCATCGTGGTCGCGAGCGTCGACACGTACCTGCGGTTCGCCGAGGCCTGCAACCGCCTGGACCTGGAGCACGACGTGCGCTCCAAGACCGTTCCCGAGATGTTCGGCAGCCCGGTCGCCAAGACCATAGGCAGGGCGGGCGCCAAGCGGACGGCGCGCTCCCTGAGCGACAAGGTGCGGGACATCCTCACGCCCGAGGAGGAGGCCCAGGACGAGGGAGTCCTCCCCCGCGAGCGCGAGCACACCCGCGAGCGCACGGAACGCGCCCGGGACCCGCAACGGCCGCGCAGCCGGCCTGCCGCACGCACCCGTGACGAGGACGACCGCCCGCGCAGCCGGCCCCGCCGGCGCACGGAGACGGAGGACGAATGACCGCGCCGGCCACCGCCACGACCACCACCGCCCCTCCGAAGGCCCTGTACGTCTACGGCATCACCCCCGCCGGTGTCCGTGCCCCCCGTTCCCTGGGGGTCGACGGCGCCCCGGTACGGCTGCTGACCGGGTCCGGCCTGTGCGCGGCGGTGTCGGCCGCCCCGGCACGGCTGAGGCCCCGGCGCCGCGACCTCCTCGCCCATCAGGCCGTACTGGACGAACTGGCGGCACAGGGGCCGCTGCTGCCCATGCGGTTCGCGGTCCTCAGTCCCCGAACGGACGTCCTGCTCTCCCAGCTTCGGTCCGACTCGGCACACTTGACACGACAGCTCGACGACGTGCGGGGTTGCGTCGAGTTCAACGTCAAGGGAGCGGTCGTGCCCGGCCACTTCGCCGAACTGGTGCGCCGGGACGAGAGCCTGCGGGATCTGGCCCTGCGGACGCGACGCCGGCCGGACTACGAGGCCAACGTCCGCCTCGGTGAGGTGCTCGCCCGCGGTGTCCGCCGCGAGGCACGGCGAGCGGCCCGCGACGTCCTCGACCGCCTGACCCCGCTCGCCGTGCGCACGGTGCAGGGTCCGACCGACGACGAGTGCGTGCTGAGCGCGTCCTTCCTGCTGCGCTCCACCGACGAGCGGCGGTTCCGGCAGGCGGTGGAGGCGCGGGCCCTCGAGTACGGGGACCGGCTGGCGCTCAGCGTGACCGGGCCCCTGCCCTGTTACAGCTTCGTCGACCCGTCTCCCGCGCCGGCCGGGCGGTGACACGGTGGGCATCCTGAGCGGTCTCCTGCTGCTGCCCCTCGCCCCGGTGCGCGGCACGGCGTGGATCGCCGACCACCTGCTCCAGGAGGCCCGGCGCCAGACCCACGACCCGCGTGCCGTCCAGGCGCGTCTGGCCGCGCTCAACCGGGCTCTGGACGAGGGCGTCATCGACGAGGCGGCCTTCGAGCGGGAGGAGGAGCGCCTGCTCACCCTCCTCGAACGCCCGTCCCGGCCCGTCGGCCGCACGACAACCACGAATCCAGCGCAGAGAAGGCACGTATGAACGACAGCAAGGCTGCCATGGCGGCGGCCGTGGCGGGCGGATACCTCCTGGGCCGTACCAAGAAGGCCAGACTGGCGTTCGTGGTCGGCTCCTACCTCGTGGGCCGGCGCATCGCTCCGGCCCCCGGCCGAGTGCTGACCCAGGGCCTGGCCGGCCTCCGGCAGACCCCGCAGTTCCAGGAACTGACGGACCAGGTGCGCGGCGAGCTGCTGACCGCCGGACGTGCGGCCGTCACGGCCGCGGCGAACCGCAGGCTCACCGGTCTCGCGGACACACTCCGCGACCGCACCGACGCCCTCACGGGCGCGGGCGGGTGGGAGGACGGGGACGGCTCGCACGAGCGCGACGGCGGCCACAAGCCCGACCGCGACGGCGGCCGTGACCACGGCCGCGGCTACGGCGGCACTCCGGACGAGGACGCCTACTTCGACGACGAGGAGCGGAGGGAGGACCGCGATCCCGCCCCCGCGCCGCCCCGGCGTACGGCGAAGAGGACCACGGGTTCCGGCGGTAGGCGCGGAGGTGTGCGCCGATGACCCCCACCCGGCAGGAGAACGGGGCGCCCTCCCCCCTCGGCGACCTCAAGGACGCGCTCGGCGGATACCTCGCCGCCACGGGGCACAGCCTCGTGGGCAAGGCGGGGGAACGGATCGGCGGACTGACGGAACGGCTGACCGAGTCCGCCGACGACCGTGGTGCCAAGGACCGCGGTGGCGCGCGGGGCGGGGCAGGCGGCGGCAGCGTCAAGGCGACGCACATCATGGAGACCGTCGACATCGGCGTCCCCCTGCGCACCGTCTACGACCAGTGGACGCGGCTCCAGGACTTCAGCGGCTTCACCAAGGGCGTCCGCAGCGTCAGCACCGACGACGAGGTGACGTCGAACTGGAACGTCAAAGTCGGTCCCTCGAGCCGCAGTTGGAAGGCGACCGTCCAGGAACAGGTCCCCGACGAACGGATCGTCTGGACCTCCGAGGGCGCCAAGGGCAGCACGAGCGGCGCGGTCACCTTCCACGAACTGGCGCCCCGGCTGACCCGGGTGGTCGTCGTCGTCGAGTACTACCCGGCGGGCTTCTTCGAGAAGACCGGCAACCTCTGGCGCGCCCAGGGCCGCCGGCTGCGGCTGGACCTGAAGCACTTCGCACGGCACGTGACCCTGACGGGCGACGAGGAAGTGGAGGGCTGGCGCGGAGAGATCCGCGAAGGCGAGGTCGTCAAGAGCCACGAGGAGGCGCTGGAGGAGGAGAACACCGGCGCCGCCGACTACGAGGACGAGTACGGGGACGAGGACGAGGAGCACGGCGACGGTGCGAAGGAGGACGCAGAGGACGAGGAAGGTGAGTACGACGACGAGGACGAGGACCATGAAGACGAGTACGAGTACGACGACGAGGACGACGAACGTGTCCGCCCGGATCGCTGACCCCGTGGGGAGTACGCGGTGACGGACGTCGACCACCGGTACGCGGGCCCGGACACGCAGCCCTACGCGCCCGTCACCGGCAACCTCGCCGACCTGCTCGAACGGGTCCTCGACAAGGGCATCGTCATCGCCGGCGACATCAAGATCGACCTGCTCGACATCGAACTGCTCACCATCCGGCTGCGGCTGTTCATCGCCTCGGTGGACACCGCGAAGAAGGCCGGCATCGACTGGTGGGAGACCGACCCCGCGCTGTCGACCCGGGCCGCGAGGGACGCGCTCGCCGAGGAGAACGCGCACCTGCGGGCCCGGCTCGACGCCTTGGAGGGGGTCGGCGAGGAGACTGCGGGAGCCGCCCGGTGAGCGCGCCCACGGCCGGGCCGGCGGAACCCGGCTTCGTCTGCGCGTTCGCTGTCACCCGCACCCCGCCGGACGTCGCCACGCTGGCCGCGGTGACCGGCCACGAGGAGGGCGGCCGGCTGCGTGTGCTGCGCGCGGGAGGACTGTGCCTGGTCGTGCAGGACGTCCCCGCGGCGCTGTTCGACGAGGAGGCACTGGCGGAGCGGCTGGGCCGGCCCGACGATCTGGAACGCTGCGCCCGTGCCCATCACCGGGGCGTCGAGGCCGCGGCCGGGCGGGGGCCCGTCGTGCCGCTGCCGATGGCGACCCTGTACCGCGGCGACCGGAACGCGGAGCAGGCCATCGTCTCCCGGGAGGCGGTGCTGGGCACGCTGCTCGACCGCCTCGGGGGGCGTACGGAATGGGCGGTGAAGGTGCACGCCTCCGAGGGCGCGAAGGACGCCGCCGGTGCCGGTGCGTCCGCCGCTTCCGGGTCCGGCGTCGTCGCCGGTGCCGGGGGACGCGCCTACCTCAGCCGGGCCAGCGCGCGTCGGCGTGACCGGCAGGACGCGCACGGGAGGGCCCTGGCCGAGGCGGACGCCGTCGACGCGGAGCTGCGGCGGTACGCCGTGGCCGCGACGCGGCACCGCCCGCAGAGCGAGCGGTTGACGGGCCGGCGCGCCCCGCAACTGCTCAATGCCGCCTACCTGGTGGAGGACGCGGAGCGCACCGTCTTCACCCGCGCCCTGGCCCGGCTCGCCGCCGACGGCCGGTATCCGGCCGTGGAGGTCAGTGCCTCGGGCCCGTGGATCCCGTACTCCTTCGCCCGCTGGGACGAGGACCCGGACGCCACGGAACCCGACCGCACGGAAGCCGACCCCATCGGACCGGGCAGGGCCGGTCCCGACCGCGCCGGACCTGGCCGCACGGGACCCGACCCCACCGGACCGGGCCGCACGCATGAGCACCGCACGGAAGAGGACCGCACCGGACAGGAGGTCCGCACATGACCGCCCCGGACACCCGCACGCCGGGCCCGGCGCCCGTGCCCTGGGGCGGTCCGGAGCCGTACGCACCGATCGGGGTGCCGCTGGTCGACCTCCTGGACCGGGTGCTGGCGACCGGTGTCGTCGTCAGCGGGGACCTGGTCCTGGCCATCGCCGACGTGCCGCTGGTGCGGATCTCGCTGCACGCCCTGCTGTCGTCGGTGAACGAGCGGATGCCCGCCCCCTGGCCGGACAGCGGACCGCTGTGACCGCGCCCCGGGCGCACGCCCTCGACCTGGACCCCGAGCGGGTCACCAACGACCTGGCCGCTCTGGTCCTGACCGTCGTGGAGCTGCTGCGGCAGCTCATGGAACGCCAGGCCGTGCGCCGCTTCGACGAGGGCACGCTGAGCACGGAGCAGGAGGACCGGCTCGGCACGGCACTCATGCTGCTCGACGAGCGTATGGACGACCTGTGCGCGCAGCACGGCCTGAGCCGCGGCGACCTCAACCTCGATCTGGGGCCGCTGGGACCGCTCCTCGCGGACCCGGAACCGTAGGGGCCGCACGCCGGGCCGGAAGGCGGCGCACACCCGGGACGAGCGATCGCTATGATGACGGCAATCGCTCAAACGAACATTCTCGGGTGGGGAGCGCTGATGCGGGAGCCGGTCGATCTCAGGCGCCAGCGGATTCTGGCGGCGGTCCAGGCGCGCGGTACCGCGCGGGTGCGCGATCTCGCCGACGAGTTGCAGGTCTCCGTGGTGACGGTGCGCCGTGACGTGGAGGAGCTGACGCGGGAGGGGCGGTTGCGGCGCGGCCACGGTGTCGTCCGTTCCACCCTGCCCGCCGCGGAGGCGCCCGCCGAGGTGGAGCCCGCCGACGCGGCCGCGGCGGGCGGCGACCGGGTGGCCGTGGTGGTCCCGGTGCGGCACTCGTACCTCAACGAGGCCATGCACGGCGCCCGCACGGTCCTGGAGGAGGCCGGCGTGCGCATGGCCCTGCACCTCGCGCCCCAGGCGCCGGGCACCGAACGTCCACTGGTGGAGCGGGCGTTGGCGGACGGGGCGCACGGACTGCTGATCGCCCCCCGCTGGCGCGGCCGGGCCGAGGAGGAGGCCGACCACGAGTGGCTCGCGGCGCTCGGGGTGCCGACGGTGCTGATGGAGCGCCGCCCGTGGCGCGGCAGCGCGCTGCACGCCCTGGACTCGGTCTGCTCGGACCACTGGTACGGCGCGCATCTGGCCGTGGAGCACCTGGTGGGGCTCGGTCACCGGCGCGTCGTGTTCGCCACGCGCCACGACAGCCCCACCGCGCGCTCGCTGCGTGCCGCCTTCGCCGAGATCGCCGAGGCGCATCCCCTGGTGGAGCAGTGGGCGTGGACGCTTGTCGCACCGGAGGCCGGGGGTGACGGGCCGTACTCGGCGGACGAGACGGCCGAGTTGCCGGCACTGATGCGCAAGGTGGGCGCGACGGCCATGGTGCTGCACGGCGACGTGGACGCGCTCATGATCGTCCAGCGGTTGGCGGAGGAAGCGGTACGCGTGCCGGAGGACTGCTCGGTCGTGGCGTACGACGACGTCGTGGCCGGGCTCGGCTCGCCGCCGCTGACGGCCGTGTCGCCACCGAAGACCGAGGTCGGCCGCATGGCCGCGGAGCTGCTGCTCCAACGGCTGTCCGAGACGCCCGGCAGCCGGCCCGGCCGGCGCGTCGAGCTGCTGCCGCGACTGATGGTGCGGGGATCGACGAGCCGCATGAACGAAGCCTGAACAAAGTCGGATGGCTCTGATCGTTTGAGCGTTTTATTTTCTTCTGATCGATCTATTGACCGTTTGAGTCAGGGCGTTCAGGATTCCCGTGTCCCGAACAGTCGGGTCCGCACCCACGCGGACCCGCAGGAGCCGCGGGAGGCGCCATGCCCGGACGACCCAGCCGTCGGTCCGTGCTCGCCGCGATGGCCGCCGTACCCCTGACAGGAGCCGTGAGCGCCTGCAGCGGGGGGAACGGCGCATCGTCGGCCCGTACGGGCACCACCACGCGCATCACCTTCTGGTCCGCGCTGCGCGGCAGCCAGGAGGTGGTCGACGCGTTCAACCGCACGCACCGGAACATCCAGGTGGAGTTCCAGCAGATCCCCTCCGGAGGGCAGGGCGGCTACGCCAAGCTCAGCAACGCCGCCCGGGCCGGGAACGCGCCCGACGTCGCCACCATCGAGTATCCGCAGGTGCCGGGGTACGCCATCGACGGCGTCGCCCGCGACATCACCGACCTGGTCGGCGACGGCCTGCGCCGCAAGCTGCTGCCGCAGGCGCTCGGACTGACCACCTTCGAGGGCCGGGTGTTCAGCGTGCCGCTCGACGTCGAGCCCATGGTCATGCACTACCGAGCCGACCTGTTCGACCATCACGGACTGAAGGCGGCACGCACCTGGGACGAGTTCGCCGAACAGGCCGCGACCGTGCACCGCAAGGCGCCCGACCGGCGGCTGGTGCTGTTCCCCAGCGACGGGATGACGCAGTTCGCCGCGTACGCCTGGCAGGCGGGCGCCCGTTGGTTCGACACCTCGCGCGGCGCCTGGAACGTCTCCCTCGCCGACGCGCCCTCCCGGCGGGTCGCGGACTACTGGCAACAGCTCATCGACCGGGACGACGTCTTCATGAACGCCGTCGAGAGCAGGCAGTCCGACGCGCAGATCGGCAACGGCCTGGTCCTGACCCGGCTGAGCGGCGCCTGGGACGCCGGCGCGCAGATGAACGCACGGCCGGGGCAGAAGGGCCAGTGGCGGATCGCGCCGCTGCCGCAGTGGGACACCGACGGCCCGTCCGCCGGCACCCACGGCGGGTCGACCTTCGCGGTGACCAAGGACAGCCGGCACCCCGAAGCCGCCATGGAGTTCATCGAGTGGCAGGTCTCCCACCCCGACGCCCTGCGCGCCCGCCTCTCCAGCGGCACCAGCAGCCAGTACCCGGCCGCTCCCGGCCTGGTCTCCGTGGGCCGCGACGCCTTCGACCGGTCGTACTACGGCGGACAGGACGTCTACACCCTGTTCGAGCAGGAGGCCGAGAAGATCGGCGAGCAGTGGGTGTGGGGTCCGCGGATGAGCGCCACCCAGAAGGTCATGCAGGACTCCTTCGCCCGCGTCGGCGCCGGCCAGGGCTCCCTCGTCGAGTCCCTGCGCACAGCGCAGGAGGGCACCATGCCCGACCTCAAGGCCCTCGGCCTGTCCACCACCCAGCACAGCACCTGAGCCGACGAAAGGCAGGTGACACCCATGACCACGACCACCCGGCCCCGGGTGCCGGCCGGCGCGTCCCGCGCCACCGCCCCGGTGTCCTCCGTGTCCGGCCTGCGCGCCCGCAGAGCGGCGAAGCGCCGGCAGCTGACCGCCGCCGGCGTCCTCATGACGCCGTTCTTCGCCCTGCTGGTCACCGTCTTCCTGATCCCCGTCGGCACGGCCGTCTACCTCAGTTTCTACAGCGACGACCAGCCCGGCCTCGGGTTCGGCCCCGAGCGCACGGTCTTCGTCGGACTGCGCTCGTACGCCGCCGTGCTCACCGACCCGACCTTCCTCGGCGGGCTCGGCACGGTCGCCCTGTACTGCCTGATCTACATCCCGCTGATGGTCGTCGGCGCGCTCGCCCTGGCCCTGCTGCTGGACTCCGGCGTGGTCCGGCTGCGCGCCTTCGCCCAGCTCGGGCTGTTCCTGCCGCACGCGGTGCCCGGCATCATCGCCGCGCTGATCTGGCTGTACCTGTACACGCCCGGTATCAGTCCGGTCATCGAACTGTTCGCCCAGGGCGACATCACGATCGACTTCCTCGGTGTACACACGGTGGTCCCGTCCATCGTGAACATCGCCCTGTGGAGCAACCTCGGCTACAACATGGTGGTCTTCTACGCCGCCCTGCAGGCCGTGCCCCGCGAGGTGATCGAGGCGTCCGTAGTGGACGGCGCCGGGCCGGTGCGCACGGCGCTCCAGGTGAAGACGCCGCTGGTGCGGGCCTCGATCGTCATGGTCGCCATCTTCACCCTGATCTGGGCGCTCCAGCTCTTCACGGAGCCGATGCTGCTCAGCCAGTCCTCCCCCATGATCAGCTCCCGGTTCTCACCGAGCATGTACATCTACGACGCGGCCTTCACCCGCAACAACTACAGCCTCGCGGCCGCCGCCTCGGTCGTCCTGCTCGTCTGCACCATCGCCCTGTCCTACGGCGTCACCCGCTTCACCGGCCGCGCCGACGCCGAGGAGGCCCGATGAGCGCCACCGACAGCTCCCTGCTCCGCCCGAAGATGCTGGGCCGTGCGACGGTCAACGTGGTCGTCGCGATCTCCGTCCTGTACACACTGCTGCCCGTCCTGTGGCTGGTACTGGCCGCCTCGAAGGACCGGGACGCGCTGTTCAGCAGCGACCTGCTGTCCCTGAGCGACTTCTCCTTCGCACAGAACCTCCGGGACCTGTTCGCCATGGACGGCGGACTGTACGGCCGCTGGTACGTCAACAGCCTGCTGTACGCCGTGCTGGGCGCGGCCGTCGGCGCGCTGGTGAGCGTCGCCTGCGGCTACGCCTTCGACAAGTACAGCTTCCGGCACAAGGAGAAGCTGTTCGGCCTGGTACTGGCGGCGGTCATGGTGCCGCAGACGGTCCTCGCGCTGCCGCTGTACCTGATGGCGTCGGAGGCCGGCCTGGTCAACACCTTCTGGGCGGTGTTCATCCCGGTGCTGTTCAACCCGTTCGGCGTCTACCTCGGCCGTATCTTCGCGCGGGGCTACGTGCCCGACGAGGTGCTGGAGGCGGCGCGGGTCGACGGGGCGGGCGAGCTGACCACGTACGCCCGGGTGGCGCTCAGGATGCTGGGCCCCGGCCTGATCACCGTCTTCCTCTTCCAGTTGACCGCCATCTGGAACAACTTCTTCCTGCCCATGGTGATGCTGTCCGACCAGGACCTGTATCCCGTCAGTCTCGGCCTGTACCAGTGGAACAGTTCGGCGTCCGTCTCGCCGGAGTACTACCCCGTGGTGATCATGGGTTCGCTGCTCGCCGTACTGCCGCTCATCCTCGCCTTCGTGCTGCTCCAGCGTTTCTGGCGCAGCGGCCTGACCGCCGGAGCCGTCAAGTGACCCCGCACGCCCCAGGACCCGGCTTCCGGCCCCGTGCCGCCGTGGCCATGTCCCCGGACGCCGCCTCTGCCGTCCTCGACCCGCAGTCGCTCGGCGCGTTCCGCCGGGTCTGCGACCTGGCACCGTTCCCGGTGCTGGACGACCTGACCACACCGCGGGCCGGATCCGTACTGGCGGACGTCGACCTGCTGATCACCGGCTGGGGCTGCCCGCCGCTGGACGCCCGGGTGCTGCGGGCGGCGCCGCGGCTGCGGGCCGTGGTGCACACGGCGGGCAGCGTCCGCGGGCACGTCACCGACGCGTGCTGGGAGCGGGGTGTCGAGGTCTCCTCGGCCGCCGCGGCCAACGCCCTGCCGGTGGCCGAGTACACGCTCGGGATGATCCTGCTGACCGGCAAGCGGGTACTGGAACGCGCCCGCGACTTCCAGGTCTCCCGGACCCGCGGCAACTGGCTGCGCACCCCGCGCAGCATCGGCAACCACCGCCGCACGGTCGGCATCCTGTCGGCGTCGCTGATCGGCCGGCGGGTCGTCGAGCTGCTGAGGCCGCACGACATCGACGTCCTGCTGCACGACCCGTACGTGAGCGACGCGGACGCCGCCGAACTGGGCGTCGAACGCGTCGAGCTGCCGGAGCTGTTCGCCCGCTGCGACACCGTCAGCGTCCACACCCCGCTGCTGCCCACGACCCGCCGTCTGGTCGGCCGTTCACTGATCGACGCGATGCCGGCCGACGCGGTGCTCATCAACACCTCGCGCGGTGCGGTCATCGAGCAGGAGGCGCTCACCGACGCGGTCCTGGCGGGCCGGATCCGGGCGGTGCTGGACGTCACCGACCCCGAGGTGCTGCCGCCGGACCACCCGCTGTGGGACTGCGAGAACGCGCTGATCACCCCGCACCTCGCCGGCTCCGAGGGCAACGAGTGGCGCCGCCTGGCGGACCTCGCGCTCGCCGAGACGACCCGCTGGGCTTCCGGTGCCGGCTTCCTCCATCCCGTACGACGCGAAAGGCTGGCGTTCCTGGCATGAGCATCCCGTTCGAACTGCCCACCGAGGACCGTGCGCTGAGCCCGTACACCGGCTACACCCGGGCACACTGGGAGGCCGTCGCCGACGGGCTCCTGTGGGCCGCGTGGCGCTGGAGCACCCCCGGCTGCGCCCTGCTCGACCTGCCGGGGCGCCCCTCCCGCTCGGGCGTGCGCTCCGACGGACTGGAGGGCTTCGCCCGGACGTTCCTCGCGGCGGCCTTCCGCGTCGCGGGCGCCGACGGCGACGACCCGCACGGCTGGCTGGACCGCTACGCGCGGGGCCTGGCCTCGGGCACCCGCTCCCCCGGTCGCGACGACACCGAGTCCTGGCCGCTGATCCTCGACCACGACGTCCAGGGCCAGCCCATGGTCGAGTCGGCGTCGGTCGCGCTCGGGCTGCGGCTCACCGCGCCGTGGCTGTGGAAGCACCTCGACCCCGGTGTCCAGGACCGGGTGGAGGAGTGGCTGCGCGGGGCGCTGCGGCACGTCCCGGCGCCGAACAACTGGTACCTGTTCCCGTACACGGTCGCCGGGTTCCTGGAGTCGGTCGGCCGCGGCGACGCCGGGACGGCGGCGGCACGGGAGCGGGCCCTGGAGCTGATGGAGGGCTGGTACCGGGGCGAGGGCTGGTACGCCGACGGCGACGGACGCGCCTTCGACCACTACAACGGCTGGGCGCTGCACCTGTACCCGGTGCTCGACGCCCACCTCTGCGGCGACACCGCGCAGGCCGCCCGGTACGGCGACCGGCTGCGCACACACCTCGAGGGCTTCGCGCTGATGTTCGGCGCGGACGGAGCGCCGCTGCACTACGGCCGCTCGTTGTCGTACCGTTTCGCCGCCTCCGCCGCGGTGGGGCTGGGCGCGGTGACCGGGCACACGCCGCTGGCGCCGGGTGCCTCACGGCGGCTGGCGAGCGGCAGTCTGCGCTACTTCCTGCGGCGCGGCGCGCTGACCGACGACGGGCTGCTGAGCCTGGGCTGGCACGGCCCGCACGAGGCCACCCTGCAGCCGTACTCCGGCCCGGCCTCCCCCTACTGGGCGTCCAAGGCGTTCGTGTCGCTCCTCGCCCCCGCCGGCCACCCGTTGTGGACGGCCACGGAGCAGGCCGCGCCGGTGGAGGAGGCCGACCGGGTGCTGGCCCTGTCCGCACCCGGACTGCTGGTGCAGGCGACGAGCGGGGACGGGATCGTACGGCTGCACAACCACGGCAGCGACCATGTCCGGCCCCACGAGGGCGAGTCGGCCGCCGAGGACGACCCGCACTACGGGCGGCAGGCCTACTCGACCCGGACCGGCCCCACGGCGCCCGGGAACGTCGCCGACAACCACCTGTCGGTGGAGGTGAACGGCCGACGCAGTGTGCGGCGTCGCGTCCACCCCCTCGGCGCGGGGCAGGGCGACGGCTGGGGCTGGGCGGCGTCCTGGCACCGGCCCGCCTTCGCCGGCGGGCCGCCGATGGTGCCGGGGTTGCGGGTGGAGAGCGTGACGGTGGCCCGGGGGCCGTACGAGCTGCGGGTGCACCGGGTGGTCGGGGCGCCGGCCGGCGCACGCCTCACGCACACCGGTTGGGCCACCGGCCCGGAGGAGCCCCTGGTCTCGGCGCTGCACGGTCTGCACGGCTGGCGCCCCGAGCCGGAGACCGTCCGCGCCCCGCAGGGCACCGCCTACGCGCCGTGGGCCGAGCTGCCCCGGCTGTCCGGCGACGCGGGCGGCACCTCCCTGCACGTCTGCCTGGCCGCGCTCAGCGGTGAACCGGGCCCCGGTCCGCTCGCGGAGGCGGTCACGGCGGTCGTGGCCGGTGATGCAGGCGTCGAGGTGGTCTGGGCGGACGGCGGTGGACGCACGCGGGTCTCGTTCGGACCGGTGGCGGTGACGCACGCGGTGGGGTAGGGCGTCCCGGCGCGAGCCGTGGTCCGCGCACGCGGTGGGCCGCGTCGCCGCGCGAGCCGTGGCCTTCGAGGGCCCCGACCGGCACCCCGGTCGGGGCCCTCCCCCGTGCGCACGCCTCCGGTGGCGCCCCGCCTTTGGCCCGGCGACGCTGGTACGGCACCGGTGAGAAGGAGCTCCTCCATGCGCCAGTCGTCGTGGGTCGTGATCGCGGCCCTGGCCGTCTCGGTGCCGTGCGCCGCTCCGGCCAAGGCCGCCGTGCCCCGCGCCCCGCACCTTCCGGGCGACGTGCCTGCGACCGGGTGCGGCCGGGGAGTCGCAGCGGTCGTCGTCCCGGCGGACGGCGAGGGGACGGCCTCCCGCGCGGCACGTCGCCCGGGCGGCACCCACGACGGGGAGACCGTCACCCGAGCCGGCCGCCTCCGTTCCCCGGCGCCCATGCCTTGAGTCCCGAACGCTGGGTACGCGGTCACGGCCCACCACGACAGTCGGTACTCGACCACGACCGGCCGCGTGCAGCGGCCCGCGCAGAACGGAGAAGAGGCTGATGAGCGAGGCCAACCCCCTCAAGCGGGTAGCCCACAAGGTCACCGAGAGCCTGCAGGGCGACGGTGGCGGACCGGCGGACGGGATTCCCGGCAAGCCCGGTCCCGAGTCGCCCCCGGTCGCCGAGCCCACGGAGCCCCGGGAGCCGCTGCCCCCGAAGCCGGACCAGAGCGGTCCGGACACCGTGTCGCCGACCGGTCAGCCCACGGGAGCCGACCAGGCCCGGGTGGCGCAGTCCGGCAGCTACCTGACGAACGCCCAGGGCACCCGGCTGTACGACACGGACCACTCGCTGAAGGCCGGGCCGCGCGGACCCGTGCTGCTGCAGGACCATCACCTGCGCGAGAAGGTCATGCACTTCGACCACGAGCGCATCCCGGAGCGCGTGGTGCACGCCCGGGGCGCGGGCGCGCACGGGGTCTTCCAGAGCTACGGCACGGCGGCCTCCGTGACCAAGGCCGGGTTCCTCGCCGCGGACGTGGAGACGCCGGTGTTCACGCGGTTCTCCACGGTGGTCGGCTCGCGGGGGTCGTCGGACACGGTGCGGGACACCCGCGGTTTCGCGACGAAGTTCTACACCAGTGAGGGCGTCTTCGACCTGGTCGGCAACAACATCCCGGTCTTCTTCATCCAGGACGCCATCAAGTTCCCGGACGTCGTGCACGCCGCGAAGCCGCATCCCGACCGGGAGATCCCGCAGGCGCAGAGCGCGCACGACACCTTCTGGGACTTCGTCTCACTGCACACCGAGGCGACCCACCACACCATCTTCTTCATGGGCGACCGCGGCATCCCCCGCTCCTACCGGATGATGGAGGGCTTCGGCGTCCACACCTTCCGGCTGGTGAACGCCGAGGGCGCCACGACGCTGGTCAAGTTCCACTGGAAGCCCAAGCTGGGCGTGCACTCCCTGGTGTGGGACGAGGCCCAGATGATCAACGGCATCGACCCGGACTTCCACCGCCGGGACCTCGCCGACGCGATCGAGGCGGGCGCGTACCCGCAGTGGGAGCTGGGCATCCAGACCTTCCCCGACAACCCGGAGCAGACCTTCGAGGGCATCGACCTGCTGGACCCGACGAACCTCGTGCCCGAGGAACTCGCCCCGGTGCAGCCGGTCGGGCTGCTGACCCTGAACCGGAACCCGTCGAACTTCTTCGCCGAGACCGAGCAGATCGCCTTCCACGTCGGCCACCTCGTCCCGGGCATCGACGTCACCGACGACCCGCTGCTCGCGGGCCGGCTGTTCTCGTACCTGGACACCCAGATCACGCGCCTGGGCGGTCCCAACTTCCCGCAGCTGCCCATCAACCGCCCCCAGGCTCCGGTCAACGACATGCTGCGCGACGGCATGCACCAGACGGCCGTGCACCGGGGCGTGGCACCCTACCGGCCCAACTCCCTCGACGGCGGCTGCCCGTTCACCGCCGGGGCGGACATGGGTGCCTTCGTCGAGGCGCCGGTCCGGGTCCCGGAGTCGACCAAGGTGCGTCAGGCGCCGGAGTCGTTCGCGGACCACTTCAGCCAGCCCCGCCGCTTCTGGCTGAGCATGAGCCCGGTGGAGCGCGAGCACATCATCGGCGCCTACACCTTCGAGCTGGGCAAGTGCTACGAACAGGCCGTCAGGGAACGGACACTTCAGGTCCTGGCCAACATCGACCCGGAGCTGTGCGCGGGCGTCGCCGAGGGCCTCGGCCTGCCCGCCCCGCAGCCGACCGTGCCCCTGGCCGACGTCGAGCCCAGCCCGGCGCTGTCCCAGGTCGGCCGGATCTGGCCCCTCGACGGCCGGGTCGTCGGCATCGTCACCGGCGGGGCGGACCTGGAGGGTGTGACGGCCGTACGGGAGGCGGTGCTGAACGCCGGGATGGTGCCGCTGGTCGTGGCGCCGACCGGCGGCACCATCGGCTCGGGCGACGGGGCGCTGACGGTCCAGCGCAGCTACGTCACCGCACGGTCCGTCGAGTTCGACGCCGTCCTGGTGGCGGGGACGCCCGACATGGGCGGCGACGCCTACACTCCGCGGGACTACAAGGCCACTCCGCCGCCCGCACGGCCGGGGACGATCGACCCGCGGGTGAGCCTGCTGGTGTCGGAGGCGTACCGGCACGGCAAGGCGATCGGCGTCTGGGCGGGCGGCGAGGCCGCGCTCGACGCGTCGGGCGTGCCCACCGACGCCGCCGGCGTGGTCGTCGCGGCGTCCGGGACCGCGGCCCTGGAGCAGGTCACGGAGCTGATGGGCGCCCACCGGGTGTGGGAACGCTTCACCACGCCCCGCGGCTGATCCGCGTACCCGCCGGGCCGGTCGCCGATGTCGGTGGCCGGCCCGGCGGCGTGCTCAGTCGGGTGTCCGGCACAGGACGCGCAGCGCCCCGGGGAGCACTCTCGCCGTGACGGGGACGACGGCCTCGACCTCGCCATCGGCGCCGTAGGGTATGGCCCGGTCCGCCTCGATGCGGACCTCCCGGCCCCGCAGGACGCGCACTTGGGGCCGGTGGACGTGGGCGCCCGTCCCCAGCTCGTTCATCAGCGCGAAGAACAGCCGCCGCGGCGCGTGGTGGATCATCACGACCTCCAGCAGGCCGTCGTCCACCCGGGCGGCGGGTGCGATGAGACGGTTGGAGCCGTAGTAGCCGGAGTTCGCGGCCACGGCGGTGTAGCCGGTGAACGCGTGCTGATCGCCGTCGACGGTGACGCGGTAGCGCGTCGCGCGCCAGGTGGTGATCGCACGCAGCGCGCCGGCGTAGTAGGAGGCCGTGCCGCGCAGCAGGCGCCCGTTGTTGGCGTGGTGGTTGGCGAGCGCGTCGACCCCGGCGTAGACGCTGCCGAGGACGACGGTGCGGTCGTGGACGGCCGAGGTGACCTCGATGGTGTCGACGGGGCGCGGCTCGCCCCGCAGCAGCAGCTCCGCGAGGGCGGCGGGCTCGGTGGGCAGCTCCAGCGCGCGGGCGAAGTCGTTGCCCCGGCCGGCCGGGACGAGACCGAGCAGGGCGCCGGTGCCGCTGAGGGCGCCGCCGATTCCTCCGGCCATGCCGTCGCCGCCGACGGCGAGCACCACCCGGCCCCGTGCCCCGGCCTGCCGGGCGATCTCCCGGGCGTGGGCGAGGCTGCGGCTGTACTCGGTCTCCAGCTCGGCTCCCGCCTCCCGCAGCAGCCGGGCCACCCCGAGCAGCGCGGCGGCCGAGGTGGCGCCGCCGGCGGTGGGGTTGACGACTGCGGTGAACTGTCGCATCGATGTGCCTCCGGGCTGACGGGTGGTGCCGGACTGTTGTCTCACGGGGCGGGGACGCCCCGGTCGGCGGGGCGCCGGGAACGCCGGTCCCCTGGGTTCAGCCCTCGGGCAGCAGGACGCCGGGGCTGAGGAGTCCGGCGGGGTCCAGGTTCCGCTTGACCGCGCGCAGTGCCTCGACGCCGAGGTGACCCGCCTCCCGGACGTACCAGTCGCGGTGGTCGGTGCCGACCCCGTGGTGGTGGGTGATGGTGCCGCCCGCGGCGAGGATCGCCTCGTTGGCGGCGTGCTTGGCCCGGGTCCAGTGCGCGACGGCGTCGTCGCCCTGGGCCGAGACGACCGTGAAGTACAGGGAGGCTCCGTTCTCGTAGACGTGCGAGATGTGGCACATGACCAGCGGCGGGGTGCCGGCCTGGGTGAGGGTGCCGGTGAGCGCGTCGCGGACGGCCGTGTACAGCGCGGGGACGCGGGACCAGTAGGTCGCCGTCTCCAGCGTCTCGGCGAACGCCCCGGCGTCGAGCAGGGAGTCGCGCAGGTACGGCGCCGAGTAGCGGCCGTGGGCCCAGCGTTCCCCGGGTTCCTCGCCGGCGAAGATGCCGCCGCTCGCGCGCAGTACGGCGGCGGCGCCCTCGCGGCGGTGCGCGGTGTCCTCCTCGGTCCCCTCGAAGCCGACGACCGCCAGGCATCCGGCGTCCTGCCGCTCGGGGGAGGCTCCGATGGCGTCGGGCCGGGCGAGGCCGATCAGCGTCTCCGTCTCGTCGGACAGCCGCAGCACCGTGGGGCGGGGGCCGTCCTGGGCGAGCCGGCGCAGCGCCGCGGCGCCCTGGGCGAAGGAGGCGAAGCGCCAGCCTTCGTAGCGGCGGACCTCCGGCACGGGCCGCACGCGCACGGTGACGGAGGTGATGACGCCGAAGGCGCCCTCGGAACCCAGGACGAGCTGGCGCAGGTCGGGGCCGGCCGCCGAACGCGGGGCGCGGCCCGTGTCGAGGGTGCCCCGGGGGGTGGCGAGGGTGAGGCCGAGGACCATCTCGTCGAAGCGTCCGTAGCCGGCGGAGGCCTGTCCGCTGGAGCGGGTCGCGGCGAAGCCGCCGATGGTGGCCCACTCGTAGGACTGGGGGAAGTGGCCGAGCGTGTAGCCGTGCCCGGCGAGGAGCGCCTCGGCCTCGGGGGCGCGCAGGCCGGGTTGCAGGGTGGCGGTGCGGGAGAGCTCGTCGAGGTCGAGCAGGCGGTTCATGCGGCGCAGGTCGAGGGCGACGAAGGCGCCTTCGCGTCCGGGGGCGAGGCCGCCGACGACGGAGGTGCCGCCGCCGAAGGGGACGAGGGCGAGACCGTGTTCGGTGCAGGCCGCCAGTACGGCGAGCACCTCGTCGTGGCTGTCCGGGAGGACGACGGCGGCCGGGGCGTCGGCGGTGTCGCCGGTCCGCATCCGCAGCAGGTCGGGGGTGGACTTGCCGCGGGTGTGGCGTATCCGGGTCTCCACGTCCGTACGCACGCCGTCCGCGCGGTCACCGACGGCGGCCTCCAGCGCGCGGCGGGCAGCGTCGTCCAGCGGTGACTCGGGTACTCCGATCTCCTTCAGCGGGACGGCGGCGGCGGCGTGGGGCTTGACGCCGAGCAGTTCGCGCAGCAGCCCGGTCACCGTGTCGGGCAGCGGCGTCGCGCGGGCCGGGTCGCCCCAGCCGTTCCACAGCATGTCCATGGCCTGTCGTCCTCACGGTCGGTTGGGGGATGCCGTCGGGATGACGTCCGCACGGCCTCAGGGGCGTTACACTGTTACACATGACGCCTAATCGTCACAATGACTCGGGCCGACCGAACACGTCGGACAATGACGCGGTGCTGGACGCCGTGCGCGACTGCGTACTGGCCGTCGGGGTCCGCCGGACGACGATGACCGACGTCGCCCGCCGCGCCGGCGTCTCCCGGATGACGCTGTACCGGCGCTATCCGGACGTACGGTCCCTGGTCGGCGACCTGATGACCCGGGAGTGGATCGCGGTGGCCACCGGCGCCGTCCCCGGGCCCGGGCCGGGGGTCGCCACGCGCCCGCGCATCGTCGAGGGACTGGTGAGCGGGGTGGAGGCGTTCCGCGCCCATCCGCTCTTCCGCAAGATCGTCGACGTCGATCCCGAGCTGCTCCTGCCCTACGTCCTCGACCGGCGCGGCGCGAGCCAGGAGGCCCTGCTGGGGCTGCTGTCCGACTCGCTCGCCGAGGGACACGCCGACGGGTCGGTGCGCCCGGCCCACACGGAGCGGCAGGCACGCTCCGTGCTGCTGATCGTCCAGTCCTTCGCGCTGTCGCTGCGGACCATGACCGAGGAGGACGACGCCGAGCTCACCCCCGCGGCCTTCCTCGCGGAGCTGCGCACCGTCCTGGAGAGGACCCTCACGCCATGAGCCCGACCAGCAGCAGCCCCGCCGCCGGGGCCTCCCTGTCCGCCGCGCGGCGCTCGCGCGAGCTCACCTGTGCGGCGGGCGGTCCGGTCGTGGACGTCCTGGTCGTCGGGCTCGGCGCGACGGGCGCCGGAGCCGCCCTGGACGCCGCGGCCCGCGGTCTGAGCGTGGTCGCCGTGGACGCGCACGACCTGGCCTTCGGCACCTCCCGCTGGAGCTCCAAGCTCATCCACGGCGGCCTGCGCTACCTCGCCTCCGCCCAGCTCGACGTCGCCCACGAAAGCGCGGTGGAGCGCGGCGTGCTGATGGAGCGCACCGCTCCGCACCTGGTGCGCGCCCAGCCGTTCGTGCTGCCGCTGACGCCCATGGTCTCCCGTGGTCAGACCGCGCTGGCGTGGGCCGGGTTCCGGGCCGGCGACGCTCTGCGGCTGGCGGCGCGCACCGCCCGGGCCACGCTGCCCGCGCCGCGCCGGCTCTCCGCCGTGGAGACCCGCCACCTCGCGCCGGTACTGCGCTCCGACCGGCTGCGCGGCGGGCTGCTGTCCTGGGACGGCCGGCTCACCGACGACGCCCGTCTGGTGACCGCGCTGGCCCGCACCGCCGCCGCGCGCGGTGCCCGGATACTGACCCGGGTGAGGGCCCTGGAGCTGACCTCGTCCGGCGCCCGGATACGCGACGAGCTCACCGGCGAGGAGGGCGTGATCCGTGCCCGCGCGGTGATCAACGCCTCCGGTGTGTGGGCCGGCCACCTGGTCGACGGCATCCGGGTCCGCCCCTCCCGCGGCACCCACCTGGTCCTGCGCTCCGACCGGCTCGGCCCGCTCCCCGCCGGCCTGCACGTGCCGGTTCCCGGGGAGACCAACCGCTTCGTCCTCGTCCTGCCCCAGGGCGACGGCCGCGTGTACGTCGGGCTGACCGACGAGCCCGTGGAGGGGGACATCCCGGACGTGCCCGAGGTACCCGAGACGGACGTCGGCTTCCTGCTGGACGTGCTCGGCTCCGTGCTGGACGTGCCGGTCCGCCGCGAGGACGTGGTGGGCGCCTTCGCCGGCCTGCGCCCCCTGCTGGACGCCACGTCCGCCGGCCGGCCCGGCGGCGGGCCCCGCACCGCGGACGTCTCTCGCCGGCACGCCGTGCTCACCTCGTCGGAGGGCGTGATCACCGTGGTCGGCGGCAAGCTGACCACGTACCGGCGCATGGCCGAGGACGCCGTGGACGCCGCCGTCGCCGCCCGCCGCCTGGGCGCCGGGCCGTCCCCCACCGCCGCGCTGCCGCTGGTCGGCGCCGCCGCCCCGCACGTCCTGGCCGCGCTGCGGGCGCCGCGCCGCCTGGTGCGGAGCCACGGCACGGAGGCACCCGCCGTCCAGGCCCTCGCCGACCGGGACCCCCGGCTCGGCGAGCGGGTCCTGCCGCACCACCCCGTCACCGGGGCCGAGCTGCTCTGGGCGCTGCGCCACGAGGGCGCCCTCGACGAGGCCGACCTGCTCGACCGCCGCACCCGCATCGGGCTGGTGCCCGAGGACCGGGCGGCGGCGCTGGAGGCCGTACGCGGCCTCGTCGGCGAGGCCACGGCCGACACCGCCTGACCGAACACGCCCTCACGCGGCTTCACCGGCAGTAGTGGAAGCGGCCGGATGAAGCAAGCTGGCGCTTGTGGCGCACCTCCGTCAGCGCGACCGCCCGGTCGGCCTGGTTCCGGCAGCCGAGCAGGTGTGGACGTGGCTCGCCGCCGACGAGCACCGCCCGCTGCTGCGCCTGTGGGCCGAGGCGTATGCCGGCTCCCTCGTCGAGCCGGACGGCCCCTGGGCCAAGTTCGCCAGATCCACCGTGGACGACTGGCTCCCGACGTCGGTACCCGAGAGCGGGAATGCGTTCTACCGCCTCGGCCATCACGGTGTGGAGGCTGCGACCCAAGGCACGGCACCTTGCAGGCGCAGCGCACACGCCACGTTCCGCTCGGATACAGAATGCGCAGAACGCCGCTGCAGGTACTGGACCTTGTCACCCGTGGTGAACAGAGCCGCCCCTGCCGGCAGGCGCCGCTTCCGGCTCGGCATGCCGATCCGCCCTCGCGACAACGTGCATGTGGTCGGCAACAGTTCCGCGCCGTCTGCCAACGCGCCATCCGGCACGCGCTGGAGCCCTACCTCCGCGTCGTCGTCAACCGGGTGGCCGCGGTGTCCCGCTTCGGAGGGCGGGACACGAACGCCGGCCGAGGTACGGCGGGTAGACCGGGGCGCACAGGGCGTCGTCCAGGCCTGTGCGCAGGCTTTTGAAGGCCTCCCCGTCAGTGATCCGGCCAGGACGAATCCGGGTGGCACACTGCGGGGGCTGGTGGGAGCATGAAGAACAGGAACTGGGACGAGGGCGGAGGGTTCCTGTTCATCAGCTGCCCCGCTTGAACCTGATTCGCTCGGTAGAAGGATCACGCCGACAGATTTCGGGACTTCCGGGACTGCCGACTGCCAACCCCGATCGAAACGCATCGGTGTTATCAGGAGCTGGTCATCGTGGAGAAGAACCCCGACGTATCGTCGCACGCCAGAGGAGCGGTGCAGGAGTCGCTGGAAGCCGTCGCTCACAGGCTCGCGACGACCCGGTCGATACGGCCGGGCAACATCGTGCTGCACCTGTCCGGCCAGGGCGGTGGAACATACGTCCTCGAGTGCGGGACAAGCCAGGTACGGCTCCGCGACAACGTGTCGGCCGGCGTGGGCACGCCCGCTCTCGTCGAGGTGATCGGCGACGCCGAAGTCGTCCAGGCCATCATCGACGGGCAGGTTGATGCACGGAAGCAGTTTCTCGCCGGGGGCCTCCGTCTGCGTGGAGACCTGCGGTACTTCAGCGACATCGCCCTCGAGCTCGGGGTGCTCAGTCATCCGCTCTGAGCGTTTGTTGCAAGTGATCCGAGGGAGTTCCGCCATGGCTGTCACCGTGGGCCTTGTGCAGCAGTTGTCCATCATTTCCCCGACCGGTGCCTGCGTCTGGGTCGGACCCAGGGTCAACAACGCCGAAGTGCTCTATGTGACCAACGACGGTTCGGTGGCCGACGCCGCATTCGCGGCCAACCTCATCCAGACGTTCGCCGCCGCTGCGGCCAACTACCGCGCGGTCTCGGTCACCCACAACGACGACGACGGCAAGGTCACCATGCTCCAGGTGGAACCGGTCTGATTTCTGGAAGGCGCTCGAGATGGCTGTGACGCGAGGCTACGTCCAGCGGCTGACCTGGCTGCCGGGCGCGCAGGCCTGCCTGGAGATAGGCCATGACCCATCGATGGTCGAACTGATGTACATCCCGTTCCCCGTGAACGATTCCGACACCGAGCGCATCGCAAGGAGCACCAACGCTCAGGTCCTGGTCCAGGCACTCTTCAGTGGCCGTCTGGTCGACGTCAGTTGCCCTGACGGTTCCGGTGAGGTGATCACGGTCACGCTGCCCGCCGAGAGTGGCAACCCACTGCGGATGGACGCATTGGAAGCCACGCAGGTGGTGCAAGACCTGGCTCAATCGGTCCCGTTGGTGGCTGAGAGACGGACCGTCGTCCGGGCGTACCTGAGCTATTACGGCAGCGCGCCCATCACGGTCAGGGGTGAGCTCTCCGTGCGGTCGTCCCCGGCGTCTCCGCCAACGGTCATCCCGTCGCAGGACACGGTCACCCTCCAGCCCGCCGACGCAGGTGACATCACCATCACGCGACACGATGTGAGACGCAGTCTCAACTTCGTCCTCCCATTCGACTCGACCTTGTCCGGGCAGCTCACCATGTGGCTGTCCAGCGTGACCGACACCGCGAGCGGCAACCCCATGGCAGTCAGCGACCAGCGGCGACCCACCGTCGCGTTCCACCACTGTCCTCCCTTGCGGGTGCAGCTCATTGACTTCACCTACCAGTGGGGCATGCCGCCGACCACCCAAACATCGCGCGACATCGACGTTTTCCTGCTCGCGTCATGGCTCGGCCGGACCTACCCGGTTGCCAGGGTCGCCTCGTTGTTCCGCACCGTGGCCGCCACGGCGACACCTCCCTTCACTGCCGCGGACGTCAATGCTCAACTGGCTACGATCCGGGCGCAGGATGTCAGCGCGGGCACCGACGCGCGCACCCACTACTACGGGATGGTCACCGACACGGGCTTCTGGATGCGCGGCAGCGCGGCGAGTGTTCCGGATACCGCACCCGATCCAGGGGTGGTGGCGTCGGGTCCCACGGGTGCACCCGGCTCGGCGACGTCACCCGCCAATTTCACCTGGGACGTCGACGATTCCTACGGTGACTGGTACGGCGCCCATGAGCTGAGCCATACGTTCGGCCGGAAACACCCCGGGTTCTGCGGCGAAACCGCGGACGATCTTGCCGACTATCCCTTCCCGGCCGGCCAGCTGTCCACCACCAAGGGGACCTTCGCCGGGTTCGACGTCGGTCATCCGAGTCTCGGGGGCGACCCCACTCAGAACCTCCCGATGATTGCTCTTCCCGGGGCTCAGTGGCACGACGTGATGACCTACTGCGACCGTCAGTGGATGTCGGTGTACACCCACGGGGGACTCCGGGCCCGCCTGCGTGCCGAGGACGCCATGCCGTCGGTCCTGTCCGACGTCCGAGGCCGTGAAGCGAGTGCAGTCAACGTGGTCGCCACGGTGAACCTGTCCCGGCGGGAAGGAAACGTCGCCTTCGTCAATCCGGTACCGAATCTGGCACCCACCGAGCCTGCTCCGGACAGTCCGGTCCTCCTGCGCGTGACGGCCCGGGACGGCAGGGGAGTGAGGGAGCACCCGGCGCCCGTGAAGCTCGATTCCGAACTGCTCCCCGGGGAGGACCGGGTGGGCATCGTGGATGTGGTGCTGCCCGGTGGCCCGGACGAGGCCATGATCGAGCTGGTGATGGGCGGGCACGTGGTGGACACCTTCCGCGCGGGCGGAGCACCGCCGGTGGCGCGGGATGTACGCGTGGTGGCCGTCGACAGCCAGAGGCTGAGTGTCACGGCGCGCCTCGACCGGTCCGCCGAGGAAGGGCACACGTTCACCGTCCAGACCAGCACTGACCACGGCAGGACCTGGCAGACCATGGGTGTGGGGTTGAGGTCTCCTCACCTGACGCTGGACTCACGTCAGTTCGCCTCGGAACAGGAGCTGCTGGTACGTGTGATCGCGACGAATGGATTCATCAGTTCCGTAGGACCCAGTGAGGTCTTCTGGACCTGAGGGGAGGCCAGGAGTCCTGAGAAGTGTCCCGGCATTTCGCGCCGGCTGGTTCGTGATGTGCTCTGTGAGTTCCGGCGGGCGCGGCGCACAAGGCGTTGAGAGGTCCGCCATGTCTCTGCACCCCGCCCCGCACAGGTCCGGCCGAGGTCGCTTGTCGAGACCGCCCATGGCCGGCGTGTCCAGTCGGTCCGGCACTCGGGTGATAACCGAGTTCCCTCTGTCGAGCCCGGGAGCCGCCACCGTTCCGTACGGCGCTGTGGCCGGTACTGACGGCAATGTGTGGTTCACCGAGTACGACAGCGCGAAGATCGGACGGATCACGCCGGACGGTGCCGTCACCGAATACCTTCTGCCCACACCGGAGCGCGGGCCGACCTTCATCACCTCCGGCCCCGATGGGAATCTGTGGTTCAGCGAGTACGACGCCAACCGGATCGGACGGATCACTCAGTCGGGTGCCGTCACCGAGTTCCCCCTCCCGACGCCGGACAGCTGGCCGTCCGCCATCACCTCCGGTCCTGACGGGAACCTGTGGTTCACCGAGTACGAAGGCAACCGGATCGGACGCATGACACCGGCGGGAGCCGTGACGGAATACTCGCTCCCGACGCCGGACAGCGGGGTGCACGCCATCGCGGCGGGTCCTGACGGGAACCTGTGGTTCACCGAGTACGAGGGCAACCGGATCGGACGCATCACGCCAGCAGGGGCGATCACCGAGTATTCCCTCCCGATGCCGGACCGCGAACCGTACGTCATCGCGGCAGGTTCCGATGGGAATCTGTGGTTCACCGAGCACCACGGCAACGCGGTCGGGCGGATCAGCCCGGACGGAGCCATCACCGAGTTCCCCCTGCCCACCCCGGACAGCGGGCTGTACTTCATCGCGGCGGGTCCTGACGGGAACCTGTGGTTCACCGAGTACGAGGGCAACCGGATCGGACGCATCACGCCAGCAGGGGCGATCACCGAGCACACCCTTCCGGTTCCCGGGAGTTCCCCGTTCGTGATCGCGGCGGGTCCTGACGGGAATCTGTGGTTCACCGAGAGCTGGAGCGGCAGGGTCGGGCGGATCACTCCGGCGGGTGTCATCACCGAGCACACCCTCCCGGTGCTGAGCAGCTACCCGTTCGAGATCGTGGGAGGTCCCGACGAGAATCTCTGGTTCACCGAGTACACGGGAGACCGGATCGGACGGATCACCCGGGCAGGCACCGTTACGGAATACCCCATCCCCACCCCCCGAAGCCACCCTTTCGGTATCACGTCCGGTCCTGACGGGAACCTGTGGTTCACCGAGTACTGGGTCGGCAATATCGGGTGTATCACTCCCGCCGGGGTCGTCACTGAGTACCGTCTTCCTCTTGGTAGGTTCCCTTACAGCATCACTAGCGGCTCCGACGGAAATCTGTGGTTCACCGAATTTGTTTACGGCAACAGTATCGGCCGGATCACTCCGCCCGGGGTCATTACAGAATTCCCCCTTCCCAGTCCGGACAGCTTTCCTTACGATATTGTCGCCGGGTCGGATGGAAACCTGTGGTTCACCGAGCCCCTTGGTAACCGGATCGGCCGGATCACGCCGGCCGGAGCTCTCACTGAATTCTCCTTGCCCGGCCCGCACCGCGAGCCGACTTGTATCACAGCCCGGTCTGACGGAAACCTGTGGTTCAGCGAGTACAACGGCAACCGCGTCGGGCGGATCACCCCGGCGGGCGCCGTCACCGAATTTTCGCTGCCCGGAGCGAACCGCAGAGCAAGCGGCATCGCCGCCACGCCCGACGGCAACGTGTGGTTCACCGAAGCCATGAGCAACCGGGTCGGGCGGATCACCTCGGTCGGGGCCGTCACCGAATACCCGATGCCCACGCCGGGAAGCCATCCGTTCGGTATCGCGGCTGGTCCCGACGGCGATCTGTGGTTCACCGAGGCCGGCGGTCACAGGGTCGGCCGGATCACCGCAAGCGACACCCCTGCCCCATCACCTCGATAGATCCCCGGTCGGATCGACATGGTCGACGTATCGCCGGATTCGTCGTGCCGACCTCAAAGGGTGATGAGCGACACCGTGTTCGAGAGTGAGTTGGCCACGTAGACGTGGTCCCCGTTCCGAGCCACGGCCAGTCCGTACGGACCGAGGCCCACGGGAGCGGTGGCGGTGACGGCGGTGCAGTCGCTGTCGACCACTGACACGGTGCCCGGGCCGTAGTGGACCACGTAGGCGGATCGTCCGTCCGGAGACGCGGCCAGGTTGTAGGGGGTTTCGTCGACAGGGATGGTCGCGGCCACGCTGCTGCCGACCGTATCGATCACCGATACCGTGTCCGACCGGGCGTTGATCACGTAGACCGAGCGACTGTCCCGCAGCAGGGCCGACTTCAGTGGCCCAGCACCTACCGGGACGGTCGCGGCGATGCGGTAGCCAGCGGTGTCGATCACGGACACCGTGTCCGAGCCGTTATTGACAACGTAGACGCGACGCCCGTCCGGAGATGCTTTCACGTCGACAGGACCACGGCCGACGTGGACGGTGGCGCACACGAGGCTGCTGGCCGTATCGATGACCGACACCGTGTCCGAGCCGCTGTCGGCCACGTAGACGCGCCTTCCGTCCGGGGACACGGCGAGCTCATACGGGTGCCGGCCGACGGGAACGGTGGCGGTCACGGTGGTGCAGTCGCCGTCGAGCACCGACACGGTGCCGGGGCGGTACTGGGCGGCGTAGACGTACTGCCCGTCCGGAGACACGGCCAGGCTGGCAGCGGAGCTGACGGGGACGCTGGCGCACACGAGGTCGCTGGCCGTGTCGATGACCGACACCGTGTCCGAGCCGCTGTCGGCCACGTAGACGCGCCTTCCGTCCGGGGACACGGCGAGCTCATACGGGTGCCGGCCGACGGGAACGGTGGCGGTCACGGTGGTGCAGTCGCCGTCGAGCACCGACACGGAGTGTGACTGGACATTACTCACGTACAGTCGGCGGTCGTCCGGGTGGACCACCACGAGCCCAGGAGAGGCACCTACCGGTATGTGCACGGCTGTCGGGGTGCCCATGAAAGCCTCGTCGTGCGAGGTCGAGGAAACGCGCGGGTGCATCTTCGGGTGCCGTTCCGGAAGCAGCTTTCCCCACGGCATGCCGGAAAGGGAATGCTCCGTGTCGGAGTATTGATGTCCGGTAGTCGATTCCTGCTCGGAACACCTGAAGCTTCTGCCTTCTTCCGAGGTCATCCGTAGACCTCCCCTGACTCCGTGGGCGTAAAGAAAGGGCGGGGGCGACTGGCGCGTCGGTGACTTTTCCTGATAAAGGGATCGGGTGTCGGCGACGTGGACGGCGGCCTTGCTCTCAGGTGCGCCGGAATTAGTTTGCCTCTACCGAGCAGATCAGGCATATGCGGCAGCTCATTACCCCGGTCCTGATCTTCATGCTCCCACGAGCCCCCGCAGGGTGCCACCCGGACTCGTCTGGCCGGATCATGAACGGGGAAGCCTTCAAATGGGAGTTTTCGTGCTCTAGCCCGGTAGGTTCTCATGTCAGTGTCCAGATGGGTGGATGCGGTTGAGTGGGCTGTTCGGTTTTCTCTTGCAAGGTGTCCGGGGTGAAGAGGGAGGGTGACTTCCCCGTGATTTCATCCCGAGTCCCCGCGCGACGGTGGTGACCGTCTTGCCCGAGGAACCCACGAGCGCGATCGCGTCCCGCTTGAACTCATTGGTGTACCGCTTCGTGTAGGCGCTTCCCACCTGGTGCTACCTCTGGCCCTCCGTATCACGGCAGGCCAGGCGGGCGACGCCCCGGCCTTCGACGCTGCATCGCCGGCATCCGTGTGCCGCGCAGCGGAACCCGGGAGACCGAGGACCCGCCCCGACGCCGTCCTGGCGGACCGCGCGTATTCGTCTCGCGCAATCCGGAGTTCACCTCCGCCGACGCGGGATCCGCGCTGTCATCCCCCAGCCCTCCGACCACATCGGCCGTCTGCGGCGAGGCAGTGCAGGCGGCCGACCGCCGTCCTTCGACGCGGAGGCGTACCAGCAGCACAACGCGGTCGAGCGACGCGGCCTCGCCGCGATCCTCATCCGGGCAAGGCGACAGCTCGCTCAGCGATCGACCACCCAACGCGCGTCCGCAGGCCAAGAGCTTGTGCCGCCGATGTGCTCCACGAGCCGGAACGCCTCACGGACGGGGACGCTGCCCTCATCTGGATACTCGTCGTCACGCCCGCTGGAAGGGCGAACCCATCGCTCAACCCCTCAGGGCGGGCGGTCGCCGCTACCGGGCGGGGCTCGGCGTCCACGATGACCTGCACGTTCCGGCGGGGCTGAAAGACCGGTCCGTCCGGTTTCCAGCCCCGTCGGGGACCGGTCAGGTGCCCTGTCCGCCGTCCTGGACGGCTTTGCGGACCTTCGCTTCGATCTTGTGCCGGGACTGACCCCCCTCCTTGACGTACTCCGTCATCGCGGTCTGCGCGTCCCGGTCCAGGTCGCGCCAGGCCCGTACGGCGGTCTCGTACGTGTCGGACTGCCGCTGGGTCCACTGGTACTGCGTGGGAGGCCCGTACGAGTCCCGCAGCTCCTCGACCCGGTGCTGTGCCAGGTCCGCCGCGCGACGCTTGTGTACGAGCTCTTCGAATGTGTGAGCCACCACACCTCGACCGTAGTCAGAGGAGCGCCGTCGCGCGCGTCGAGCCCTTCGCGTCCGGTCCCGGGCGCCCGGTCCGCACAAGTGGCCCACGGAGGCCCGGAAGAGCCTTAGCATCGAGCCACCAGTGCCGACCGGGCATATGCGAGAAGTGAGGCGAGCGTGGCGGACATAGAGGGAGCGGCGGTACCGGAGCGGCTGCTGATCACCCGTACCACCACGGACGAAGGCGTCGGCATCGTCATCCTCGCCGGGGAAGTCGATCTCGACGGCAGCAGTCAGCTCCACGACGTCCTGCTGTCCAGCGTGCAGACGGCGCCGGGCACGGTGGTCGATCTCGGCGAGGTGGCCTTCCTCGACTCCAGCGGCATCAACGTGCTCATCTCCGCGCACCGGGCGGCCGAGTCCCACGGCGTCTGGTTCCGGCTCGCCGCGGCGCAGCACGCCGTCGAGCGCGTGCTGCAACTCGTGGGCGTCGACGCGCTCATCGCCTGCTACCCGACCGTGGAGCAGGCCCTGGCCGGCTGACGGAGGTCAACGCAGCGGCAAGCGCGCGTACACCGTCTTTCCCGTCGCCCGGGGCCTGGTGATGACCTCGTCGCACAGGCGCGTCACGATCTCCAGACCGTGCCGGCCGACCCTCAGGGGGTCGGGGGGCAGGAACGTGGGGAAGGCGTCCCCCGTGTCCGACACCGCGATCTGCACGCCGTCGTCCACCAGGGTCAGTTCCAGGCGGCAGGGGCCGGGCGCGTGACGGAGCGCGTTCGTCACCAGCTCGCTGGCGACCAGCCGGGCGGCGTCCAGGAAGGTGTCGGCCAGGTCGACGCCCCGCTCGCCGAGGCGCGCGACGAAGCCGTGCACGACGTCCCGGGAGGCCGGGATCATCGCCGACCCGCCCCTGAACTCCACCACCGTGGTCACGGCCGAGGCGTCCGCGGCATCGGGTCTGTGCGCGGGAGTCATACAGAGCCTCACCGTCCGGTCCGGGGCCGAGTAGCCGAGTGGGGGAAGCGCTGGCCCCCGGCCCTTCACCATACGCACCGGAGCGGTTCTCACGATCTCTTTGCCCCAACTTCCGCCGGACGCGCCGTTTTTCGGACAGGCCCGGGCCGAGTGCGCCGGAAAGGGCACCGTCCCGGTCGGTGACGGGCACGGCCGTCGGGGGCCGCGGCGAGGCGCACCGGGCCGCCCCCGGCACCCGTCGTGGACTTCGGGGCGGCCCGGTGCTCCGCAAGGGTCAGGAGGCGGTGCAGGCTCCGACGGTGGGTGCGGCGTCGCTGCCGTTCTTCGTCACGGTGAATCCGAAGCTGGTCGACGCGCCGGCCGCCAGGGAGCCGTTCCAGCTCGGCCGTGCCGTCATGACGTTGCCGCCCCAGGTGGGCGTCGCGTTCCAGGTGGCCTGGACCTGCTGCGGCGAGGCGAAGGTGACGGTCGTCGTCCAGGAGCCGATCGGCTCGCTGCCCGCCGTGATGGTGATCTGGCCGTTGTAGCCGCTGCTCCAGTCCGCGGTCCTGGTGTACGTGGCGGTGCAGGTCGCCGTGCCGCTGCCCGGCTCACCGCCGCCGTCACCGCCGAGGGCCGTGAGGACGGCGTCGTAGGCGGGTTTCGCCTGGTAGTTGCCGTCGAACAGCAGCGGGGTGCCGCTGCTGCGCCACGAGTACTTGTCGGTGACACCCCAGACGGTGATGCCGGTGCAGCGGTCCACGGCGAGACAGGCCCCGACCACGCGGGAGTAGCTGTTGGCCTGGGCGGTGCCGGAGCCCTCGATGTCGAGTTCGGTGATCTGCACGTCGACGCCGAGGTCGGCGAAGCGCTGGAGGTTGGCCTGGAAGTCGGAGGGGACCGGGGAGGCGCTGTTGAAGTGACCCTGGAAACCGACGCAGTCGATGGGCACGCCGCGGGACTTGAAGTCCTTGACCATGTCGTAGACGGCATTGCTCTTCGCGTTGACGCCGTCGGTGTTGTAGTCGTTGTAGCAGAGCTTGGCGGCCGGGTCGGCGGCGCGGGCGGTGCGGAACGCCTCCTCGATGAAGCCGTTGCCCAGCTTGTCCTGGAAGGGCGAGCTGCGCCGGGCGCCGCTGCCGCCGTCCTGGAAGGCCTCGTTGACGACGTCCCAGCTGTGGATCTGGCCCTTGTAGTGGCCCATCACGCTGTTGATGTGGTTGTTCATGGCGGCGCGCAGGTCGGCCGCGCCGAGGCTGCCCACCCAGGAGGGCAGCTGGGAGTGCCAGACGAGGGTGTGGCCGCGGACGTCCATGCCCTGGCTCCGGGCGTGGTCCACGACCTGGTCGGCGGCGCCGAAGGTGAAGTTGCCGCGGCTGGGCTCGGTGGCGTCCCACTTCATCTCGTTCTCGGGCGTCGCCGAGGTGAACTCGCGGTCCAGCGTGGCGACGTAGTCGGCCTCGTCGAGGTGGCTCGCCGCGACGGCGGTGCCGAAGTAGCGGCCCTGGCCGGCCGCCGCGGACCCGAGCGAGTCGGCGGCCTGGGCGGCTCGGACGGCTTCGGGGGCTCGGACGGCTTCGGCGGAATGTGCCGCGGCCATCAGCGCCGCCGCGGCGACGAACCCGGCGGTGGCCGCTCTCGAGAGACGCAACAGAGTCATGCGCATGTCATCCCGTTCCTTGAATCGGTGTGCGGAGGCCGTTCGGAAGGGCAAGAAACTCCGAAAGTTTCGGTAGAGTTTCCGAATGTCGCGGAGGAGGTTACGGACTCCCGGACGCGGGGTCAACGCCCCGTCGTACTCACCCGTGCGGCCCGGGCCACGTGCGCGACCGGCTGTGGTGGCGCATTCTTGCTGTGTCGCCCGCGTGACGGCGCACGGACGACGGGGCCGACGAGGTGGGGCCGATGAGTGCTGGCGCCGAGGACGCGGACCGCATGCCCGGACGGCTGACGACCCTGCTGACCGACGCATGTGCCCAGGCCATCGGCGCGGCCGGCGGCCATGTGGGCGGGGTCTACCTGTGCTCCCGCGCCCCCGGCCTGCTGCGGCTGGCCGTTCTCGCCGGACTGCCCGGGCCCCTGTTCCGGCCGTGGTGGCGGCTGCACGCCGAGAGTCCGTTCCCGGTCGCCGACGCCTACCGGCTGGGCGTCCGCGTGGTGCTGCCCAACGCGGCGGAGACCATGCGCCGCTACCCGCAGTTCGCGGCCGGCCTGCCCTTCCCGTTCGGGTCCCTGTACGTGCCCGTCGCCGGGGCGACGCGGACGTACGGCGTCCTGACCGTCCTGCGTCCCGGCGCGTCGGACACCGCCGAGATGGTGGAGGGGGCGGACCGGGTGGAACGGCTGGCCCGGCGGCTCGGTGCGGCCCTGGAGCGGCTGGACGAGGACCGCGAAGCCCCGCCGGTCGTCTGGGACGGCGAACCGCTGTGCCTGCGGCCGCCCCCGTCCGTACGGCACGCTCAGCACGCCGGAAGTTTCGCCTGGGATCCGGCCACCGGCGACGTCACCCTCGACGAGCCGCTGTGCGCGCTGCTGGGCGTGGCGGGGACCGCCCACGGACCCGCCACCACCGCACTCGACACGCTCACCCGCGCCCTTGCCCCCGACGACGGGCACCGGATCGCCGCGGCGCTGCGGCAGACCGCTGCCGGCCGGCCTCCACCGCTGCCCCTGTACGTGTGCGCCTCGGACGGTGCGCTGCTTCTGGTGGAGCTGTGGAGACCACCGGCCGCGCCACCCGTCGGCGGCCCGGTGCGCGGTGTCGTACTCGATCCGTCCACCGGCACCGTGGCCGACGCCGCGGCCGACCTGCTTCCGGACGGGGTGTTCTGCGTGGACCGCCTGGGCACGATCGTCTACGCCAATCCGCGCGCCGCCCGGCTGCTGGGCCGGCCGCGGGCCCGGCTGGTCGGCCACCTTCTTTGGGAGGCCGTGCCCTGGCTGGACCAGGCCGCGTACGAGGACCACCTCCGCGGCGCCCTGCTCTCCCCCGAGCCGGTCCGCTTCCATGTCCGGCGGCCGCCCGTCGACAGCCGCCGGACCACTCCGCGGCCCTACGAGGGAGACTGGCTCGCCGTCTCCGTGCATCCGGGGCCGGATCTCCTGACGGGCACTCTCCGCCCGGCCAACCGGGTGGCCGACATGTCCGCCGGTACCGCACCCGAGCACGGCGCGCCGGAAGCGGCGCACGGTGACGGCGGCCCCTCGCCGGACGCCGTCGCCACCACGGCGCCCGTGTACCGCCCCATCGTCCTGGCCGTGGCCCTGACCGAGGCCGTCACCGCCCGCCAGGTGTCCGCCGTGGTCGTGCGGGAGCTGCTGCCGGCGTTCGGCGGCCGCCGGCTCGCCATCTACCTGCTCCAGGACCGCCATCTGCATCTGGCGTGGGAGACGGGCTTCCCACCGGGCTTCCTCACACGCTTCGAGGGGGTGGCGCTGGACGCCCGGCTGCCCGGGGTCGAGACGCTGACCAGCGGCCGGCCGCTCTTCTTCGACTCCATGCAGGCACTGGCCGCCGCGTACCCGGGCATTCCGCTGGACGCCACGGAGGGCGCCCGCGCCTTCCTGCCGCTGATCGCCTCCGGGCGCCCGGTCGGCTCCTGCATCCTCGGTTTCGACCGCGCCCGCGGCTTCGGCACCGAGGAGCGCGCGGTGCTCACCGCCCTCGCCGGGGTGATCGCCCACGCCATGGAGAAGGCCCGGCGCTACGAGACCGAGACCGCCCTCGCCCGCGGACTCCAGCGGGCCCTGCTGCCGCGGCGGCTGCCTGCGCACCCCCTGCTGGAGACCGCGGGACGCTATGTGCCGGGGACCCAGGGCATGGACGTGGGCGGTGACTGGTACGACGTCGTCGCCTCGGGGGACGGCATGGCCCTGGTCATCGGCGATGTGCAGGGGCACGGCGTGCAGGCGGCGGCCACGATGGGGCAACTGCGCAGCGCCGTGCGCGCCTTCGCCCTCGGCGACCGTCCGCCCGACGAGGTGCTGAGCGGCGTCAACCACCTGCTGACCGACCTGGACCCGGGTCTGTTCGCGAGCTGCTGCTACGTCCGCCTCGACCCTGCGACCGGACGGGCCTGCGCGGCCCGCGCGGGGCACCTGCCGCCTCTCCTGCGCCACCCGGACGGACGCACCGAGGCACTGGACCTGCCCGGCGGTGTGGTGCTCGGCGTGGACCCGGGGGCCCGGTACCCGCTGACGGAGTTCCCGGTCGAGCCCGGTGCCGTCCTCGCCCTCTACACGGACGGGCTGGTGGAGCGGCCCGGCACCGACATCGACGACGGGATCACCGCGCTGCGGCTGGCGCTGGCCAGGGCCGGGACGCCCGCCGAACGGCCTGGCAGCCACTCGCTGGCGGGTGTCGCCGACGGGATCGTCGTCACCGCCCGCCAGGCCGTGGACCGTCCCGACGACATCGCCCTGCTGCTCGCCACCCGCCGCCCCCGGCGGGGGAGTCACCCGTGAGGGCGGCGGCGGGCCCGGGGCCGGCGGACCGCTCCGGCACCGGGGTGCCCCTCGCCTCCTCGCGCCCGGCAGTGTAGACATGGGCACATGGTCCGACTGATGGGTCGATCGGGAGAGCGGTCACCCCGTCGTCCCAGCGGCCCGCCGGCCCGGCACCCGCGCGACGCGGACCGGTCGCGGCGGGGGGCGGGCGCGGGGCGGCCGCGGCGCGCCGCGGCCGTGCGCTCGGCGCTGTCCGGGCGCAGCGTCGCCGGCCAGGTCTTCGTCATGAACGTGATCATCGTCCTGCTGCTCGTGGTGGCCGCCGCCATCGCGCTGGTGCTCCAGGTACGGCACGACAGCACGGTGGAGGCCCGCAACCGGTCCGTCGCCGTCGCCGCGACGTTCGCCGACTCCCCCGGCATCCGGGAGGCGCTGCGCGGCCCCGACCCCACGGCGGTCCTCCAGCCCCGGGCCGAGGCGGTGCGCAGGGCCACGGGCGTGGACTTCGTCACCGTCACGAACACCGACGGCATCCGCTACACCCACCCCAAGCCGGACCGCATCGGCAAGGAGTTCGTGGGAGACATCGCCCCCGCGCTGGCCGGGGAGACGGTGACCGAGGAGATCGAGGGGACGCTCGGCCCGCTGGTGCAGGCCGTCGTCCCCGTCAAGGCGGCCGACGGCACGGTCGTGGGCCTGGTCTCGGCAGGCATCACGACGGAGAACGTGGGCGGTGCCGCCGAGCGGCAGCTGCCGCTGGTACTGATCGTGGCGGGCATCGGACTGGTCCTGGCGACGGCGGGCACGGCATTCGTCGGCCGGCGGCTGCTGCGGCAGACGCACGGTCTGGGCCCGCACGAGATGACCCGGATGTACGAGCACCACGACGCGGTCCTGCACAGCGTCCGGGAGGGCGTGCTCATCGTCGGCGCGGAGGGCAGGCTGCTGCTCGCCAACGACGAGGCGCAGCGTCTGCTGGACCTGCCCGCCGATGCCGAGGGGCGGCAGGTCCCCGACCTCGGGCTCCCGGCCGACACCGCGGAGCTGCTCGTCTCCGGACGGGTCGCCACGGACGAGGTGCATCTGGTCAAGGACCGCTTGCTGGCGGTCAACCAGCGGCCCACCGACGTACGGGGCGGACCGGCCGGCAGTGTCGCCACGCTCCGCGACTCCACGGAGCTGCGGGCCCTGTCCGGCCGGGCCGAGACCGCCCGGGAGCGCCTGGACATCCTGTACGCCGCCGGCGTGGGCATCGGCACCAGCCTGGACGTCACCCGTACCGCCGAGGAGCTGGCGGAGCTGGCCGTGCCCCGGTTCGCGGACTACGTCAGCGTGGACCTGTTCGACACCGTACTGGCCGGCGGCCAGCCGGGAGGCGTCACCCCGCTGCGCCGCTCCGCGCTCAGTGGCATCCGCAAGGAGGTCCCGCTCTACCCCGTGGGCCGGCAGATCCGTTTCGTGGCCTCCTCCCCGCAGGGCCGGTCCCTGCACACCGGCCGGCCCGTCCTGGAACCCCGCCTCGGCGACGCCCACGGCTGGCAGGCCCAGGACCGCGAACGCTCCGCGCAGGTGGTGGAGTACGGCGTCCACTCCCTGATCACCGTGCCGCTGCGGGCGGGCACCCTCGTGCTGGGCGTGGTCAGCTTCTGGCGTTCCGAGAAGCCCGAACCGTTCGACGAGGACGAGCTGGCACTCGCCGAGGAACTGGTCGCGCGCGCCGCGGTCTCCATCGACAACGCGCGCCGCTACACCCGCGAACACAGCATGGCGGTGACCCTCCAGCGCAGTCTGCTGCCCCGCAGGATGCCCGAGCAGAACGCCCTGGACGTCGCCTACCGGTACCTGCCCGCGCAGGCGGGGGTCGGCGGGGACTGGTTCGACGTACTGCCTCTGTCGGGGGCCCGGGTGGCGCTCGTGGTCGGTGACGTCGTCGGCCACGGGCTGCACGCCGCCGCCACCATGGGACGGCTGCGGACGGCGGTGCACAACTTCGCCGCCCTCGACCTGCCGCCCGACGAGCTGCTGGGCCTGCTGGACGAACTGGTCGGCCGCATCGACCAGGACGAGGCGGCCGACGACGGCAGCGCCCCGGTCACCGGCGCGACCTGCCTCTACGCGATCTACGACCCGGTCTCCGGCACCTGTGTGATCGCCCGGGCGGGCCACCCGCCGCCGGCGCTGATCCGGCCCGACGGCGGCGTGGAGTTCCCCGAGGTGCCCGTCGGCCCCCCGCTGGGCCTGGGCGGCCTCCCGTTCGAGACGACCGAGCTGCGCCTGGCGGAGGGCAGCCGGCTCGTGCTGTACACCGACGGGCTCGTCGAGGACCGGGAGCACGACATCGACGTCGGCCTCGAACACCTGCGCCGGGCGCTGGAGACGGCCGGCGAGTCGCCCGAGGAGACCTGCCGGGCCGTGCTCGACGCCCGGCTCCCGGACCGGCCGGGCGACGACATCGCCCTGCTCGTCGCCCGCACCCACGCGCTCGGTCCCGACCGGGTCGCCGAGTGGGAGGTGCCGAACGACCCGGCGGCGGTCGGCGAGGTGCGCTCCCAGGTCACCGGACGGCTGGCCGAGTGGGGACTGGACGAGCTGGCGTTCACGACCGAACTGATCCTGAGCGAGCTGGTCACCAACGCGATCCGGTACGGCGGTGAGACCGTCCACGTCCGGGTGCTGCGCGACCGCAGCCTGGTCTGCGAGGTGTTCGACAGCAGCAGCACCTCGCCCCACCTGCGCTACGCGGCCATGACCGACGAGGGCGGGCGCGGGCTGTTCCTCGTCGCACAGCTCGCCGAACGCTGGGGCACCCGCTACACCCCGGCCGGCAAGGTCATCTGGGCGGAGCAGCCGGTCCCCTGACGGCACCGGCGCGCCCCGCAGGCACCTCGCGCCGGTCCCGGCCCCGCCAGGACATGCGCGTTCCTGGCGGCAGCCCCCGCGCAACGGGCCGCGGAACCGGCCGTGTGCCGGGTTCCGCGGCCCGTGTGCCGCCCGTCGGTTCCGGTGTCAGTGCCGGAACGTGTCCTTGCCCTTCTCCTTGGCCTGCCTGGCGTCGCCCTTGGACTGCTCGGCGCGGCCCTCGGCCGTCATCCTCTCGTTGCCGACGGCCCGGCCGGCCGCTTCCTTGGCCTTCCCCTTGGCCTGCTCCATCTTGGCCTTGGACTTCTGGTTGCCGGCCACAACTGCTCACCTCACGGCGTTCGCTTCGGATGTCCTGCTACTGCGGGTCGCCCGGCACGGAGCGGTCAAACCCGGGGACGGCCGCCGGGGTGAGCGCAGGGCCGCGGGGTAGGAGGACGGACAAGAAGATCCGTCGTCGACTCGGAGGAACGTCATGGCCGGAATGCTGGACCGGATCAAGCGCTTCGCGCGCAGCCCGCAGGGCCGCCGGACGGCGGAGCAGGTCCGCCGGGCCGCCTCGGACCCCCGCCGCCGCGCGCAGGCCCAGGAGATGCTGCGGAAGTTCGGCAAACGCCGCTGAGCGCGCCGGGCCGGTTCGCCGTCGTGCCGGGAGCGTCTCAGCCCTGCCCCGCGTGGGTGTGGCTGTGGGACGTCTCCGGCGGGCAGCGCCCGGCGCGGTCGGAGCGGTCCCGACGCCAGTCGAAGACCGCGACGGCCAGCGCGCACAGCATGGCGGCGACCCCGGAGCCGACCGAGAGGGCCACGGCCTCGTGGTAGTCGTCGTGGGTGGCGTCCAGCGTCAGGTAGAACAGCCCCGGCAGCGCGGCGGTGCCCACAGCGCCGCCGAGGCGCTGCCCCGTCTGCAGGGCACCCCCGGCAGCGCCCGCCATCCGCACCGGGACGTCCCGCAGCGCCATCGTGATGTTGGGGGAGATCACACAGCCGCTGCCGAGCCCGCCGGCCAGCAGCGCCGGGGCCGCGATCCAGGCGGCCCGGTCGGAGGGGGCGAGCCAGAGCACCAGCGCGGTCGTGCCGAGCCCCAGCATGACGAGGACGAGTCCCCAGACGGTCAGCAGCCGTCCCAGCCGGTCGACCAGCCGGCCCGCCACGGCCGCCCCGGTGGCGGAGCCCACGGCGAACGGGGTCACCGCCAGGCCGGACATGAGGGGCGAGAATCCCAGCCCGTTCTGGAAGAAGAGCGCGAACACCAGCCACACCCCGCTGAAGCCGACGAAGTACAGGGCGGCGAGGCCCGCCCCTGTGGCGTAACCGCGGGTCTCGGTGAGCAGCCCGGGGTCCAGCAGCGGTTGTCCGTCGCGGCGGGCGACGCGGCGCTCCCACCGCACGAAGGCGAACAGGACGAGCAGTCCCGTCGGGAACAGCCACCACACCCGGCCCACTCCGCCGCCCTCGGCGAGGACGAGCGGCAGCATCAGGGCCAGGATCCCGGCACCGAGGAGCATTACTCCCACCGGGTCCAGGTGTCCGCGGCCGCCGGGGGCCACCCGGGGGAGCAGGCGGAAGCCGAGGAGGAGGGCCAGGGCGCCGATCGGGACGTTGACGTAAAAGATCCACCGCCAGCCCTCGGGGCCGGCCAGCGCGAGGATCAGACCGCCGACGACCGGCCCCACGGCGCTGGACACCCCCACGGTGGCGCCGAACAGTCCGAACGCGCGCCCGCGTTCCGCGCCCCGGAACATCTGCTGGATCAGTGCCGAGTTCTGCGGCGCGAGGCTGCCCGCGGCGACTCCCTGGGCGATCCGGGCCACCACCAGCAGCTCGATGCCCGGCGCGGCCCCCGCCGCGGCGCTGAAGACCACGAAGGCGGCCAGTGCGACGAGGAAGACGCGTCGTCTGCCGAAGGTGTCGCCGATGCGGCCGGCCGTCACCAGGGTCAGGGCGAACGCGAGGGCGTACCCGGACACGACCCATTGCACGGACGCCGCCGAGGTGTGCAGTCCCCGCTGCATGGAGGGCAGGGCGACGGCGACGATCGTCACGTCCAGCAGGGTCATGAATCCGGCGACCAGGGTCACCCAGAGGGCCCGCCACCGGTTCGGATCCGGGCGGTCGTCCGGACGGTGCACGCAGACTCCCCTCGTGAGGTGGACCCGGGGCGCGATCGTCGCGCCTCACGCCTGCGTCACCCGTGCCGGGTGGTTCAAACCCGGACACAGCCCGGACACAAAGCCGGGCACAAAGCCACCCCATGAGAACCCATAAGCCGCCCTTATGGCCTCATAGACCGGACCCGCGTACCGACTTAGGCTTGCCTCAGTTTAGGCTTCCCGCAGAGTCGATCTGTCACCGCTCGAAGGGAACCTGAACATGCCCCGCCCTCTGCGGGTAGCCATCGTCGGATCCGGCCCGGCCGGGATCTACGCCGCCGACGCCCTGCTCAAGTCCGAGGTGGCCACCGACCCCGGTGTGTCCATAGACATCTTCGAGCGCATGCCCGCCCCGTTCGGACTGATCCGTTACGGCGTCGCCCCCGACCACCCGCGGATCAAGGGCATCATCACGGCCCTGCACCAGGTGCTCGACAAGCCGCAGATCCGCCTCTTCGGCAATGTGGACTACGGGACCGACGTCAGCCTGGACGACCTGCGCACCTTCTACGACGGTGTGATCTTCGCCACGGGCGCCACCGCGGACCGGGCGCTGTCCGTTCCCGGCATCGACCTCGACGGCTCGTACGGCGCGGCCGACTTCGTGTCCTGGTACGACGGTCACCCGGACGTGCCGCGCACCTGGCCGCTGGAGGCGGAGAAGGTCGCCGTCCTCGGCGTCGGCAACGTAGCCCTCGACGTGGCCCGCATCCTGGCCAAGACGGCGGACGAGCTGCTGCCCACCGAGATCCCGCCGAACGTGTACGAGGGCCTCAAGGCCAACAAGGCTCTGGAGGTCCACGTCTTCGGCCGCCGCGGCCCGGCGCAGGCGAAGTTCAGCCCGATGGAGCTGCGGGAGCTGGACCACTCCCCCAACATCGAGGTGATCGTCGACCCGGAGGACATCGACTACGACGACGGCTCGATCGCGACCCGGCGCGGCAACAAGCAGGCCGACATGGTCGCCAAGACCCTGGAGAACTGGGCGATCCGCGACGTCGGCGACCGGCCGCACAAGCTGTTCCTGCACTTCTTCGAGTCGCCCTCCGAGATCCTCGGCGAGGACGGGAAGGTCGTGGGCCTGCGCACCGAGCGCACCGAGCTGGACGGCACCGGCAACGTCAAGGGCACCGGCGAGTTCAAGGACTGGGACGTCCAGGCGGTCTACCGGGCCGTCGGCTACCTGTCCGACCAGCTGCCCAAGCTGCCCTGGGACATCGACTCGGGCACGGTCCCGGACCAGGGCGGCCGGGTCGTCCAGGAGTCCGGTGAGCCCCTGTCGTCCACGTACGTCACCGGCTGGATCCGGCGCGGCCCGGTCGGCCTGATCGGCCACACCAAGGGCGACGCCAACGAGACGGTGTCCAACCTGCTGGACGACTACGCGAACGACAGGCTGCAGACGCCCGCGTCGCCCGCGCCGGAGGCCGTGGACGCCTTCCTCGCCGAGCGGAACGTCCGCTTCACCACCTGGGACGGCTGGTACCGCCTCGACGCCGCGGAGAAGGCGCTGGGTGAGCCGCAGGGGCGCGCGCGCGTGAAGCTCGTCGAGCGTGAGGACATGCTCCGGGAGAGCGGCGCCTGAACCGTGCCGCGGTGACCGGGCGCGGGGGGGGGGGGGGGGGGGGGGGGGGGGGGGGGCCCCGGGGGGGCCGGGGGGGGGCGGGGGGGGGGGGGGGGGGGGGGGGGGGGGCAGTCGCTGCCGTTGACGAGCCGGTGGGCGCGACCGCCGGGGGAGTGTCGTCCACGCTGATACCGAAGTCGGTGGCCAGCCCCGCGAGCCC